>NZ_JAMPXE010000085.1 GCF_023701345.1 Rhodoferax sp. | reverse complement strand
GCCCCACAGGTAAGTCGGAACGGGTGAACGCCGGGTGGTGCCGTCATGACCCAGCCAGAGCTTGAGATGCGCCACGGCGGCTTCATTCGAGCCAACGCAAAAGTTTTTCAGGCTCGGCCCCGTCGGCAAGCCCATGTCCAGCACCAGTTGTTGCATCATGCGTCGTGACGGTCCTGGTAAAGCGCGCTGTCCAGATAAGCCAGGCGCAGCCGGCGGATGGCGACCAGCATCACCGCGCTCAGCGGCAGGGCAATCAACACGCCGACAAAGCCCAGCAAATGGCCAAACGCCAGCAAGGCAAAAATAACGGCCAGTGGATGCAGCCCGACGCGCTCACCCACCAGCCGCGGGGTCAAAAAGAAACTCTCCACCAACTGGCCCAGGCCATACACCACCGCCACCATCACCAGCGCGCTGACATGACCGGCCTGTGCCGAAAATTCAAGAAAACCCGCCAGCGTCGCCAGAATCAGCCCGAGCCCGAAACCCAGGTAGGGAATCGCCACAGCCAGGCCGGTGAAGACACCAATGGGCAGCGCCAGATCCAGGCCAAACAGCGCCAGCCCGGCGCTGTAATACACCGCCAGCACCACCATCACCAGCATCTGGCCGCGCAGGTACTGACCCAGCACACCATCGGCTTCATCGGTAAAGTTGTCCACCGCCGGGCGCAACCGGGGCGGCACCAGCACCAGCAGCAGGTCGACAAAGCGGCGCCATTCCATCAGCAGGTAAAACAGCACCACCGGGATCAGTACCGCATTGCCCACCAGCGACAACGCCACGCTGCCACCGAGTTTGGCCGAGGCCAGCAAACGGCCCAGCAAGTCTTCAAAATTGGCGCTCAGATGCTCCATGGCAAAAGCCTTGAGCCCGGCCACGTCAAGCGACACATGCACGCCAAATTGCGACAAGAAGGGTTGCAGGAAGGTATTAAAGCGGTCCAGCATCGGCGGCACCTGCTCACGCAGCAGTGGCAACTGCTTGATCAGGATGGGCACCACCAGCAGCATCAGCGCCAGCAGCAGTAGCAGGAAAATAATTTCCACCAGCACCACCGCCAGCAAACGGGGCATGCGGCCCCGGCCCAGTCGGTCCAGCCAATCCACCACGGGCGTAAGCGCGTAGGCCAGAATGGCCGCCACCACAAACGGCGTCAACACCGGAGCCAGCAGCCAAAGCACAGCCAGCGTGCCCAGCAGCAGCGCCAACCAGGCAGAAGCTCTTTTTTGTGTGGAAGTAAATTGCATTGATGAAATGGCCAACGGGCCAACCCCTTAAAATCAGGCCAAATTCTATCGGGCTTACGGCTTGCCGCCTGAGCCACCCTTTTGCCTTACCTGCCCATTGTCATGACCCAATCCACCTCCCCTCTTTCCTACAAAGCCGCCGGCGTTGACATTGACGCGGGCGACGCGCTGGTGGAACGCATCAAGCCGCTCGCCAAGAAAACCATGCGCGAAGGCGTGCTGGCCGGCATCGGCGGCTTTGGCGCGCTGTTTGAAGTGCCCAAGCGCTACCAGGAGCCGGTGCTGGTGAGCGGCACCGACGGCGTCGGCACCAAGCTCAAGCTGGCGTTTGAGTGGAACATGCACGACACCGTGGGCATCGACCTGGTGGCCATGAGCGTCAATGACGTGCTGGTGCAAGGCGCCGAGCCGCTGTTTTTCCTGGACTACTTTGCCTGCGGCAAGCTCGACGTGGACACCGCCGCCGCCGTCGTGGGCGGCATCGCCAAAGGCTGCGAGCTGTCCGGCTGCGCCCTGATCGGCGGTGAAACTGCTGAAATGCCCGGCATGTACCCGGCTGGTGAATACGACCTGGCCGGTTTTGCGGTGGGCGCGGTTGAAAAATCCAAAATCCTGACAGGTGCAGATGTCAAGCTTGGCGACGTGGTGCTGGGTCTGGCCTCCAGCGGAGTGCATTCCAATGGCTTCAGCTTGGTGCGCAAGTGCATCGAGCGCGCCGAAAGTGCTGGCACCGTGCCCGCCACGCTCGACGGCAAACCGTTCAAGCAGGCGCTGATGGAGCCCACCCGCCTCTATGTCAAGAACGTGCTGGCCGCGCTGGCCGCCCACCCGATCAAGGCCCTGGCCCACATCACCGGTGGCGGCTTGCTGGAAAACATCCCGCGCGTGCTGCCTGGCGGCACGGCCGCCCATCTGGTCAAGGGCAGCTGGCCAAAAACCGAACTGTTTGCCTGGCTGCAAGCCACGGCGGGCATTGACGACATCGAGATGAACCGCACGTTCAACAACGGCATCGGCATGGTGGTCGTCATTGACTCCACCAGCGCTGCTGCCTGCGCCACCACGCTGCGCGCTGCCGGTGAAGCGGTGTATGAAATCGGCGTGATTGCCGAGCGTGGCGACAGCGCCGCCGTGCTGGTGCGCTGATTCCAGAGCATGAACCGGACTCGTCATCGCGAGCGAAGCGCGGCGATCCATGAACAGAGTCCGTCATTGCGATACGCAAGTGAAGCAATCCATGACTTCCGACTTCATGGACTGCCACGCTACGCTCGCAGTGACGGAGCCACGTTCAGGCAATGACAACCGGGTCGGGATAGAGACTTAACCATGACCCCGCCACCCCAGCCTTTGCGCAAAATCCCGGCAGGTATCTGGGCGCTGGGCTTTGTCAGCCTGCTGATGGACGTGTCGAGTGAGCTGATTCACAGCCTGTTGCCGGTGTTCATGGTCACCACTTTGGGCATCAGCGTCTTTGTGGTTGGGCTGATCGAAGGGGCCGCCGAGGCCACGGCGCTCATCGTCAAGGTGTTCTCCGGCGCCTTGAGCGACTACTGGGGCAAACGCAAACCACTCGCCGTGCTGGGCTATGGCCTGGGCGCATTGTCCAAACCGCTGTTTGCCCTGGCCACGTCCAGCGGCTGGATCATCACCGCACGGCTGGCCGATCGGGTTGGCAAAGGCATCCGCGGCGCGCCGCGTGATGCGCTGGTGGCCGACATCGCCCCGCCTGAGCTGCGCGGTGCCGCCTTCGGCCTGCGCCAGTCGCTCGACACCGTGGGTGCTTTTTTGGGGCCGATGCTGGCCATTGGCTTCATGCTGCTCTGGCAGGACGACTTTCGCGCCGTGTTCTGGGTCGCCACCGTGCCGGCTGTCCTGTGCGTGGCGCTGCTGGTGTGGGGCGTGCAGGAGCCGGATCGGTCTGTGACCCACAAGCGCCTCAACCCCATCAGCCGCGCCAACCTGGCCCGCTTGCGCCCGGCCTACTGGTGGGTGGTCGGCGTGGGTGCCGTGTTCACGCTGGCACGATTCAGCGAGGCCTTTCTGGTATTGCGGGCACAGCAAGGCGGCTTGGCGCTGGCCTGGACGCCGTTGGTACTGATCGGCATGAACATCGTCTACGCCGCGTGCGCCTACCCGTTTGGCAAGCTGGCCGACAAATTGAGTCATACCAGCTTGCTCGGCTGGGGCCTGCTGCTGTTGATCGGTGCAGATGTGCTGCTCGCATTCGGCAACAATGGTGTGATCTTTTGGGCCGGCGTGGCGCTGTGGGGCTTGCACATGGCCATGACACAGGGCCTGCTGGCCGCCATGGTGGCCGACACCGCGCCGGCCGATTTGCGCGGCACCGCCTATGGTTTTTTCAATTTACTCAGCGGCGTGGCGATGCTGGTCGCCAGCGGCCTGGCGGGCTGGCTCTGGCAATCATTCGGGGCCTCGTTCACCTTTATGGCGGGTGTTGGTTTTGCGGCACTCGCGCTGGGTTTGTTGGCGCTGCAACCGCGACCGCCTGTCACACCTACTCGTTTGTGACAGCGGCCTGAAGCGCTGGCTTTCGGGTTTGCCAAGCGGCGTCAATCCACTTGATTTGCTGCGAGTCAGCACCATATGATTTGGCAATGGGAGTTTCTTTGGCAAAGGGAGCACATATGAACCCAATCCGCCCACCCGCTGTCGCCGGGTCTTTTTACCCAGGGCGCAGCCAGACCCTGACACACGATGTGTTGGCCATGCTGGCTGCGGCCAAGTCCGGTGCTGCCAATACGCCCGCCCTGCCACCCAAAGCCCTGATCGCTCCCCATGCGGGCTACATCTACTCCGGCGCCACCGCGGCACAGGCCTATGCGCAACTCGCCACAGTCCGCCAGACCATCCGGCGCGTGGTGTTGCTGGGGCCGGTGCACCGGGTGCCTGTGCGTGGTCTGGCCCTGCCCGGTACCGACTACTTTGCCACCCCGTTGGGCGAGATCGAAATCGACCAGGACGCCGTGGCGGCCATTCGGTCGCTGCCCCAGGTGGTGGTGAGCCCGGCCGCCCACGCGCAGGAGCATTCGCTGGAGGTGCAATTGCCGTTTTTGCAGTCCGTGCTGGATGACTTCAAACTGCTGCCGCTGGCGGTAGGCGATGCGACGCCGGCAGAGGTGGCCCAGGTGCTGGACGTGCTCTGGGGCGGCGACGAGACGCTGATCGTGATCAGCTCCGACCTGTCGCACTTTCTGCCTTACGCCACCGCGCAGTCGATTGACAGCGAGACGGTGCAGGACATGATGCAGTTGGAGCCAACGCTGAACCACCAGCAGGCCTGTGGTGCCACCCCGGTCAACGGCCTGCTGCTGGCGGCCCGGCGCCATCACCTGCAACCGCAACTGCTGGGGCTGTGCAATTCGGGTGACACGGCTGGCGACAAGGGGCGCGTGGTGGGTTATGCGGCGCTGGCCTTCCATCAGGAAACAACCCATGGACACTGATCAAACATCACCAGTCAAAGACGGCAAGGAGTTGCTGCAGATTGCCCGTGCTGCCATCACCAGTGCCTTGGGTCAACTGACCAGCACGCCGGAAATGGCCGGGGAGTTGCAGGCCTTGGGCGCCTGCTTTGTCACCCTGACGCAGCAGGGCCAACTGCGCGGCTGCATTGGTTCGCTGCACGCGCACCGTCCGCTCATCAGCGATATTCAGGCCAACGCCATTGCCGCCGCCCTGCACGACCCGCGCTTTGCCCCCCTGACTCTGGCCGAACTTGATGTCACCGACGTTGAGGTCTCCGTGCTGTCAGCGATGCAGCCCCTTGACTTTGACAGTGAAGAACATGCCCTGGCGCAACTGCGACCCGGTGTGGATGGCGTGGTTTTTGAGTTCGGACGTTACCGCAGCACCTTTTTGCCGCAGGTGTGGGAGCAATTGCCCAACACCCGGCAGTTCATGGCCCACCTCAAGCACAAGGCGGGGCTGGCGCCCGATTTCTGGGCGGCAGAGGTTCGGCTGCAGCGTTACACGGTGCGCAAATTCAAGGAAGTCGAGGGCACAGCATGAAAGTGAACGCACCCAGCTACCCTGCCCGTTACTGGCACCAGATCGAGGATGGCCGCCTGCAGTGCGACCTGTGTCCGCGCGACTGCAAGCTGCACGAGGGCCAGCGCGGCGCCTGTTTTGTGCGCATGCGCGAGGGTGAGCAGATGATCCTGACCACTTACGGGCGTTCATCCGGGTTTTGCATCGATCCGATCGAAAAAAAGCCGCTCAACAACTTTTACCCGGGCAGCAGCGTGTTTTCCTTTGGCACGGCGGGCTGCAACCTGGCCTGCAAGTTCTGCCAGAACTGGGACATCAGCAAGTCGCACGACATGGACCGGCTGATGGACCAGGCCTCGCCCCAGGCAATCGCCAAGGCGGCGCGCCAGCAAGGCTGCAAGAGCGTGGCCTTTACCTACAACGACCCGGTCATTTTTGCCGAGTACGCGATGGACACGGCCGATGCCTGCCACGCGCTGGGCCTCCAGACGGTGGCGGTCACGGCGGGCTACATCCATGAGCAGCCGCGGCGTGATTTTTTCGCCAAAATGGACGCCGCCAATGTGGATCTGAAGGCGTTCACCGAAGACTTTTACTTCAAACTGACCAGCGCGCATCTGCAGCCGGTGCTCGACACCCTGCTCTACCTCAAGCATAAGACTGATATCTGGCTGGAACTCACCACCCTGCTGATTCCGGGGCGCAACGACTCGGACGAGGAACTCACCGCCATGTGTGGCTGGATCAGCAAGGAGCTTGGCCCCGACGTGCCGCTGCACTTCTCGGCTTTTCACCCCGATTACAAAATGGTGGACGTGCCCCAGACGCCGCTTGCCACGCTGGTGCGCGCCCGCAACATTGCCTTGCAACAGGGGCTGCACTATGTCTACACCGGCAACGTGCACAACGTTGAGGGCGACACCACCTTTTGCCCCGGCTGCAAAGCCCCGCTGATCGTGCGCGACTGGTACCAGATCAACGACTACCGACTCACCGCCTCGGGCCATTGCCCCGATTGCGGCACGGCCATAGCCGGGCGTTTTGATGCGGCCAGCGGCCACTTTGGCCGCCACCGCATCCCGGTCACGCTGGGATGACTGGCCTCAATAGCTGGCCAGCGGCACCAGAGTGGCGTTCTTGAAGGTATAGACCGTGATCGGGGCCTGCTTCATGTTGCCTTTGTCGTCGTAGGCGTAGGTGCCCATGATGCCCTTGTAGCTGGCTTTATAGATGACAGCGCCCACTTTGTCCGGGTCCAGTGAACCGGCTTTCTGGATGGACTCGCCAATGAACATGGTTTGGTCATAAAACGGCGCGGCATACACGTCGGCGTCCTGGTTGTAACGTTGCTTGTACTTGGCTTTGAAAGCCGGGCCAGCGGCTGTCTTTTCCAGGATCGAGCCACCCTGCGCGCAGAACACCACGTCGTTGACCGCATCGCCAGCGAGCTTGCCCATTTCGGGGCTGCACAGGGTGTCACCGCCCAGCAATTTGGCTTTGATGGCGAGTTGTTGCATCTGGCGTGTCATGGGCGCGGCCTGAGGCGCGTAGCCGCCAAAGAATATGGCTTCCGGTTTTTTGGCCTTCAGGCTGGTCAGGATGGCGGTGAAGTCGGTGGCCTTGTCGGTGGTGAATTCCTTGGCCACCACGTTCAGCCCCAGTTTGTTGGCTTCCTTGGTAAATTCTTCGGCCACACCTTGGCCAAAAGCGGTTCGGTCATCAATCACCGCCACGGTTTTCAGCTTGAGCACCTTGGCCGCATAGTTGGCCATGCCGGAACCAATCTGGTTGTCGCTGGCGATGATCCGAAACAGATTTTTGTAGCCGCCCAAGGTGACTTTGGGGTTGGTGCCGACGGTGGACATCATGGCGCCACCTTCGTTATAAATTCGCGAGGCCGGAACCGCCACCCCCGAGCAATAGGGGCCCATGACGAACTTGACGCCGCCATCGACAAATTTTTGCGCAACCTGCACACCGGCTTTGGGGTCGCATTGGTCGTCTTCGGATTGCAGGACAAATTTGAGCGTTTTGCCACCGACCGTGATCTTCTTGCTGTTGAGGTCATCAACGGCCAGGCGCACGCCGTTCTCATTGTCCTTGCCGGCAAAGGCGTTGGCACCCGACAAGGGGCCGGTCAGGCCAATGACAACCGTTTGTTCCTGGGCCTGGGCCTGGCTGGCAAAGGCCAGGGTCAAAGCGCCCATCAGGGGTAAAAGTGTGGAGGTAAGTTTCATAGGGGTTTCCTGAAAAAATTTAGAAAATGCATGACTAAGTGTTGTCATTGCGAGCGAAGCGCGGCAATCCAAGGAGTCAGGCAGTCATGGATTGCTTCACTGCGTTCGCAATGACGGAGGGCGGGTTCTCTACAAATTTCCGATGCCTCATGGTGGTGTCTTGAATGTCATCAATGTCTCCTTTTTTATAAAAATCAGCCCATCGTCATCAACTGCGCGTTGCCGCCTGCGGCTGCCGTGTTGGTGCTGATGCTTTGTTCGTGCATCAAGGCGCTCAGGTCGTAGTGTGCCCCTGCGGCAAGTTGAGCGGGTGTCAGACTTTCAATGCGCACGATGGCACCGTCATGCTGCGCCACCTGAAGCGACAGGGCTTGCAGTGCGTCACCATCGCCTTCAAACAGCATGGCGCTCAGGTGTTTTTCGCCGTGCAATTGCCCGGCGGTGCACAACTGTACAAACGGTTTGACCGCGACGGGCAGCGTATTGAGCAGCCGTGCCAAAGCGCTGTCAGAGGCCGGCGCCTCCAGCCAGCAGCGGTTGCCGCTGGCCAGGGCCGCCGCCAATTGATTGATCAAGCCAAGCGTGGTTTGTGGCACGGCACAAACCGCGCCGCGCGGCAACAGCTGGTAACGGTTCGATTCACCCGTCGGACCGGGCAGTTTGAAAGCCTGTCCCAGCACGGTGCAGGCCAGGTAGGCTTCACAGATGGCGCTGGCTTGCACCGCTTCAAAGTGGCTCAATTCACCCAAAGGCGCCACCAACGCCAGCCCTTGCAAGCTTTCCAGTAAAACCTCCAGGGCTTGCAGGCTGGCGTGCTCGGATTGTTGGCGCCCGGTGCTGGCGGGCACCAATGCGCGACAAGCGGGCGAGTCTGTCAGTGCGGTGAGAGCCGGATTGTTCTGGGCCGCGTCGGCCTGCAACAAACGGTAGAGGTACAACGGGCCGCCTGCTTTGGGCCCGGTGCCCGACAAGCCCATGCCACCAAACGGCTGCACCCCCACCACCGCACCAATCACGTTGCGGTTGACGTAAATATTGCCTGCCTGCACCTTTTGCGTGACCTGGGCAATGGTTTCGTCAATGCGGCTGTGCACGCCAAAAGTCAGGCCGTAGCCGGTGGCATTGATGGCATCAAGCACCTTGTCAAGGTCGTCACGCCGGTAGCGCAGCACATGCAGCACCGGGCCGAACACCTCGCGCTGCAGGCGCTCGATGCGGTCGATTTCGATCAACGTGGGCATCACAAAATGACCTTGAACGGCGCTTTCGTCGCGCGCCATGCGTGTGACCGCCTGGCCATCGGCCTGCATGCGCGCAATGTGCCGTTCAATCTGCGCATGCGCCTCCTCGTCGATCACCGGCCCGATGTCGGTGTGCATGTGGTCCGGGTTGCCCATCACCCACTCGCGCATGGCCTGCTTGATCATGTCGAGCACGCGCTCGGCCACGTCTTCCTGAACGCACAACAGGCGCAAGGCCGAGCAGCGCTGGCCGGCAGAATCAAAGGCCGACGCCAACACATCGCCCACCACCTGCTCGGCCAGCGCCGATGAATCGACCACCATGGCATTCTGGCCACCGGTTTCGGCAATCAGCGGGATGCTGCGGCCCTGCCGGCTCAGGCGTTGTGACAGGGTTTGCGCGATCAGGCGCGCCACTTCGGTCGAGCCGGTAAACATCACACCCGCCACCTGCGGGTGCGCCACCAGCGCAGCGCCCACCACATCGCCGGTGCCGGGCACCAATTGCACCGCATCTTGTGGCACGCCGGCTTCGTGCAGCAGCTTGACCATCACATCGGCCACCAGCGGTGTTTGTTCGGCCGGTTTGGCCAGCACACAGTTGCCGCTGGCCAGCGCCGCCGCCACCTGGCCGGCGAAGATCGCCAGCGGAAAGTTCCACGGACTGATGCACAGCACCACGCCCAGGGGCCGATGCGTCTGGTTGTCAAATGTGGCCTCCACCTGGGCCGCGTAATAACGCAAGAAGTCCACCGCCTCGCGCACCTCGGAGATGGCATTGGGCAGCGACTTGCCCGCCTCGCGCACGATCAGGCCCAGAATGCTTTGCGTGCGCTGCTCAAGCAAGTCAGCCGCACGCTTCAGGCAGGCAGCGCGCTCCTGCGGCGGTGTGACCTGCCAAATTTGCGTGGCATGGTCCGCCCGGCTCGCCGCCAGACTCACCTCGCTGGGGCTGGCCGGGCGCACCCAGCCCACCACATCGCGCGTGTCGGCCGGGTTGAGCACGGCTTGCCAGCCGTCAATTTCAACCGTTTGCGGGCTCACTGGCGCCACCTCAGCCACGCTGGCCGCAGCGGCGTGGCTGGTTTGCGTGCTGCGCAGCAAGCCGGCAGCCAGTGACGCCAGTTGCTGTTCATTGGCCAGGTTCAGACCCGACGAGTTCAGCCGCGACTGGGCACCCAGCTCGGCAAACATCTGGCGCGGCAAGGCAATTTTGGAATGGGGCGCGCCGAGTTGGCCGGTCTGCGCCTCGATGGCCTGCGCTTCGCTCACCGGGTCGGCCACCAGTTCTTCGACTTTGATTTTGGGGTCGCCAATGCGGTTGACGAAGGAAGAGTTGGAACCGTTTTCCAGCAGCCGGCGCACCAGGTAGGCCAGCAGCGTCTCATGGGTACCCACCGGCGCGTAAATGCGGCACGGGCGGCCCAGTTTGCCGTCTGCCACGGTACCGGTGACCTGCTCGTAGAGCGGCTCGCCCATGCCGTGCAGGCACTGGAACTCGTATTGACCGGCGTAATAGTTTTGACCCGCCATCTGGTAGATGGAGGCCACGGTCTGCGCGTTGTGGGTGGCAAACTGAGGGTACACCGCATCCGGCACGGCCAGCAATTTGCGTGCGCAGGCCAGGTAAGCCACGTCGGTATAGACCTTGCGCGTGTACACCGGGTAGCCGTCCAGACCATCGAGTTGGGCGCGCTTGATTTCGGCGTCCCAGTAGGCGCCCTTGACCAGCCGGATCATCAGCCGGTGGCCGCTGCGCCGGGCCAGATCGATCACATGGTCGATCACATAGGGGCAGCGCTTGAGGTAAGCCTGCACCACAAAACCGATGCCGTTCCAGCCTTTGAGCCGGGGGTCGAAACACAGGCTCTCCAGCAGGTCCAGCGACAACTCCAGCCGGTCCGACTCTTCGGCGTCGATGTTGATGGCAATGTCGTACTGGCGCGCCAGCAGCGCCAGCTTGGTCAGTCGCGGCAGCAGCTCGGCCATGACGCGGTCGCGCTGGGCGCGGCTGTAGCGCGTGTGCAGGGCGGAGAGCTTGACCGAAATGCCAGGACCTTCAAAAATGCCACGGCCATTGGACGCCATGCCGATGGCGCGGATCGACTGCTCGTAAGACGCCACATAGCGCTCGGCATCCAGCTCGGTGGTGGCGGCTTCGCCCAGCATGTCGTAGGAGTAACGAAAGCCCTTTTTCTCCAGCGCGCGGCTGTTGGCCAGCGCTTCGGAAATGGTTTGCCCAGTGACGAATTGCTCACCCATGAGCTTCATGGCGCGGTGCACACCCTGGCGGATCAGCGGCTCGCCACCCTTGCCGATCAGGCGCGTGAGGGCGCTGGCCATGCTTTTTTCGCTCGCGGTGGCGGTCAGCTTGCCGGTCAGCATCAGGCCCCAAACGGCCGCGTTGACGAACATCGACGGCGAGTTACCCAGATGCGAATGCCAGTCGCCATGGCTGATCTTGTCGCGAATCAGCGCATCGCGGGTGGCATTGTCCGGGATGCGCAAAAGCGCCTCGGCCATGCACATCAGCGCCACGCCTTCCTGGCTGGACAGCGAAAACTCCTGCACCAGCGCTTCCACGCCGCCGCTGTCCTTGTTGCTGCGCAGGCCATTGACCAGGCGGGCCGCCACTTCTTCGATGGCCGTGCGCTGCACCGGGTCAGTGACATGGGCCAGTTGCACCAGCAGCGGCAGGCACTCGGGCTCGGGGCGGTGCCAGGCGGCAGTGATGGCAGCGCGCATGTCGGTCTGCGGCAGCACGTTTTGCGCCCAGTCCAAAAAAGGTTGTGGCGCAGAAAAGGTGGCTGCGACGGGTGTTGTCAGCTCGTCGGCTTCATCCAGTTCAGAGGCTTCAACAACATGAGTTGCACTTACGCTTGCAAGCGGTGCTAACTGGCCACGCTCGACACTCTCGACATACTGCATGACCGCCTGCTTGATGAGCCAGTGCGGGGTTTTTCCCTGCGCGCTGGCAGCCTCCTTGATGCGTGTTCGGAGGGTTTCATCGACCTTGATGCCAAGCGTGACAGTAGCCATTGGTGCAACTTTTCATAAAATAAGTTGCACCAATTCTATTTAGAGTGCAACCCATTTAAATCAGGGATAACCCTTGGGTTGCACTTTTATGGATATCGGGCTGTAGTAGAAACCCGCCCTACAGAAATTTGCGGCATTCAGACCCTCACGCAATCGGCGTAGTAATGCACCTGGCCATCGGCGCCCTGCTCTTCCACCAGGCCGTGGATGTCGGTTTCGAAACCCGGGCACTGGCGGTTGAACTCGCGGGAAAACTTGAGGTAATCCACAATCTTCTTGTTGAACACCTCACCCGGAATCAGCAGCGGAATGCCGGGTGGGTAAGGTGTCACCAGGCCCACAGTGACGCGGCCTTCGAGCTGGTCAATCTCCACACGCTCGGTCTTGCGCAGCGCAATATGGGCGTAGGCGTCGCTCGGTTTCATCGCCGGGGTGAGGTCGCTCAGGTACATGTCGGTGGTCAGCCGCGCAATGTCGTACTTGGCATAGAGCTGGTGGATGTGCTGGCACAGGTCGGCCAGGCCCATGTCTTCGTATTTGGGGTACTTCTGGCAAAACTCCGGCAGGATGCGCCACATGGCCTGGTTCTTGGCGTAATCGTCCTTGAACTGTTGCAAGGCGGTCAGCATGCTGTTCCAGCGGCCCTTGGTGATGCCGATGGTGAACATGATGAAAAAGCTGTAAAGGCCCGTTTTTTCCACCACCACGCCGTGCTCGGCCAAAAACTTGGTCACGATGCTGGCCGGAATGCCGGTCTTGGCAAACTTGCCGTTCAGGTCCATGCCCGGTGTCACCACGGTGGATTTGATCGGATCAAGCATGTTGAAGCCGGTGGCCATCTTGCCAAAACCGTGCCAGTTCACGCCCGCCTTGATGGTGCGCGACTCGCCCTTGATGATCCAGTCGTCGGCGCGGCCAATGCCCTCCTCCACCAGTTTGTCCGGTCCCCAGACCTTGAACCACCAATCGCTGCCGTAGTCGTCGTCAATCTGGCGCATGGCACGGCGGAAGTCGAGCGCCTCGGCAATACTTTCTTCCACCAGCGCGGTGCCGCCGGGCGGCTCCATCATGGCCGCGGCCACGTCGCAGCTGGCAATGATGCTGTACTGCGGACTGGTGCTGGTGTGCATCAGGTAGGCTTCGTTGAAGAGGTGCTTGTCAAGCTTAACGGTTTGCGAGTCCTGCACCAGCACATGGCTGGCCTGGCTGATGCCGGCCAGCAGCTTGTGAATGGACTGGGTGGCGTAGACCATGGCTTTTTTCGGCCGCGCCCGGTTTTTGCCCATGGCATGGTAAGTGCCGTAAAACGGGTGAAACGCCGCGTGTGGCAGCCAGGCCTCGTCAAAGTGGATGTTTTCCACATAGCCGTCGAGCATGTTCTTGACCGTTTCGGTGTTGTACAGCACGCCGTCGTAGGTCGATTGCGTCAGCGTCAGCACGCGCGGCTTGATCTGGTTCACGTCGATGTCGGGCAAATGCTCCTTGATCAGCGGGTTGGCCCTGATCTTGGCCTTGATGGTGGCGGGCTCGAACTCGCTTTTGGGAATGGGTCCGATGATGCCGAAGTGGTTGCGCGTGGGCTTCAAAAACACCGGGATCGCGCCGGTCATGATGATCGCGTGCAGGATCGACTTGTGGCAATTGCGGTCCACCACCACCACGTCGTTCGGCGCCACGGTGTGGTGCCAGACCATCTTGTTGGAGGTAGAGGTGCCGTTGGTGACAAAAAAGCAATGGTCGGCGTTGAAGATGCGCGCGGCATTGCGCTCGCTCTTGCCAATGGCGCCATCGTGGTCGAGAAGTTGGCCCAGTTCTTCGACCGCGTTACAGACGTCGGCGCGCAGCATGTTTTCACCGTAAAACTGGTGGTACATCTGGCCCACCGGGCTTTTCAGAAACGCCACGCCGCCCGAATGACCCGGGCAGTGCCACGAATAGGAACCATCCTCGGCATAGTCGAGCAAGGCCTTGAAAAATGGCGGCTGCACGCCTTCCAGGTAACTCTTGGCTTCACGGATGATGTGGCGCGCGACAAACTCGGGGGTGTCCTCGAACATGTGAATGAAACCGTGCAGTTCACGCAGGATGTCGTTGGGCAGATGGCGGCTGGTCTTGGTCTCGCCGTAAATGTAGATCGGCACATCGAGGTTGCGCCGGCGCACCTCTTCGATGAAGTGGCGCAGGTTCACCACGGCCGGGTCCAGGTCTGGCCCCGGGGTGAATTCCTCATCGTCGATCGACAAAATAAAAGTGCTGGCCCGGCTTTGCTGCTGGGCAAACTGGCTCAGGTCACCATAGCTGGTGACGCCCAGCACCTCGAAACCTTCAGACTCGAAGGCCTGCGCCAGGGCGCGGATGCCCAGGCCGGAAGTATTTTCAGAACGGTAATCCTCGTCAATAATGACAATCGGAAAGCGGAATTTCATGACAGGCTCCAGCGACGCAGGGAAAAAAAGGAAATTGGCGCGAAGTGTAAGGACTTATCGCGTCAAGACGGTTGCGGACACGCACTTTTACCGCAGAATGTGGCAGGTCTCATAACAAATGGAAACAAACATGGCTGAATCGACCATCTGGTGGCTGTTGGCAGGGGGATTGATTGCGCTTGAACTGCTGACCGGCACCTTTTATCTGCTGATGGTGTCGCTGGGCGTGGCCGGCGCCGCCATCGCCGCCCACCTGGGGGCGTCGGTGCCGGTGCAACTGGTGGTGGCAGCAGCGCTCGGCGGTGGTTTTGTGGTGGCCTGGCGCAGTTATAAAAAGCACCAGCCGCCAGCCCTGCCGGCCGGCGCCAACCGGGATGTCAATCTGGACATCGGCGAAACCCTGCATATCGATGTCTGGAACGAGGACGGCACCAGCACCGCCCATTACCGCGGCGCCAACTGGGGCGTGTCCCTGCGCGTCGGCGCGGCGTCAAGTCCCGGATTGCACCGGATAGTCGAAGTCGTCGGCAGCCGGCTGGTGGTGGAGAAGGTGTGAATTGGAAGAGGATTGTCATTGCGAGCGAAGCGCGGCAATCCATGAATGCCAGGCCCCTGGATTGCCACGTCACTGCGTTCCTCGCAATGACGTGATCATCGGTTAATTAATTTTTTGGAGTCATCAAATGGAAGTTGCAGTCCTGTTTTTTATCATCGCGGTGATCTTTGTCACCCAATCGGTCAAGGTCGTGCCGCAACAGCACGCCTGGGTTGTCGAGCGGCTTGGCAAGTACACCGGCACCTTGATGCCCGGCCTTAATTTTCTGATTCCGTTTGTCGACAAGGTGGCCTACAAACACCTGCTCAAGGAAATCCCGCTCGACATCCCGAGCCAGGTCTGCATCACGCGCGACAACACCCAGTTGCAGGTCGATGGCATCCTGTATTTTCAGGTGACCGATGCCATGCG
>NZ_JAMPXE010000217.1 GCF_023701345.1 Rhodoferax sp. | reverse complement strand
TCGCTGCACTTTGACAGTGGCAAAGTGCATGTGGAGGATTGGACGGCGATGGACGACGAGGCCATCATCGACGAACTGGTGGCCATTCGTGGCATTGGCCGCTGGACCGCCGAGATGTTCCTGATTTTTCATTTGATGCGCCCCAATGTGCTGCCGCTCGACGATGTGGGGTTGATCAACGGCATCAGCAAAAGCTATTTTTCAGGCGAAGTGGTGAGCCGCAGCGATGCGCGCGAGGTGGCGCTGGCTTGGGCGCCTTACCGCACCGTGGCAACTTGGTATATTTGGCGCTCGTTGGATCCGGTGCCGGTTGAATATTGAAACCTTGCGGGTCAGATCAAGAATTGCGAAGCAATTTTGCTCTGACCCCAACTGATCGTCGGATGTTGGATGTTGACCTGGCGAGTCAGATTTTTTGAATTGATGAGATGGAGTTGTTATGGCTAAAAAAACCTTCCTCGATTTCGAGAGCCCGATTGCCGAGCTGGAAAACAAGATTGAAGAATTGCGCTATGTGCAGACCGAGTCGGCGGTCGATATCTCGGCTGAAATCACCCAGTTGGCCAAGAAAAGCCAGCAGCTCACCAAAGACATATACAGTGACTTGACGCCCTGGCAAATCACCAAGATTGCGCGCCACGCCGAGCGCCCCTACACCATGGACTATGTGAACGAACTGTTCACCCATTTTGTCGAACTGCACGGCGACCGCCACTTTGCCGACGACCTTAGCATCGTCGGCGGCCTGGCCCGTTTCAACGGCACGCCGTGCATGGTGCTGGGGCAGCAAAAAGGCCGCGACACGCGCGAGCGCGCCTCCCGCAACTTTGGCATGTGCAAGCCCGAGGGCTACCGCAAGGCCCTGCGGCTGATGAAAACCGCTGAAAAGTTCAAGCTGCCGGTGTTCACCTTTGTCGACACACCCGGCGCCTATCCCGGCATTGACGCCGAGGAGCGCGGCCAGTCCGAGGCCATTGGCCGCAATATTTTTGAGATGGCGCAGCTTGAGGTGCCCATCATCACCACCATCATTGGCGAGGGCGGTTCGGGCGGCGCGCTGGCGATCTCGATTGGCGACCAGGTGCTGATGCTGCAGTATTCGGTTTACTCGGTGATCAGCCCCGAGGGCTGCGCTTCCATCTTGTGGAAAACCTCCGAAAAGGCCCAGGAAGCTGCGGACGCGCTGGGCATTACCGCGCACCGCCTGAAAGCGCTGGGTGTGATCGACAAAATCGTCAACGAACCGGTTGGCGGCGCACACCGCGATCCCAAGCAAATGGCCGCGTTCCTCAAGCGCGCCTTGACCGACGCCTTCCGCCAGGTCAGTGACCTCAAGGTGAAAGATTTGCTCGATCGGCGCTATGAGCGGCTGCAAAGCTATGGCCGATTCACCGATACCAAAATCACAGGCAAGTAAGCTGGCCCGGATGCCATGACGCGCTCATTCGGGCAGGCCATGGCTGCTTTCGAGCCGGCTTTGCCACTGGCCGTGGCTTTCAGCGGCGGCGCAGATTCCACGGCCTTGCTGCTGGCCTGTGCGCGCAAATGGCCGCAGCAGGTCATCGCCGTGCATGTGCACCACGGCTTGCAGGCCGCCGGTGACGATTTCGAGCGCCATTGCCAGGCCGTTTGTACCGATCTGCGGGTGCCGCTGATGGTGCAAAAAGTCGATGCCCGCCACGCCCCCGGGCAAAGCCCGGAAGCAGCGGCGCGCCACGCCCGCTATAACGCCATTGCCGCGCTGGCACTGGCACAGCCCGGGCCAGCCGCCATTCAAACCATCGCCATCGCCCAGCACGCCGACGATCAGGTTGAAACCCTGCTTTTGGCCCTGAGTCGGGGTGCGGGCCTGCCGGGCCTCAGCGCCATGGCCGCGCAGTGGCAGCGTGGCGGCCTGACGTATTGCCGCCCGTTGCTGCAGGTCAGCAGCTCAGGCGTTCGGGACTGGCTCAAAGCGCAGGGCGCAACGTTCATTGAAGACCCCAGCAATGTCGATGAGCGCTTTACCCGCAACCGCATTCGCGCCCGTCTGTTGCCCGCGTTGCAGGCTTGTTTCCCGCAGTTCCGCGACACCTTTGCCCGCAGCAGCCGGCATGCCGCGCAGGCGCAGGCCGTGCTGCAGGAAGTGGCGGTTGACGACCTGGCGCGCATCGGCGTGCCGCCCGAGATCAAGGCATTACAGAGCCTGAGCCAGCCCCGGCAGGCCAATCTGCTGCGGCACTGGCTGTTAAGTGTGCATCAAGCGACGCCTACAAGCGCTCAATTGGAAGAATTATTGGACCAGCTTGCGGCTTGCCGCACCCGGGGGCATCAGTTGCACATGAAGGTGGGGCAGGGCTTTTGTGTCAGGCGAGGCAAAGTCCTCGATTGGTACAATCCCTAACCTCTGCAACCCTCTTCAAACCTTCATGTCCTTGATTGTTCACAAATACGGCGGCACTTCAATGGGCTCTACCGAGCGCATCAGCAATGTCGCCAAACGCGTTGCCAAATGGGCGCGCGCCGGCCACCAGATGGTGGTGGTGCCCAGCGCCATGAGCGGCGAAACCAACCGCCTGCTGGCCCTGGCCAAAGAGCTGGCGCCGTCCACATTGACCGACTCCTACAGCCGTGAGCTCGACATGCTGGCCGCCACCGGCGAGCAGGCATCGAGCGCCTTGCTGGCCATTGCGCTGCAAGCCCAGGGCCTGGAGGCGGTGAGTTACGCCGGTTGGCAGGTGCCCATTCGCACCAACAGCGCCTACACCAAGGCCCGCATCGAATCGATTGACGATCAAAAAGTACGCGCCGACCTGGAAGCTGGCCGGGTCGTGATCGTCACCGGCTTTCAGGGGCTGGACGAGCAGGGCAACATCACCACGCTGGGCCGCGGTGGCTCCGACACCTCGGCGGTGGCCGTGGCAGCCGCCATGAAAGCTGACGAATGCCTGATCTACACCGATGTCGACGGCGTCTACACCACCGACCCGCGTGTGGTACCCGAGGCGCGCCGCCTGCACACCGTCAGCTTCGAGGAGATGCTGGAGATGGCCTCCATGGGCTCCAAGGTGCTGCAAATCCGCTCGGTGGAGTTTGCCGGCAAATACAAGGTCAAACTGCGTGTGCTGTCCAGCTTCACGCCGTGGGACATCGATATCAATGAAGAAGCCAAATCTGGCAC
>NZ_JAMPXE010000216.1 GCF_023701345.1 Rhodoferax sp. | reverse complement strand
GCCAGCGGGTCGCTGATCTGCAAGCCGGTGACATCGACCAGGTACTGGCCGTTGTCGGTGACCAGTGGCACACCATTGCTGAGCCGCAACTTGCCTTGCGCACCCTTGGCCGCAAACTGGCGCATGACGCGCTGCGCCGCCATCGGGATCACCTCCACCGGCAGCGGATAGCTGCCCAGCGTCTGCACCAGCTTGGACTCGTCGGCAATGCAGACAAACTGGCGCGACTGCGCCGCCACGATCTTTTCGCGCGTGAGCGCCGCACCGCCACCCTTGATCATGTAGCCCTGGTGGTCGATCTCGTCCGCGCCGTCGATGTACACCGCCAGTTGGTCCACCTCATTGGCATCGAAAACCCGGATGCCCAGCGCCTGCAAGCGCTCGGTGCTGGCCACCGAGCTCGACACGGCGCCCCTGATCTGGTCCTTGATGCTGGCCAGCGCGTCAATGAATTTGTTGACCGTGGAGCCGGTGCCCACGCCCACGATCTCGCCCGGCACCACGTACTTGAGGGCGGCCTGACCCACCAGGGTTTTGAGTTCGTCTTGAGAAAGTGTTGCCATGCGGGAGTCCTAGAGGGGGTTGATCGGGGAAAATATCAAAAAATCTCAGGAATTATCCAATGGCTCTTGTGCCCTACGCCCTCACCCGCCCCTTTTTATTCAAGCTGGACCCCGAAACCGCCCATGAGTTGACACTGCATTCACTCGAGCGCACCCAGGGCAGCGCGCTGAAATGGGCCTACGCCAGCGCGCGCATGAACGACCCCGTGGTGCTGGCCGGGTTGACCTTCCCGAACCGCGTCGGCATGGCTGCCGGGCTCGACAAAAACGCCCGCTGCATCGACGGCCTGGGCGCCATGGGCTTTGGTTTTGTCGAGGTCGGCACGGTCACGCCGCTGGCGCAGCCGGGCAACCCCAAGCCGCGCATGTTCCGCCTGCCGCCGGCGCAGGCGCTGATCAACCGGCTGGGTTTCAACAATGACGGGCTGGCCGCTTTCATCGCCAACGTCAAGCAGTCCAGGCTGTACCGGCAGCGCCAGTCCGGCGCGCCGGATGACTTGCCCATGCTGCTGGGCTTGAACATTGGCAAAAATGCCGCCACCCCCATCGAGCGCGCCACCGACGACTACCTGACCTGCCTCGACGGGGTCTACCCGTATGCCGACTACATCACGGTCAATATCTCCAGCCCCAACACCAAAAACCTGCGCAGCCTGCAAAGTGATGAAGCGCTGGATGGTTTGCTGGGCGCCATTTCGGAGCGGTGTGAACTGCTGGCCCAAAAACATCGCAAACGCATCCCGATCTTCCTCAAAATTGCGCCCGACCTCGACGCGGACCAAATCAAGGTGATCGCCCAAACCCTGCAGCGTTACGGGCTGGACAGCTCTGGCCAGGTCAACAACGCCTGGGGCGTGGTGGCGACCAACACCACGCTGAGCCGCGACGCCGTCAAGGGACTGGCCCATGCCGACGAGGCCGGCGGCCTGTCGGGCGCGCCCGTCTTGGCCATGAGCAACCAGGTGATCAGCCAGTTGCGCGCCGCCCTTGGCCCGCAGTTCCCGATCATCGGTGTCGGCGGCATCATGAGCGCCGAAGATGCCGTGAGCAAGATCAGGGCCGGCGCCGATGTGGTGCAAATCTACACCGGCCTGATTTACCAGGGACCGGCCTTGGTCAAACAAGCCGCCGCCCTGATCAAGAAGACTTTTTAATTGGGGTCAGAGTCCAATTAATTCTTGAAAATGGTCAGGCGAAATTAATTGGAATCTGACCCCCATTGTTTGGCAACCATGTCACCGATAGCCAGGCAACTGGTCAGACCGGGCGACTCGATGCCGAACAGGTTGACCAGGCCCGGCACACCGTGGTCGCGCGGACCCTGGATGACGAAATCACACGCCGGCTCGCCCGGGCCGCTGATCTTGGGGCGAATGCCGGCATAACCGGGCAGCAGCGCGCCATCCTGCAAACCCGGCCAGTATTTGCGCACCTCGGCGTAAAAACCATCGCCCCGCGCCGGGTCCACCGTGAGGTCGTCCGGTGCTTCGACCCACTGCACATCGGGTCCAAACTTGGCCTGGCCGCCTAGGTCCAGCGTCAGGTGCACACCCAGCCCAGCGGCTTGCGGCACCGGGTAGATCAGGTGCGAGAACGGTGCCCGCGTGGAAAGCGTGAAATAGTTGCCCTTGGCGTAAAACGCTTGCGGCACAAAGCGCTGGTCCATGCCGACAAAACGCGCCGCCAAGGCTGGCGCCTGCAAACCCGCTGCATTGACCACGGTTTTTGCTCGCAATTCGGTGCCGTCTGCGGCATGTAACTCGATACCTGACTGCCCGACCCGCGCCCCCGCCAGTGGTGAATTGAGTGCCACAACACCGCCCGCGTTTTCCAGATCCCCCAGCAGCGCCAGCATGAGCCCGTGGCTGTCGACAATGCCGGTGCTGGGCGACAACAGGGCGGCCTGGCACACCAACTGCGGCTCCAGCTGCAGTGCCTCGTCAGCGCTCAAGAGCACCAGATCCGCCACACCGTTGCGCCGCGCCTGCTCGGCAATGCCCTGCAACTGCGCCACCTGTGCCGGCTCGGTCGCGACAAGGAGCTTGCCGCAGCGCCGGTGGCTGATGCCGCGCTCACCGCAGTAGTCGTACAGCAGCGCCCTGCCCTGCACACACAACGCGGCCTTGAGCGAACCCGGCGTGTAGTAAATGCCGGCGTGAATCACCTCGCTGTTGCGCGAACTGGTGCCGGTGCCAATGGCGTTGGCGGCTTCGAGCACCAGCACCTCGCGCCCTTGCAGCGCCAGCGCGCGGGCCACCGCCAGGCCGACCACGCCGGCCCCGACCACCACACAATCCACTTGATCCATCTGTTTCCTCCAGGCCCAGGCCAAGGTTTTTCAAAAAAATCAGTTTAACGAATCAGTTCATAACGCCATGCGCGTCGGTAAAATACAGGGTTTCTACCAGTGGCCGGATGGTCACTTTCACAACCCTTCACAGGACTTTTGTCATGTCACTCTTTTCCGCTGTCGAAATGGCCCCGCGCGACCCGATTCTGGGCTTGAACGAACAATTCAACGCCGACACCAACCCCGCCAAGGTCAACCTGGGCGTGGGCGTGTACTTTGACGACAACGGCAAGCTGCCTTTGCTGGG
>NZ_JAMPXE010000084.1 GCF_023701345.1 Rhodoferax sp. | reverse complement strand
ATCACCTCAAAGTGCAAAAAGAGGCCTGCGTTTGGGCTGTCATTGCGAGCGAAGCGCGGCAATCCATGACTTTCAGGCTGCATGGACTGCCGCGCTTCGCTCGCAGTGACGGGATCCGGTGCAGGGTCGGTGTGCGGTATCGGCGCCCGACTCGACTGGCTCGCCATGACATCCAGAAAAAATTGCAGGATGTGCACCGAATGCTCGATCTTCAGATTGAAGGTGCGGTCGACAAACTTGAAGGTGCGCGCGCCGCGCTGGTACAGACCATCGAGCGCCGCCAGCACCCGGTCCAACTCAAAACCCCAGGCGGTCTTGTCGAGCGCGCTCAGGCAAAACTCGCACTTGAAAGGGCAACCGCGCGAGGCCTCCACGTACAGCAGCCGGTGCGCCAAGTCGTCCGCGCTGTATTCGCCGTAAGGCAGCACCAGCTCGGCCAGCGGCGGCTGCTCGCCGGGGATGATCTTCATGAGCGGCTGCGGGCCGTCCAGCAGCGCGCGGCATAGTTTGGCAAAACTCACATCGCCCCAGCCGGTGATCACATGGTCGGCCAGGCGCGTGATGGCTTGTTGCTCGGTCTCGTAACTCACCTCCGGCCCGCCCAGCACTATTTTGAGGTCGGGCCGCGCCGCCTTGAGCAGACGGATCACCTCGGTGGTTTGCGTCACGTTCCAGATGTACACGCCAAAACCCACGATCTGTGGTGCAGTGTCTGATGCCGGCCCCAGCGTGGCCAGCAGGTCCGCCACCACCTCCTGCGTCGGCCGGGAAATCGTGTACTCGCGCAGTTCGGCAAGCGCGCGCAGGCCCGCGCCGCCATGCCGGTCGAGATTGGCCAGCAGGTAGCGCAGGCCGAGCGAGGCGTGGATGTAGCGCGCGTTGAGCGTGGTCAGCAGGATGCGCGGGCGAGCAGTTGGGTTCATGCCGGCAATGGTAGCAAGTGGCTGCTGTTGGCAAGGCGGCACCACCCGGCTGCGTTGCGCGAGAATGCGCAGCTGAACCATCCACCTCACCCAACACCCATGAAAATCGAAAAAGACACCGTTGTGACCCTGCGCTACAAAGTGGCGGACGCCCAGGGCAAACTCATCGAAGAAGCCAAGGAACCCATGGCCTATTTGCATGGAGGCTACGGCAACACCCTGGCCAAAATCGAGGCCGCGCTGGACGGCCAGACGGTGGGCTACCAAACCAGCCTGCTGCTGCAACCCGAAGACGCCTTCGGCCTGCGCGACGAAAGCCTGGCGCAAACCATGCCGCGCCGCGACTTTCCGCCGGGCGTGAAAGTGGGCGGGCAATTGCAGGGCCGCACCGCCGATGGGCGCGACCAGGTGTTCCATGTGGTCAAGATCAAGGGCGACACCGTGCTGCTCGACGGCAACCACCCCTGGGCCGGCAAAGTGCTGCGCTTCAGCCTGAAAGTGACCGACGTGCGCGCGGCATCGCCCGAAGAACTGGCCCACGGCCATGTGCATGGGGCGCACGGGCATCATCACTGAGCGGTGACACTTTATTTGTCGCAATAACCCTTGCGCGCCACTTTAAGTGGCGCGATACTGTCGGCTTTCCAGCAAAAACCTGAGCATATGCCGCGAGTCACCCCTCAAACCGAGCTTGACCAACTGGTTGCGCTGATTGCTGCACAAGCCGATGGCCTGGGGATAGAGGCTATCCAGTCGCAGGGCAATAGCTTGACGCGCCGCACCTTGCAGCGCCGATTAGCCTTGTTGGTTGCGCAAGGTCGGATTCAGATGTTGGGCGAAGCACGGGCGGTGCGCTATGTGCACGTCACGCAAGGTTTTGCTTCCGCCCCGTCGCCGCTGGGCTCTGTGCAAGTTTTGGCCGAGGTTTACGTGCCAACGTCGCCGCAAGGCGAAGAGATCAAAGCCTACGTGCGCCAACCCCGTGCGATGCGCCCGCCGGTGGGTTACAAACTGGCGTTTCTGGAGCAGTACCACCCCAATCACACGGCCTATTTGCCGCAAAGTCTGCGAGATCAATTGCATGCCATGGGCAGCGCGCGCGCTGAACAAACACCCGCTGGCACCTTTGCGCGTGACATCCTCAACCGCTTGCTAATTGACCTGTCTTGGGCCTCTTCGCAACTGGAGGGCAACACCTACAGCCGGCTCGACACCGAGCGGCTCATCGAGTTCGGCCAGGCCGCCGAAGGCAAGAACGCGCTGGAAACCCAGATGATCCTGAACCACAAGCAGGCCATTGAATACCTGGTGCTCGACCCCGCCCACGCCCAAGTGACGCCCGATTGCATCGTCGCGCTGCATGCCTTTTTGTCGGATGGCTTGATGGCCGACCCCACAGCGGTGGGCCGCCTGCGCTGCCGGGCGGTAGAGATCGGCGGCAGCGTGTATTTGCCGGTGGCCTTGCCGCAGCGGCTGGAGGAACTGTTTGGCATCGTCATCCAGATGGCGGCGGAAATTGGCGACCCCTTCGAGCAGGCTTTTTTTCTGATGGTGCATTTGCCTTACCTGCAGCCGTTTGAGGATGTGAACAAGCGCGTGTCACGGCTGGCGGCCAACATACCGCTCATTCGCCACAACTTGTGCCCGTTGTCCTTCATCGATGTGTCGCAACAGGCCTACGTGGATGCCATGATCGGTGTCTATGAACTCAATCGCATCGAGCTTCTGCGTGACGTTTTCGTCTGGGCCTACGAGCGCTCATGCCAGCAATACGTGGCGGTCAAGCAAAACCTGGTGCCGCCGGACATTTTTCGTCTGCGTTATCGCCAGGCCTTGAGCGACGTGGTGGCGGCCATCGTTCAAAACGACGAGGCCGCAACCGATGCCACCGTGAACGCCAGGCTGCCGTCCACGGTCGCCGCGCCCGACAAGGCCCATTTCACCAAGCTGGTATTGCAAGAGATCGCAGCCTTGCACCCTGGGAATGCGGTACGGTTTGGCATCCGGCCTTTGGTGCTTGCCGCGTGGAAGGAAAGGCATGATGGGACATGAGTGAATTAGTACCCAACGCACTGCACGCCGAACTGCGCGCGCTGATTGCCAGCAGCCGCCAGCGCCTGGCCGGTGCGGTCAATGCCGAGCTGACCCGCCTGTATTGGAGTGTGGGCGAACGCTTGCGCACCGAAGTGCTGGGCGGTGCTGACCGCGCCAAGTACGGTGACCAGCTGATCAAGCCCGTGGGCGAGCAGTTGGCACAAGAGTTTGGCCGTGGGTTTGAGGCCAAAAACCTGCGCCGCATGGTGCAGTTTGCCCAGGCCTTCCCGCTGCCCGAGATTGTCGCGACACTGTCACGACAATTGAGCTGGAGCCACATGGTGGCCATCGTTGCACTCAAAAACTCGCAGGCCCGCCAGTTTTATGCCAGCCGGGTGAGGAAGCGCCCATCGGCCTCATCCTGTGCGCCGAATCCAGCCGCGAACAAGTGGAGCTGCTGCAAATGCACAAAGACGGCATCACCGTGGCCGAATACTGGACCGAACTGCCACCCAAAGCGGAGTTGGAGAAAAAGCTGCATGCAGCGTTGCTTGAGGCGCGCGAACGCCTGGCATGGCGTGGGGTGTTGTTGGGGGACTTGGATGATGCGTGAAGACATGAAGGTCAACAAAGGCCTGGAGTTCCCCGTGGTGGCGCTGCCCGGCGTGGGGCACATGCCCGCCAAGGGCGAAGACGAGCAGGAAGCCGCGCGGGTGTTTTATGTGGCGGCTACGCGGGCTACACAAAAGTTGGTCACAACGGTCAGTGGAAACGCCGACTTTGGCAAACGGCTGGAATCATGACAAACCATCGCTCAGCGACCGATGCTTGTCAACTACCGTCTAAGAATATTCTCAAAAAACTCAGGAGGGCTCAATGAAGACAGCGGTGGTTTTTATTCACGGATTTACAGGCGGCGCCGCCACGTGGCGAAATGCGACAGGCACAAGCTTTAAGGAAATGTTGAAAGCTGATCCTCAACTAAATCAGGAGTTTGATTTCTTTGAGTATGAATATTTCACCAAAATAACAGCGCTGCAACACTCCGCAGCGGTACAAAAACTTTTAGCTTTAGTCTCTTCCATCCCAGGCCTTCCAAAAATGGGGGGGAGGATTAAGCGGAATCAGACTATTGCCAATCTCAGTCAGGGATTCTCAACACACTTGCGTTTTACCTTAAGCGAATACTCGGAAGTCGTGGTGATCGCTCACAGCATGGGGGGACTCATTGCTAAAGACCAAATATTGAACTATGAAACAGGGAATGGTCCGAAAACCATTGGATTCATATCAATGGCTGTTCCGCATAAAGGTTCGCTAAGTGCGCTGTTGCTTGCACCGACAAGCAACATAAATGCAAAGGAGCTTGCTCCGCTATCCGAATATTCGGATGAACTAAACAATCGATGGACACAGCACAAAAACCAGCTGCCAACAACCTTGTACATGATTGCACAACATGACGAATGCGTTCCCAAACCGAGTGCTATCCCTTTTACCGTCACCGCCCAACAAAAAGCGGTGGTAGATCACGACCACAGTTCAATTTGCAAACCTCCATCTCGTGAAGATTTGTCTTATCTAGCCGTAAATAAATTTTTGAAAGACATCGCTTATGCACAAACCATGGCAAGTACGATCAACACTGCCACGACTACGGCAACACCGGACTACAACAAGGAAATATTTGTGTTGAAGATGATCGTGTGCGACATCGGGCCAAAAGGTGTCGACGATGCAAAAGACTGTTTTTTCAATGCGGAGATCATTTCCAAGGCCGCGAACAAAAACGACGCCGAAGAGATGCGTCAACTACAGCAAAAAGTGCTGAGCATCTACAAGCAAAAATATAACGAATTCTTTGGGACCAACAGCACGCCGAATCACGTATTTGCACAAATCCATTCGGAAATTACTGCCCAAGACAGCCTCGCTCTAAAGTCTAGCGTGGCATCGCTCAACTTTTTGCACAAGAAGGGGTTGCTGCATCAGCTGGCAAATGACATGGGAGAAACAGTTATTTGGTCTGATGATGCTGAATACTTTGCGAAGATAAAGAAGGCTATGGCATGAACAACTTCACGGTCGTCGATTTTCGCGATGAGTTTTACGTGAAACTTTTTAGAGGGTGGGTAGTGATATCGCTTCTTTCAAAAAATGCAAAGTTTAGGACTGGTGTGTCTATTGGGAAGGCGGCGTTTGTTGATTTTCTGCTGTGCAATCCTAATGTCCAACAAAGGTTTCTCACCTCTTCTGGCAGGACACAGCAAATTCTAAATATCGATGATTTTTTGTACCAAGACAATATTGAATTCGGCAGCCTACAAGACTTGACGGATTTTTCCAAAACATGCAGCTTGTTGATCCAATCAGAATATGCATCGTTCGAGAGACGTGATGGAGAAGTAATACTGCAATGCTTGAAATTTCCACCCATTGACGAGATAGGACTAGTGCAACGGTGGAAACTAGAAGTGGAACAACTCCTACCTTTAATGGGGAAGTCACTAAACGTGCTCCACAACATCATTCTGAAAGCTTCAAATGGAAACTAGCCCGTATCTTGTAGTCAAGCAGCTCATCGTTCAAGGCAAGTCAAAGCTTTACTTCGCAAAATTTGAGGAGGGGCTAAACTTAATCTGGGGCGACATGGACTCCGGCAAGTCCAGCATTTTGAATTTGATTGACTATTGCTTAGGCGGGAAGAACGTTAACCTTCTATACCAAGAGATGGCTTCCCATGGCCGTACAGCCATGTTAGAAGTTGATCTAAACGGCAGCATATTTACGCTAGAAAGGGACATCCTGAACGAAGATGCCCCGATAAAGGTTCACACTGGTACCTTCGACCTTCGCTCCACAAAATTTCCAATGCTAATGTCAGCATCCTCCGCAAAAACGATGCCAGACGGTTGGATTTCTGACTTCATCTTGGATTCCCTCGGAATACCAAAAGTAAAGATTAAAGAATCGAGATTGAGAGAAGATTCAGACTCGGATCGATTGAGTTTTCGCGATTTGATGAAGCTTTTGTATCTCAAGCAAACAAGGGTTGGCTCTGATGCTTTGTTGGACTACCAAAATCCAAGTGTCTTCAACAAAAATGTCGAAATTCAAAAGTTTGTATTTAATATCCACGATGACAAATTGGCCGAGCTTCAGTCGGATCTAGCAGCCGAACTTAACGAGCAAAAGGAACTAGGGCGAAGCGAGTCTTTTATTCGAAAATTCTTGCAGGATGTCGCGATTTCCGTCGATAAGCTTGAGCAAACTCATGATGCTGTGGAAGTGCAGGAGTCTCGAATAAGTGAGATTGACGACGCTGTGGAGGCTTTAAAGAAGGACTTCGCGTTGTCTACAGATGTTGGTCTAGAGATCTCAAAATCTGTCGGCAAAATTCGCCAGGAAATGGATGCACTCGATCAGTCTCTTTTATCAATAGAGTCTAAGTACGAAAATTATGTGAGACTTAGCAATACATATAGATTTGATCTGGATGCTCTTAATCTTTCAAAGCTATCCAGATCTGTAATGAATATATCGAAAAGCGAGAGCAGGACTGTTCCATGCCCGTTGTGTTCAAGTGAATTGGCACTTTCATCTGCAGTGGTTGAAGACGAAGACCTTGATCATCAGACTAAATCACTTAAAAATAGAGACGCTGGCATTCAAGTAATACTGATCCAGCTTCGAGAGCAGCAAAAAGAGAGCTTGGACAGAAAAAGCCTGCTCACATCCATGTTGAAAGAGGCGACGAGAGGATTTGACGAAAATAACATCACAAATATCTCTCCACTTATTTCTGCTATTCAGGCGCTTGAAACGTCTAAGACTGCCGTGAAAGTTGAATTAGCTCAAGCAGAGAGAAATAGCGCGATAGCCCACAAATTCAAAGATATCGGTTCAAGGCTAGATTCAAAAATTGCATTGATCTCGAATCTGCGAAGAGCCATTAAAGCAGTCCAGGATGGGCTAGTCGGACTTGAGGAAGTTATAGAGGCTCTTACCAGACTTTTGGGTACACACATGCAGAAGAGCGGTCTTCAAAAAGTAAGCAACGTGTATTTCGATCAAAAATTTATAGCTCACTTCCGCGGCATCCCTTACTACCACACGTCTTCTGGTGGCGTCAGAACAATTACGTCTATTGCCACCTTTATCTGCCGCCTCCAATACCTCTTAGTTACCCCGTCCAATCTACCTAGCTTTTTGATGATAGACACGCCCGGTCAGAACATCGGGAGGTACCGCTCAAATGATGACGACTCCGAAGTTTCCGATCCAAAACTCTATGAGAATATATTCAAACAGATTGTTGAAGTTACGGAGCACGCTAGAGAAAATAATCGCAGGTGCCAAGTAATCATTGTTGATAACGATATGCCTGAATCGCTCATAGATGGAAAAAATTTCCATCTCGTGAAGCGTTTTAGTAAGCAAGGGGGAGAATTTGAAAAGGGATTGATTAACGACGCACCAGATATCTAAAGGAGATCGAAGACAGATTCCGATAGATAGAGGCCTATTCACTCCAGCCCCAGCTCTTCAGACAGTTGGGTCAGGTCTTGCAAGGCCTGTTCCGATTGTTGTTGCTGCGCGGCCTGGTAGCGGCGCAGCTCTTCAAATTCGATGCGGCGGTGGCGGTTGACCTTGCGGCATTTGAGCCGATTGGCCTCGATTTCCTTGATTACGAAGGGCCGTGACACGTTCAGAAAATTGGCCGCCTCCTGTGTCGTGAGTTCGTGTTTTTGCGGCACCAGCAGCATGGGCTCTTGCTTGGCCATTTGCCGCAACACGTCGGCAAAGAAGCGCAAGGCGCGCGGCGGCAGCTTTAGCACGGGCGTTTCGTGTTTTTGGTCACCATCCGTGCGCACATCAAGAATGATGTTGATGTGATCCGCATGGGAATGGTCCAGCGCCGTCACCAGGCATTGGTGGGCAACCGCCGCCATTTCGGCCTCGGCTTCATTGGCGGGGTCGAGTATTTCTTGATCTTTCATGGGGTTCTCCTTCGCGCAGCGGCCCAGGCAAGGCTATTTGCAATGGGGAAATAGTAGCATTAATCGAATTAAACGAAATATTCGCAGCAATTTAATTTCTTTTTTGAAGCGGGTGCTACTGGCGCATGGACAGCCAGATCCTCATGAATTGCTAGCTGCTTGCGCTCTTCTTCAATAGCGGGAAGACAATGTTTAAGTCAGATGATCGCATTCAACGATATGCCGCCCAATTTCAAAGTTGCGGCGTATCGTGCCATTTTGAGCGATATGCTCTGGGCGATGGACATGAAATGGAACCCTGAATGCCAAGCTTGAACTGGATCGGCAAAGACGCCGTTGTCAAACACCACAAAGACGTGCCGTTCAGGCTGCTGGAGCCGGTGCCTGTGTTGTCGTGCGGTGAAGCCGGCAGTGGCAACCTGATTGTGCAGGGCGACAACCTACATGCGCTGAAAAGCCTGCTGCCGCGTTATGCCGGGCAGGTGAAGTGCATCTACATTGACCCGCCGTACAACACCGGCAATGAAGGCTGGGCCTACAACGACAACGTCAACAGCCCCGAGATTCGCAAATGGCTGGGCGAAGTGGTTGGAAAGGAAGGTGAAACGCTGGACCGCCATGATCGTTGGCTGTGCATGATGTACCCCCGGTTGGTGTTGCTGCGGCAGTTTTTGCGGGAGGATGGTGCGATTTTTGTGTCGATTGATGACAACGAGATTGCCTATCTTCGGCTGCTGATGGACGAAGTTTTTGGTAGGCACAACTTCATAGCAGAAATGATCTTAGAAGGGGCTTTTAAAAATGATGCGCGTCAGATCGGTGTAAATCACGAATATGTCTTGCTTTACGGAAAAAGCCGCATTGTTATGCCTCGGGAATGGACGGTAGCTAAGGACGGCACTGAGCCAGTACTAAAGGAAGTCGCCCGATTGAAAAAACTTCACGGCGAAGACTACGACTCAGCATCAGAAGCGCTTGCAGGGTGGTTCCGTGCTAGCAAGGCAACATCTTCCTTCGCACACCGAAGATTTCGATACATTGACAAAAGAGGCGCCTATAAGGAGGACGACCCAACTGCGCCAGGTGGCCGAAAGTTTGAATTAAGGAACCCGCTTACAAATACGGTGATCCCATTGCGAGCTAATCGTGGATGGGCGTTTGATCAGGCAGCGTTTGACAAATTGGTTGAAGCTGGACGCATTACTTTCGTAACGGCCTCAACAATCATGGTGCGTAGGTACTTGCACGAAACCGACAACCTAACCCCACAGAGTGTGATGTACCAGCCAACACGATCTGCATCAGAACGGCTCACAAAACTGCTTGGAGCCGAGGCATTTGAGTTTCCTAAAGACGAGACAATTTTGCAGAAATTTATAGAGATGGCGACCGACAAAGAGGCCCTGGTTCTCGATTCCTTCGCCGGAAGTGGCACCACTGCACATGCAGTGTTGATGCAAAACGAAAAGGACGGCGGCACGCGCAAATTCATCCTGGTTGAAATGGATGACAACATCGCCAAAAACGTCACCGCCGAGCGCGTCAAACGTGTCAGCCACGGCTACACCAATGCCAAGGGTGATGCCGTGTCAGGCCTGTCGCCAGCGGGTGGCGGCTTTCAGTTCTGCACCCTGTCGAAAGAGCCGCTTTTCACCCCACAAGGCCAAATCCGTGACGACGTGACGTTTGCGCAACTGGCCGAGTTTGTCTGGTTTGCCGAAACCGGCACGGGGTATGTCGGCGCGGCCAGTTCGAGTCCCTTCCTGGGCACCCATGAGGGCCGCGCTATTTACCTGCTCTACAACGGCATTTTGAAAGACAAGTCGGTGGGCGGCGGCAATGTGTTGACTGCGGCGGTTTTTGACATCCTGCCGCCCTTTGCCGGCACCAAAACCATCTACGCCGCAGCCTGCCGCCTGGGCGCACCGCGCCTGCAGCGCGAGCAAATTGCGTTCAAACAAACGCCCTATGCGCTGGCGGTGTAAATTGCGCTGCCTTGTGAGAGATTTGTTCCATGTTGAAAACAGCAGGTGAAGACTGATGCGAAGTGAATACCGCAGGCAAGATTTTTCCGCTTTGGAGCGCGGCAAGTTTTACCCAGCCTCTAAAACCACAAGGGCGGCAAGTGACGCTGGTTCCAATCAAAATTTGAAGGCAGTTGAAGTGAATGTAAAAACCTTGATTGCATTGGCACTGCAGCTTGAGCCGCACGAACGCGCCGATTTGGCGGCAGTCTTGCAAGCAAGTCTGCCACCGCCCGATCCTGAAATTGAACGACTTTGGCAAGAAGAGGCAATCCGGCGCCTGGACGCGCATCGGCGTGGGGAGAGTGTTGGTATTCCCGCCGGAGAGGTCTTTGGCAAAGGCAAAGCGACAAACCAATGACCCAATTTACACCCAAAAAATACCAGCAAGACCCCGCCAACCGAGGCGGCGTGCTTGACAGTGTGGAAGCTTACTTCAAGGCCATCCACACCTTCGGTCGGGCTTCAGTTGCCTTCACTGCCATCACCGAAGACTTGTGGGGCCAGGGATTGCGCTACACGCCACTGGTCGGTTTTGCGCCAGACACACCCTACTTTTGCCTGCGTGTGCCCACGGGCGGCGGCAAAACCTGGCTGGCTGCCAAAAGCTTGAGCCTGGTGAATACGCATTTGCTGCGCGTGCCGCACAGCGTGGTGCTGTGGCTGGTGCCCAGCAAGCCGATTCGCGAGCAAACCCTGCGCGGCCTGAAAGACCGCAACCACCCGCTCAACGCTGCACTGCGCGAGGCAGGCCCGATCACGGTGCTGGATTTGGCAGAGGCCAGAGGCTTGACGCGGGCCACGCTGGACACCTCCACGGTGGTGATTGTGGCCACCCGGCAGGCGTTTCAGGTGGAAGACGAAGAGAGCCGCAAGGTGTATGAGTCCAGCGGTGCGTTGATGCACCATTTTGAAAACCTGTCGCCAGCGCAGCGCCAGGGCTTGCTCAAGGACGGCGACACGGTGCCGTTTTCCCTGGCCAATGTGTTGCGCCTGCGGCGCCCGTTTGTGGTGGTGGACGAGGCGCATAACAACCGCACCGAACTGGCTTTTGACATGCTGGCCCGCTTTAACCCCAGCGGCATCATGGAGCTCACCGCCACGCCCGATATGTCGCGCACCCCCAGCAATGTGCTGCACAGCGTGAGCGCATCGCAGCTTAAGGCCGAGCAGATGATCAAGCTGCCCGTGGTGTTGGAGACCGAACCCAATTGGCAACAGTGTTTGAGCGATGCCATTGCCCGGCGCAACGGCTTGCAAAAACTGGCCGACGATGAGCAGCGCCAGGGCGCACCCTACTTGCGGCCCATTGTGCTGATCCAGTCCGAGCCGCGCCGCGAAGGCCTGGACAAGTTGGACTTTGAGCGCGTGCGCCAGGAGCTGCTGACCAACCACGGCATTCCGGCCGACGAAATCATTGTGGCGACCAGCGACGAAAAAGGTCTGGAGGCGGTGGACGCCAAGTACAAACTGGGCATCAGCGACCCAGCTTGCCCGGTCAAGTTTGTCATTACCCAAAAGGCGCTGGCCGAAGGCTGGGACTGCCCGTTTGCCTATGTGTTGGTCAGCATGGCCTCGCTGCAGTCGGCCACGTCGGTCGAACAGTTGCTGGGGCGCGTGTTGCGCCAGCCGGGTGCCGTGCATCGCGCTGCCAAGGAGCTCAATCAGTCTTATGCGCTGGTGGTGTCTCGCAGCTTTTTTGAGACCGCCTCCGCACTGCGCGACCGGCTGGTGGAGGGCTCGGGCTTTGACCGCAAAGACGTGGCTGAGTTTGTGACCGCTGCACGGCAAGAGCAGCAAATTTTTGACCCCGAGGCCATGGGCAGCCGGGTGGAGCTGCGCCCGGTGGTGGTCACCTTGCATGAGACACCCGACCTGAAGGCTTTGCCAAAGGACCTGCGCGGCGCCATCAATGACAAAGTCGGGTTTGATCGAAAAACCAGTACGCTGACGATTCATGCGCCGCTGACCCCGGATGAGACCGATGCCTTGAAGCAGCTTGTGGCGACACCACTGGCCAAGGCCGCGATTGAAGCCGCCGCCACAGAGAGCCGAACCACGGCCATTGAGTTCTTCAAAACCCCGGCGGAGGAAGGCAAGACCCTGCTGGTGCCTCAGCTTGCGCTGCGTGTGCAAGGTGAACTGCAGTTGTTTGATGACCCCGAGGTGCTGGACTACCCATGGGAGTTGTCGCTGTTCGACGCCAAACCCACGCCCGACAATTTGTCCAAGCTCGGCGCCGCTTTGACGGTGAGCGAGGGCGGTGTGATTGATATCGATGAAGCCAGCGGCAAACTGGTTCAGGAGTTCATGCCCAATTTGCAGCGCGATCTTGGCTTGGCCTATACGCCGGAGCATTGGGACAGCATCAGGCTGGCGGCATGGTTGTGTACCAATCTGCCAGAGCCCTCACTCACCCATGCGAGCAAATTGGCGTTTGTGTCAGGCTGGCTGTCTGATCTGTTGGCGCAACCAGGTTTCAATCTGGGCCGAGCCAACCTGCAAAAGTTCTTGCTGCGCAATTTGCTGGAGGCGCGCATTCGGGAGCTTCGCAGCCTGGCCGTCAAACAGGCGTATCAGGAAAGTTTGTTTGGTGAAGCTGCCGAAGAGCGGGTCAGCGTATCGAACACATTCGTCTATGACTTCCGTCCGGAAGTCTATGCACCCAGCCGTGACTATGACGGTCGGTTTGGTCAATACCGATTCCGCCAACACTTCTACAGCCGCATTGGCGACTTCGACAGCAAAGAAGAATTTGAATGCGCGGCGTGGCTGGACACCCAGGCCCAAAAGGGCAGGCTGCAATATTGGGTGCGTAATCTGGCACGGCGTGAGGGTGCTTCATTCTTCTTCCAGAAAGCCACCGGGCGCTTTTACCCTGACTTTGTTTGCAAGCTCAACGACGACACTTTTCTGATCGTGGAATACAAAGGCGCGAACGGCTGGACGGATGCACAAGACGACCGGGATATTGGTGGGCTCTGGGCCAAACTGTCAGGCGGGACCTGCCATTTTGTGATGGTCACTGACAAGCAATGGGGCAATTTGGATGTCTTTCTGCCCGCTTTGACGGCTTGACGACCCGCACATCGAAAATCAGATCCTGAACATCGGCACCAGACCCTATGCAAGCATCGCTTTTCACCCTCGGCTACGAAGGCCTGACCATTGAGGCCTTCATTGCCCGCCTGCAAGCAGCACAAGTGAAAACCGTTGTGGATGTTCGTGAACTGCCTCTGTCGCGCAAAAAAGGGTTTTCAAAATCAGCTTTTTGCGCCGCCCTGGCAACGCATGGCATTGCCTATCTGCACGCCCCCGCCCTGGGTTGCCCCAAGCCCATCCGCAACCAATACAAGGCCGATGGCAATTGGCAAACCTACACGCGGGATTTTTTGAAGTACATCCAGACGCAAGACGCGTCCTTGCGTGAGCTGGTCAAGATCGCGCAGGCCACCCCGGCCTGTCTGGTGTGTTTTGAGGCCGACTATTCCGCCTGCCACCGCACCTATGTGGCCCGCGCGGCGCGCCAGTTGGGCGGGCCAACGGTGACGCATCTAACCGCTAAAACAGCCCGGCCTGATTTGGGTTTTCAGCAGGTGGCTTAGGGCTGAACAGCAGCCACCGCCCGATACGCCTGTTGCGGGTCGTTTGGCTCCTGCGGATTGGTCATCGTCAGGCGGCCTTCGCGCATCAGCGGGCGCAGGTAGTGCTGGCGGATGGTTTCCGGGCGACGGCGCAGCAGGTCTGACAGTTCTTCGGTTCGCCATGCCCGAAATTGGCACAAGGCGATCACCAGGGCACGGACATCTTCGGGCGGGTGCCTCTGCCCGATGGCGCCCACACTGGCAGCCAGTGCGCCTGGCAAGCCATTCAGAAGTTCGCGGCGGCGAGCTTCGTCGAATGCTGACTCCGGGGGCTCACTCAATAAGCTTGCGGGGTTACTTAATAAGCCCGAAGGGTTACTTAATAAGCCGTCGGGGTTACTAGATAAGACTTCTGGCTTGGTAGATAAGCCGCTATCTACCAACCTCTCCGTCGGTACATAGTAAGTCGCCGAGCCGCGGCCTTTTTGGGCCAACAGCCCGGCATCGCGCAGGCGGCGCAGGGACTGGCTGGCGGTCAGGGTGTCCACTTTGGTCAGCTCGCGGTAGGTGCTGTTGTTGAGCGCTCCGGCCTCGCGCACCACGATCAGGGCTTTGGCCTCGTCCTCGCTCAGGTGCAGGTCTTTGAACTGGGCCAGCCAGGCAATGTCTTCTGCGCCCAGAAAGTGGTGGAAGAAGTAGCGGGCCACAAACTGGTCGTTGCCCCGGTCTGACTCAAACAAGGGCGGGGTCAGGCCCGCTTGCTCCATGCTTTCGCGCATCACGCGGATGCCGCTGCCTTTGGTTTCGGCCAGCCGGGTGTCGTACAGGGCGGCGGCAATTTTGGGGTTGCGTAGTTGCGAGCCGGGTTCGCCCAGGTGGTCTTGTGATTTGAGCGAGAAGCCGGGGTTGCGTATCTCCAGCCGGTTGGCGTAGCGGATGATTTGCACCGGGCTGTGGCTGCGGTAGCTGCGGTGCATGAGGGCATTGACCAGTGCCTCACGAATCACGCGCAGAGGAATGGCGGGTGTGTCGCGCCGTTGCAGGTCGCCTTCATCCAAGGCAAAGCCTTTGGGCAGGTCGTCCAGTATGGCGGCCTGGGCGCGGCGAACCAGGCGCAGCAGCGGGTCACGCAGGTCGATGGTGTCAAAGCGTCGGTCGGGCTGGGGTATCCACTCGCGGCCCGGCACGCGGATATAGTCCACGCGCATCATGGGGAAGCAGCGGCGCAGCGCCACCGGCTTGCCAAACAGCATGAGGCCAGCCACGGTGGGCTGCCACACCGCTTGCGGGTTGCGCCGGATGCATCCCAATGATTGCAGCAGGTCTTCGTCGCTCCAGCGCAGTTCTTCGGCATCGGGGTTGGCTTCGGCGCGGGACTGGCGGTAGTCGGCAATAGCTTCTGGCGAAAGGTCGTCCAGGCTGGTGTCGGCGACCAGCGTGGCATCAAAGCTTTCGGTTTGTCGACCTTGATAAAACACGGCCAGGTCGTCGTCGGTGCAATGCTGGTCGGTGCTGCTGATGCGCCGGAATGCGCCTTTGGGCAGGCCTTGTGCCTTGAAAAAGATCGGTTTATCTTGCGGTTGCGCCTCGGGCACATGCACCACCAGCACCGCTTTGCCATGGATGCTTTCGGTGTTGATTTCCACGCGCACCGGCTGGTTAAAACTGTTGCGGCATTGGGTGGCGATGTCAGTGCTGAGCTTTTCCGGGTGGTCGATGCCTTCCACCTCGT
>NZ_JAMPXE010000083.1 GCF_023701345.1 Rhodoferax sp. | reverse complement strand
CGCACGCTTTTGGCATAAATCAGCAGCAACAAAATCTGCCCGGCTGCATTGCGCGTGTAGTAGCACACCCGCACCCCGCCTGACTTTCCTGTGCCAGCACGTGCCCAGCGCACCTTGCGCACACCGCCCGAGCCCCGCACCACATCACCCGTCTCAGGGTGCTCCAGCAAGAACTGCTGAAACGCGGTGTAGTCATCTTCGGTGAGATAGTCATACACCATCCTGGAAAACAGACTGGATTCAATGAACTCGTACTTCATGACCAATTGTACGCTTTAGACGTATATAACCGGACCAGCGCAGACGTTCTATTTCTCGAAGTGGGCGACCGCATCGACGGCGACCTCCTGTACGAAACAGCACATTCCCGACAAGCACTGTTCGTCGCCCAGCCGGGCAGCCCGCATCAAGCCCGACAAACCGGCCCGATAAGCCCTGTTGGCAGGGGCAAAAAGCCCCAAAACCAGATGGCATGCACCTTGCAGTACAGATGCAAAGGAAGCCACACCATGCCTCTGAACCTCATCATCAATGACACCACCTTGCGCGACGGCGAGCAAACCGCCGGGGTTGCTTTCACGGTCGACGAGAAATGCGCCATTGCCAGCGCACTGGCTGCAGCGGGTGTGCCGGAAATGGAAATTGGCATTCCCGCCATGGGCGACGAAGAGATTGACTGCATCAACACCATCGCCGCGCTGGCGCTGCCCGCCGCGCTGATGGTCTGGGGCCGCCTGACCGATGCCGACCTGGCCAGTGCCATGCGCTGCCAGGCCGACATTGTCCACTTGTCGATTCCAGTGTCTGACATTCACCTGCAGCACAAGCTGCGCCAGCCGCGTGAATGGGTGCTGACGCAAGTCACCCAGGTGATTGAAAAAGCCGTTGCCACCGGCCGCAAGATTTCACTGGGTCTTGAGGACGCGTCACGCGCGGACGCCGGCTTTCTGGCACTGGTGGCCCGGCGCGCCCAAGCCTGCGGTGCCAGCCGGATTCGTTTTGCCGACACGCTGGGCGTGCTCGACCCGTTCACCACCTATGAGGCGCTGGCACGTTTGCGCGAGGCGGTGGACATCGAGATCGAAATGCACGCCCACAACGACCTGGGCCTGGCCACCGCCAACACCCTGGCCGCCCTGCGCGGCGGTGCCACCCATGCCAACACCACGGTCAACGGCCTGGGCGAACGCGCCGGCAACGCGGCGCTGGAAGAGGTGGTGATGGGCGTGCGCCACCTGCACCATGCCAACACAGGCGTGGACACGCAGGCGCTGGTGGCCATCTCCTGCCTGGTGGCGCGCGCCTCGGGTCGCCAGGTAGCTTTCAACAAGAGCATTGTGGGCGAGGCCGTGTTTACGCACGAATCGGGCATTCACATCGATGGCCTGCTGAAAAACGCCGCCACCTATGAGAGTTTTGACCCGTCGGAACTGGGCCGCCAGCGCCGGACCGTCTTGGGCAAGCATTCGGGCTCGCAGGCAGTGCGCCAGGCCTATGGTTTGCTGGGCGTGGCACTGGACGACGACGCGCTCACGGCGCGGCTGCTGACCCGCATCCGCGACCACGCCATGCGTGTCAAGCAGGAGGCGACACCAGACGAGTTGCACAGTTTTTTGCTGGAGTCGCTTGAAATGACGGCGCCTCACACGGTTGGCATGGTGGCATGAGGCCGGACATGAACACCCAGGACCTCGCTCAAGCCGCACCGCAGACCTCTGCGCATGAGGCGACAACACCCTCCTGGTGGTCTTTGGTGTTTGACGATGTGCATTGCGTGCTGGACCGTGACCCGGCCGCCCGCAGCCTGCTGGAGGCCTGGACGATTTACCCCGGTGTCCACGCCATTGCGCTGCACCGCATGGCACATGCCTTGTGGCGGCGTGGCTGGCGTTACCTGCCGCGCTGGGTGTCTTTCATGGCCCGTTGGTGGACCCATGTGGACATTCACCCGGGGGCGTTGATTGGCAAACGGTTTTTCATTGACCACGGCGCCGGCATCGTGATTGGCGAGACCGCCGTGGTGGGTGACGACGTCACGCTCTACCACGGTGTGACGCTGGGTGGCACCAGCTGGCGCGCAGGCAAGCGCCACCCCACGCTGGGCAACCAGGTGGTGGTGGGCGCCGGGGCCAAAATTTTGGGGCCGATCCAGGTGGGCGACCGGGTCCGTATTGCGGCCAATTCGGTGGTGATTGATGCCGTTCCTGCAGATACCACGGTGGTCGGTATTCCAGGTCGCGTGGTGGCGCCAAGCCGCCGCGCCACCCATGGGTTCGATCTGGACCATCACCTGATTCCGGACCCGGTGGGCAAGGCCATTGCCTGCCTGCTGGACCGGGTGGCGCAACTGGAGCTGGCTGCTCAGCCCCAGGCACCACTCTTTGCCACCCCAGAGGCACCCTGCGGTGTCTGTGATGACCACTGCACCGAGCCCGGTTTCAAACGCGCCCAAACTCAAACCACCACCTTGGAGTAAACCCCATGGAAACCTTTCTTCAACAACTCAAGGCCTTGTCTTCCGCAGAAGATTTTCTGCAGTACTTTGGTGTGCCGTTCGATCAGGGGGTGGTCAACGTCAGCCGCCTGCATATCCTGAAACGGTTTTTTCAGTACATCCGCCAGGAAAACCTGCTGGCGCAAACCGATGAAGTCGGTCTGTTCACCCAATACCGCGAGCAACTGGTCAAAGCTTACGCGGACTTTGTCAAATCAACGCCTGCGCAGGAAAAAGTGTTCAAGGTGTTTCAGGATGTCAATGGCCGCCAGCACGTGACGCTGGACAGCCTCAGGTCATCGTTGCCACGCCAGGCCCTGGCTTGAGAAAGGTTACACGTATGAACCACTCCACCACACCTGCGGCACCCAAGCCGCGTCCAGTGGGTCGGCGTCGGCTGTTGCTGATGGCCGCCGTGCTGCCACTGGCTGGCTGGCGTATCCAGCAAAACGCCGATGCCGCCCCGCTGCGCTGGGAAGGCATGGCCATGGGCGCTTCGACTTCGCTGGTGCTTTACCACGGGGGCGACACACCAAGAGCACAGGCTGCATTACGCGCAACGCTGGCCGAGGTTTCGCGACTGGAGGACATGTTCAGCCTGTTTCGCGCTGACTCATGGCTCTCAAAACTCAACCGCGCGGGCCATGTGGACAACGCCCCCCCCGAATTGACCGCGTTGTTGCGCACGGCACTCAACATGGCCGAGTTGTCACACGGCGTGTTCGACCCCAGTGTCCAGCCGCTCTGGAATTTGTACTTTGAGCACTTTGTGATGGGTGGCAACACGCAGCCCCCCGCCATGGACAAAGTGATGGCGGCAAAGGCCTTGGTTGGTTGGCGCGGCGTACACCTGGCAGGCTCCACGGTCACGCTGGCCCGCCCCGGCATGGGCCTCACGCTCAACGGCGTGGCGCAGGGTTTCATCACCGACCGCTGCAGCGAAGTGTTGCGCTCCCATGGCTTCAGCCACATGCTGGTGGACATGGGTGAACCACGCGCCGTGGCGGCCAAGCCCGATGGTTCGGCCTGGCAAATTGGACTGGCAGATCCGCGCGAGCCAAGCCAGGCCTTGCACACCTTGTCGGTGTTTGACCAGGCGGTGGCCACGTCGGGTGGTTATGGCACGATGCTGGACGCAGCCGGGCACTACACCCATCTGATCAACCCGCACACCGGTCACACGGCACCCGCTTTTGAGAGTGTCAGCGTGGTCGCCCCCAACGCCACCCAGGCAGATGCTTTGTCGACCACGCTGGCGCTGATTCCAAACCACGACCTTCCCGCGCGCCTGGCCTTGCTGCGCACCCAGCCGGGTTGCCGTGCCATTTGCATCGACCAAACGGGTGCAGTGAGCGAACTGTCATGAACACACAGCACGAATCCGATGGGGCCTTGATCGAGGGACTGGCCCGTGTGGTCGCGGTGGACCGTGACCAGGTTTGGCTCGCTGCCGAGCAGCCGGCCGCTTGCGGCAGCTGCGCCACCCGCAGCGCCTGCGGCGGCGGCAGCAGCCAAGCCGCCGCCAGCTGGCGTGTCCCTCGCGCCCTGGGTGCGGGTCAGGCACCCCTGGCATTGGGTGACACCGTGCACATTGGAGTGGACCGCAGCGCACTCACCCGCGCCTCACTTGCGTCCTACGCCATGCCCTTGCTCACGATGTTGATGGCCGCCGGCGCCCTGCAGGGGGCGGGCAATGTGGTAGCCATCGTGGCCGCACTTGCCGGCCTGCTGGTGGGTGTCGCGGCTGCCAGCTTACTGGCACGGCGCTGGCGAGATAGCCTGGTGCCGGTGGTGCTGGGGCGTGCCCTGCCGGCCTCCGGCGCTTCATGCGCCACCAGCCGTCAGGCCGTCAACGCTGGCGCGCTGCAGCGCATCACCATTCCCGCGATCCAGCAACGGAGCCAGAGATGAAAGATTTTCTACTCGTGTTATTGAGTACCGCCATCGTCAACAACGTGGTGCTGGCCAAGTTTTTGGGTCTGTGCCCTTTCATGGGCACGTCATCGCGCATCGACACCGCCATGGGCATGGGACTGGCCACCACCTTCGTGTTGACGCTGTCCACCGGCTTTGTCTGGGTGGCCGAAGCGCTGCTGTTGGGGCCGCTGGACCTGTCCTTCCTGCGCACCATGACCTTCATTCTGGTGATTGCTGCGGTGGTGCAGTTCACCGAGATGGTGATTCGCCGCATCTCACCGCCGCTGTACGAGGCGCTGGGGGTCTATTTGCCACTGATCACCACCAACTGCGCGGTGCTGGGTGTGGCCTTGCTGACGATCCAGGGCGGCCATGGGTTTGTCACCAGCCTGTTGCGTGGTTTTGGCACGGCAGCAGGTTTTGGTCTGGTGCTGGTGATATTTGCCGGCCTGCGTGAGCGCCTGGCCATCGCCGACGTGCCCAAGGTCTTCGAGGGCGCACCGATCGGTTTCATCACGGCCGGTGTCTTGTCGCTGGCGTTCATGGGTTTTGCCGGACTGGGAGGCTGATGTGATCGATTCAATCATGATGACGCATGCTGCCCAGGCGGTGGCTGCCATTGGCTTGTTGGGCACGGGCCTGGGCGTGGTGCTGGGTGTGGCGGCGCGTTATTTGGCCGCACCGGTCGATGACCGTGCCGAGGCGGTTGCCGCCATCCTGCCTGGCTCGAACTGTGCGCAATGCGGTTTCGCCGGATGCAAACAGGCGGCGGCGGCCATTGTGGACGGGCGGGCCGCCCCCAATGTCTGCCCGCCGGGTGGTGCATCCACAGCGCAACGTGTGGCCGAACTGATCGGTGTGCGCCTGGCGGTGGATGGGGCCGACACCGCCTTGCCCACCGTGGCCTGGGTCGATGAAGAACGCTGCATTGGCTGCACACGCTGCATTCGCAAATGTGGCTCGGATGCCATCGTGGGCGCCCTCAAGCAAATGCACACTGTGTTGCCCGAGGCTTGTTATGCCTGCGGATTGTGTGAAATCGAATGCCCGACCCAAGCCATTGTGATGAAGCCCGTGATGCCCACACTGGCCACCTGGCACTGGCCCAAGCCCACCGCCAAACATCGCGTGGTAGTCGGCTGAAAGGACACTGCGATGAAGCTTTTTCAGGTTCGAGGTGGCGTCAAGCTCAGCTACCGCAAGGAGTTGAGCAGCGAAAACCCCATTGTGCGCATGCCGCCACCCAAACGCGTGTGCATCCCCTTGCAGCAGCACGTGGGCAGCCCGGCTGAACCGGTGGTCGAGGTTGGTCAATGGGTGGGCAAAGGTCAGCTGATCGGGCGGGCCGGACGCGGTATTTCGGCCAATGTGCACGCCTCCATCTCCGGCACGGTGATCGCCATCGAGGACCGCATGGCCCCGCATCCGTCGGGACTGACCCAGCCCACGGTGGTGATCGAGGCCGATGGCGAAAACCGCTGGGCCGAACTGGCCCGACCCATCACCGACGACTTTCCCCTGCCGGTCACCCCCAAGGAGCTGAGTGAGCGCGTGGCCGCCGCCGGTATTGTGGGCTTGGGCGGCGCAGCCTTTCCGTCAGCGGTCAAGCTCGACATGCGCTACAAACACAGCATTGACACCCTGGTGATCAACGGTGCCGAGTGCGAGCCCTACATCACCTGTGACGACCGCCTGATGCAGGAAGCCGCCAACGAAATCATCGACGGTGTGCGCATCATGGCTTATGCGCTGGCCGTTCAGCAGATCATCATTGCCATTGAAGCCAACAAGCCCAAGGCCGTGAAGGCCATGCGCGAGGCCGCCCGCGCCGACAGAAGTATCAGCGTGGTGACGGTTCCCACCCGCTTTCCCATGGGCTCGGCGCAGCACCTGCTGATGGCGGTGACAGGGCGGGAAACCCCTGCCGACAAGCGTACCGCCGAGGTCGGTGCCGTGGTTCACAACGTGGCCACCGCACGCGCGGTCAGTTCCGCCATCCGGCGGGGTGAGCCCCTGATCAGCCGCGTGGTGACGGTGTCAGGGTTTGGTGTGCGAGAACCGGCCAATGTGGAAGTGCCACTGGGCACCTCGGTGGAAGACCTGCTGACTTTTTGCGGCGGGCTGCATCCGGTGCCCACGCTGCTGATCGGCGGCGGCCCCATGATGGGAGCAGCTCTGCCATCGGTGCACGCACCGGTGGTCAAGGGCTCTTGCGGAATTCTTGCGCTCACCGCCGCTGAAATCAACGAAGGTCCGGAGTCCCCCTGCATCCGCTGCGGCAAGTGTGTCACCGCCTGTCCCGCCGGACTGGTTCCGGTTGAGATGGCGCAATTGATCAAGCGAGGGGATTTGCAGGGGGCCAAAGCCATTGGCAGCCAGGACTGCATCGCCTGTGGTTCCTGTTCATTCATTTGTCCGTCGCACATTCCTCTGGCGCATTACTTCAGCTTTGCCAATGGCAAGTTGAATGCCCTCGACCGCGACGCGCGTCGGCAAGACCGCATCCGTTCGCTGATTCAAGCCCGCAACGAGCGCACGACGCGCGAGGCTGAAATCAAAAAGGCCGCCTCTGCCGCGCGCAAGGCCGCCAAAGCGGCGGCGGCAGCAGCAGCAGCCGCCGCCACGGAAACAACTGATGCAGACCAGCGCTTGCTTGAGGAGTCCACATGAGTACCTTGGCCAACCGCGCCGGACCTTTCACGCACACGGTCAACACCGTGACCCGAACCATGGTCTGGGTCATTCTGGCCCTGATGCCTGGCACGGCCTATGGCTTGTGGCTGTATGGCTGGCCTGCGGTAATGTTGTTCGCCATCACCTTGGGCAGTGCCATGGCTTCTGAGGCCGCCATGCTGGCGCTGCTGAAACAACCGAGCACCCGCCTTTTTGATGGTTCGGCGCTGCTCACCGGCTGGTTGCTGGCCATGAGCCTGCCACCCTGGGCCCCCTGGTGGATTGGGGTGCTGGGCAGCATCTCGGCCATTGTGCTGGGCAAACATCTGTTTGGCGGTCTGGGTCAGAACCTGTTCAACCCCGCCATGGTCGCCCGCATCGTGCTGCTGATTTCATTTCCGGTGCAGTTAACGCTGTGGGTCGCACCGGCACCCTTCGGCAGTGACGCGGCCCCCTCCTTCGGTCAGGCACTGGCGATTGTGAGCGGCCACACACCGATACCTGAACACATGAGTGCCGCCACCGCGTTGGGAACCCTGAAAACCGAGCTGTCACGCGGAGTGCCAGTGGTCAAGACGTCTGAGCAGCTACCCTCGTCACAACAATTGGCCATTGGCCAAGAGTCCGGCTCCATGGGCGAAACTTCTGCCGGACTGCTGCTGGCGGGGGGCCTGCTGCTGCTGATGTTGCGCATCATCTCCTGGCATATCCCTCTCGCCCTGCTGGGCACGCTGGGGGCCTTGGCGGCGATATCCAATGCATTGGACCCGGCCCGGTTTGCCTCCATGCCCATCCACCTGCTGTCCGGGGCGGCGGTGCTGGGCGCATTTTTTATCGCCACCGACTACGTGACCTCGCCCGTCTCGCGCAGTGGCCAGTTGCTGTTTGGCGCTGGCATCGGTGCGCTGACCTGGGTGATTCGTGCACTGGGTGGCTACCCGGAAGGCCTGGCCTTTGCGGTGGTGCTCATGAATGCGCTGGTGCCGCTGATTGACCGTGGCCTGCGCCCCCGCGTGTTTGGTCGCAGTCGCCGCGGCAAATCTCTGGAAGCCAAGGCCCAACCCAGGATCCACATATGAGCGCCACCGATCACACACCATCCCTCGCCCCCAAGGCTCCCAGGATCGCCCGTCTGAGTGCGCTGCTGGCTCTCGCTGGTGGTAAACATGCCCTGGTGCTCGGCGGTTTTTCACTGGCGGCCACCTTGTTGCTGGCGGTGGCCTATGGTTTGACCCGGGAGCCGATCAAACAAAGTGCCCTGGAAGACCTGCGTCACTCTCTGGAGCAGGTGATTCCGGCCAGCATCCACGACAACAACCCTGCCGCTGACACGGTGCAACTGCAACTCGACGGCACGCCCTTGCTGGTCTATCAGGCACGCAAGGCGGGGCATGTGACCGGCGTGGCGTTTGAGGCCTCCCGCAAAGGCTACAGCGGCGAGATCAGGGTGCTGCTGGGAATTGACGAAAGTGGCAAGCTGCTCGGTGTGCGGGTCCTGAAACACACGGAAACGCCTGGTCTGGGCGACAAAATTGAAGTCACCCGCTCCGACTGGATCACCCGCTTTACCGGCAAGTCATTGGGTGATCCGCCTGATGCCCAGTGGGCCGTCAAAAAGGATGGCGGGCCATTTGACCAGTTTGCCGGGGCCACCATCACACCACGGGCGGTGGTCAACGGCGTTCGAGACGGGTTGCGACTGTTTGCCGCCCACCGCAAAGCCCTTTTACAGGAGGTTTCCCCATGAGCTCATCCCGAGACATCCTTGTTGATGGTGTGTGGCGCAACAATGTGGTGTTCAGCCAGATGTTGTCCTTGTGCCCGACCCTGGCCGTGACATCGGCAGCCACCCAGGGCCTGGGCATGGGCATGGCCACCATGGCGGTGCTGATCGCCTCCAACATGCTGGTGGCACTGCTGCGCGGCTTGATCACCGACGAAGTCCGCATACCGGCATTTGTGTTGATCATTGCCACCCTGGTCACCATTGTTGACCTGGCCATGAACGCCTGGCTGCACGAATTACACAAGGTGCTGGGTTTGTTCATTCCCCTGATTGTGGTGAACTGCCTGATTCTGGGCCGTGCCGAATCCTTTGCCTGCAAAAACAGCGTGGCCTTGTCGGCCCTGGATGGTTTGGCCATGGGTGCGGGGTTCACCCTGGCCCTGACGCTGATGGGTGCCTTGCGCGAAATTGGCGGCAGCGGCACGCTGTTCTCCGGTGCCTCAACGCTGCTCGGGCCAGCCATGGGCGCGCTGGAGATTCGCGTCTACCCCGGTGCCGGTGCCCTGGTCATGATCCTGCCCGCCGGCGGTTTTATTGTGCTGGGCTTGATGATCGCGGCCAAGCGGGCCATGGATGCAAGACAACCATCACAGCGCGTGCAAGAGGCCTCGTGTCATTCGCCCAAACCTGTCGCGGCTGCATCATGAAAGTCAGTGTCACCTATGCCTTGCCTGAGCGCCAAACCTGGCTCGATGTGGAAGTGCCGGAACAAGCCACCGTGCGCGATGCAATTGAGGCCAGTGGCATTACTCGCGCCTTTCCAGGGCTGGACCTGAGCAGCCAAAAGGTGGGCGTCTTTGGCAAAACCATCGCCCTGGAAGCACGACTGGAGGCGGGTCAGCGGGTTGAGATATACCGGCCCATCACCGCAGACCCGATGGCCTTGCGGGGCGACACAGACAACGACGAATGAAGCATCACCATCCATTCACTTGTAAAACGCCTCCACCTTGCCTTTAAGCTTGATCAGCAGCGGGTTGCCCTTGCGGTCGCGCGTCTTGCCGGCGGGCACCTTGACCCAGCCTTCGCTGACGCAATATTCCTCAACGTTGAACAGCTCCTTGTCGTTGAGCCGGATGCCGATGTCATGCTCAAAAACAGCCGCGACGTGGTGCGGACTGCGCGCGTCAGCGGACAGGTGGTCGGGGAGCTCGGGCTTTTGTGGCGTGTCGGTCATGAAGTTCTCAGGATGAATGAAGGTGAACAGGCGCCTATTTTCCAACATTCGGCAGCAGGAAATTCCGGACCCCTCACAACGCGTCGCGCAGTGTCATCAATTCCCAGCGCCCGTTTTTCCATAAATTGCGGGTGCTGGGCTCGTGCTGCAGCAGCAAGGCCTGCAGCAACGGCTCCAGCAATGTGGTGTCGGGGTTGGCCAGCAGCACGTAACGCGCTTCACCATCATCGCGCTCTTCCTGCAACTGCCCCACCCAGTCCAGCGCCACCAAAGCCTCCAGCACGGGCTCAAGCTGCAACGCATCGACCTTGAGCCACTGCGACAAGCCGGACATGGTCAAGCCCTTGTCCATGCTGGCCCGCAAGGGCGCCAACTGCTGCAACACCTCAATGGCCAGCAAAAACTGCCAGCCCTGGGCATTGACGCGGCGCTGCACACCACTGAGCAAGCTCGGCAGATAGGCCGCAATCACCGCCCCCAGCAGCACAATGACCCAGCCCACATAGATCCAGATCAGCATGATGGGCAAGGTGGCAAAAGCGCCATACAGCACCGAATACGTCGGCACATTGCCCAGATAGATCACCAGCAGCTTTTTGGCCGCCTCGAAACCGACCGACACGAACAGCCCCCCGACCCAGGCATGGGCCCAGCGCACCCGCGTGTTGGGCACATAACGGTAGAGCGCAGCCAGCCCCAAGGCCAGCAGCACAAATTGCAGGCTTTCCAGCAGCAACCCAACACCACCCGGCAACCCGCCCACCAGCCCTTTGGAAGCAGACAGTGCGTAAGACGTCAGGCTCAAGCTGAGTGCCAGCAATATGGGGCCAAGCGTCATCACCGCCCAATACACCAACACCCGTTGCCCCAAGGGGCGCGGTTTGCGCACCCGCCAGATGGCGTTCAAGGTGCGGTCGATCGTCAAGATCAAAGCCTGTGCAGTGATCAACAAAACAGCAAAACCGACACCGCCGAGCTTGCTGGCCTTGCCGGCAAACTGCGTCAGGTAGCCCAGCACCTGGCGCGCAATATTGTCCGGGATCAGGCTCTGGATCAACCACTGTTGCAGCACCCCCTGAAACTTGGCAAACATCGGGAACGCGGTAAACACCGCCAGCAGCACGGTGACCAGCGGCACCAGCGCAATGGTGGTGGTAAAGGTCAGGCTGCTGGCGGTGAGCCCCAAACGGTCTTCCCGGAAGCGCTCGCGCAGCGTGTGGGCGGTATTTTTCCAGGGAAAATGGGACAGATCATTCAAAAAGACATCCAGCCTCTGGGGCCAGGCCATGCGTACGGTGGGTGGTGAGCTCATGGCCGCTATGATGCCACCGTCATGAACACTTTTCGCACCTCTTCCCCTACCCCGGCCACCCCAAGCGTGGCTTTGACCCGAATTCTGGCAGTTGGCAGCCTGCTGGGGCTGATTGCCCTGGGACTGGCCTGGGAACTGCTGCTGGCCCCGCTGCGACCGGGCGGCTCCTGGCTGGCACTCAAGGTCCTGCCGCTGTGCGTGCCGCTGGCGGGCCTGCTGAAAAACCGCATGTACACCTACCGCTGGGTCAGCTTGCTGGTGTGGCTGTACTTTACCGAAGGCGCGGTGCGCGCGTACAGCGACGCCGCACCAGGAAACTATCTGGCCATGGTGGAGGTTTTCCTGTGCCTGACCCTGTTTACCGCCTGCGCGCTGCATGTGCGGCTGCGACTCAAAAACGCCGTCAAGGCAGTTGACCCGGCCATCGAAACCACGACACCCCCTGCGACCAGCCATGCAAAACCTGCTCTCTGAACTCAAAGCCATCGTTGGCAGCGCCCATGTCCTGACCGAAGGCGACCTGAGCGCCTGGACCCAGGACTGGCGCAAGCGCAGCCACGGCAAGGCGCTGGCCGTGGTGCGCCCGGCCAGCACCGACGAGGTCGCGCAAGTGGTCAAAGCCTGCGCTGACTTCCTGACGCAGCACCCCGAAAGCGGTTTGAGCATCGTGCCGCAAGGCGGCAACACCGGCCTGGTGGTGGGTTCGACACCCGACGAGACCGGCCGGCAAATCGTGCTGAGCCTGCAGCGCATGAATGCGGTGCGCAGCGTCGATGCGGCCAACCTGACGATGACGGTCGAGGCCGGCTGCATTTTGCAGGCGGTGCAAGAGCAGGCCGAGACTGCAGGTTTCTGGTTTCCGCTGAGTCTGGCGGCCGAGGGCTCGTGCACCATTGGCGGCAATCTCGGCACCAACGCCGGCGGCACGCAGGTGCTGCGCTTCGGCAACGCGCGTGACCTGTGCCTGGGTCTGGAGGTGGTGACACCGCAAGGCGATGTCTGGCAGGGTCTGAGCGGCCTGCGCAAGGACAACACCGGGTATGACCTGAAAAATCTCTACATCGGTGCCGAGGGCACGCTGGGCATCATCACCGCCGCCACGCTCAAGCTCTATCCGCTGCCCAAGGCGCAGCTCACCGCCTGGGCTGCCGTGCCATCCATGGAAGCGGCCGTGCAACTGCTGGGTTTGGCGCACCAGCACCTGGGCGCCAGCCTGACCGGCTTCGAGATGATGGGCCAGTTTGCCCTGAGCCTGGTGGCCAGGCACTTCGATAACTTGCGCGTGCCGCTCTTCCAGGAAAGCGCTTTTTGCGTGCTGCTGGAGAACGCCGATGCCGAGTCCGAAACCCACGCCAGAAGCCAGTTGGAAAGCCTGCTGGAAGCCGCACTGGCAGAGGGTTGTGTGACCGATGCCGTGGTGGCAGAGAACCTGGCGCAAGCGCAAACCCTGTGGCAGATTCGCGAGAGCATTCCGCTGGCGCAAGCGCAGGAGGGGCTCAACATCAAGCACGACATTTCGGTGCCGGTGTCCGCTTTTGCCACCTTTGTGACCCGCACCGATGCCCAGCTGGCACAAGCCATTCCCGGCGTGCGCCTGGTCAACTTCGGCCACCTGGGCGACGGCAACCTGCACTACAACGTGCAGGCGCCCGTGGGGCAGGATGCGGCAGTCTTTTTGCAGGAGCAGGAAGCCCGCGTGAACCAGATCGTGTTTGACGCGGTACTGGCGCATGGCGGCTCGATTTCGGCCGAGCACGGCGTGGGCAGTCTCAAGGTCGATCACCTGAGCCACTACAAATCCCCCGTGGCCTTGCAAACCATGCGCGCCATCAAGCAGGCGCTGGACCCGCTCAACCTGATGAATCCGGGGCGGGTGGTGCGGCTCAGCGCCTAGCCCGGTCGGGCCGCTTGCCAGCTTAATTCCTGCGTTCCCGCGCCAGCGTCATGGCGGTATCCTCGATCATGTCTTCCTGCCCGCCCACCATGCCGCGGCGGCCCATCTCGACCAGAATGTCGCGGGCACTCACGCCGTACTTCTTCTCGGCACGCTTGGCAAACAACAGGAAAGAACCATAAACACCGGCATAACCCAGCGTCAAGGCGTCGCGGTCAATGCGGATCGGGAAGTCCATGATCGGCACCACCAGGTCTTCAGCCACGTCCTGAATCTTGTAGACATCGACGCCGGTGTCGATTTTCATGAGGTCGAGCACCGACACCAGCACTTCCATCGGCGTGTTGCCGGCACCCGCGCCCAGGCCGGCCGCGGCCGCATCAATGCGCGTGGCACCGACTTCAATGGCGGCGATCGAGTTGGCCACACCCATGGCCAGGTTGTGGTGGCCGTGGAAACCCAGTTCGGTCTCGGGCTTCAAGGCTGCACGCACCGCGCCAAGCTTGGTTTTGACATCACCGGGCAGCATGTGGCCGGCTGAATCTGTGACGTAAATGCAGTTGGCGCCATAGCCTTCCATCAATTTGGCCTGGCTCACCAGCTTCTCGGCGCTGGCCATGTGCGCCATCATCAAAAAGCCCACGGTGTCCAGCCCCAGCGCACGCGCCTTGGTGATGTGCTGTTCGCTCACATCGGCTTCAGTGCAATGGGTGGCCACACGGATGGTGGCCACGCCCAGGTCCCTGGCCATCAGCAAATGGTCGACGGTGCCGATGCCGGGCAAGAGCAGGGCCGAGACCTTGGCCTGCTTCATCAAGGGGATGACCGCACCCAGGTATTCCTCGTCGGTGTGGGCCGGAAAGCCATAGTTGACCGAGGAGCCGCCCAGGCCGTCGCCGTGGGTCACTTCGATCAGCGGGATGCCGGCCTCATCGAGGCCGCAGGCGATGGATTTCATTTGCTCCAGCGTCATCAGGTGGCGCTTGGGGTGCATGCCGTCGCGCAGGGTCATGTCATGCAGGGTGATTTGTCGGGTGTGTGTCATGGTGTTCTCCTGGGGGTTCAAGCCTGCGTGGCTTTGAGCGTGAGCCGACCGGCAATGATTTCTTCGGCAAACATTTCTGCCGTGCGGGCCGCGGCAGCGGTCATGATGTCGAGGTTGCCAGCGTACTTGGGCAGGTAGTCGCCCAGGCCTTCGACTTCCAGGAAGACAGAGACACGCTTGCCGTCAAAGACCGGGCCGTTGACTAATCTGTAGCCGGGCACGTACTTTTGAACTTCCTTGATCATGGCGTGGATCGACTCGGTGATCCTGGCCTGATCAGGCTCAGATTCAGTGAGGCAGTGCACGGTGTCGCGCATGATCAATGGTGGCTCGGCCGGGTTCAGGATGATGATGGCCTTGCCTTTTTTTGCGCCGCCGACTTTTTCCACGGCGCTGGCGGTGGTGCGGGTGAATTCATCGATGTTCTTGCGGGTGCCGGGGCCGGCGGACTTGCTGGCCACGGTGGCGACGATTTCGCCGTAGGCCACCGCTTGCACGCGGCTGATGGCTGCCACCATGGGGATGGTGGCCTGGCCACCGCAGGTGACCATGTTGACGTTCATCTCGTTCAAAAGGCCCCCACGCTCCCCCGCTGCGCGTGGTCCGCTGCCCCCCGAGGGGGCTGGGCTGCCTTGGGAGCGGCCCGGCGGCAGCCCGCCCACGTGTTCGACCAGGTTGACCGACGGCACGCAGAACGGGCCGATGGCCGCCGGCGTGAGGTCGATCATCAGGGCGCCCTGGGCGTTGACTTTGCGGCTGTTGTCGGCGTGCACGTAGGCGCTGGTGGCGTCAAAGACGATTTGCACACCGTCGGCGAGCATGTGGGGCACCAGGCCGTCGACACCGTCGGAGGTGGTCTTGATGCCCATGTCGCGGGCGCGTTTCAAGCCGTCGGATTCGGGGTCGATGCCGACCATCCAGACCGGCTCCAAAACCAGGCTGCGTTGCAGCTTGGCCAGCAGGTCGGTGCCAATGTTGCCGGGGCCGATCAGGGCGCATTTGATTTTTT
>NZ_JAMPXE010000215.1 GCF_023701345.1 Rhodoferax sp. | reverse complement strand
TACCTGCGCTTTGCGTTTTGCGGCACGCTGGGCGCCTTGCAAGCGGGGCGCAGTCTGGACACGGGCATTGTGCGCACCCTGTGGCTGAGTCCGGCTGAGGTTCGCGCCAGTTCTGCACGCCACCGCAGTCCGCTCGTGATCCAGTGCATGGAAGACTATTTGCGGGGCCAGCGTTATCCGCTGTCGCTGATCCATACCGATGCCGATGTGATCGACCCGCCTCCCATCTCCACGGGTGGCCAAGCATGAGCGGCACGGTCAAACGACAGCGCGTGGTGGTGGGCTTGAGCGGTGGCGTCGACTCTGCGGTGACGGCCTGGCTGCTCAAGCAGCAGGGCCATGAAGTGATCGGCATCTTCATGAAAAACTGGGAAGATGACGATGACAGCGATTACTGCTCTTCCAACATTGACTTTGTCGATGCCGCTGCGGTAGCCGACGTGATTGGCATCGAGATCGAGCACGTCAACTTTGCCGCCGATTACAAGGACCGGGTGTTTGCCGAGTTCCTGCGCGAATACAGCAACGGACGCACACCCAACCCTGACATTTTGTGCAATGCCGAGATCAAGTTCAAGGCCTTTCTGGACCATGCCATGCGGCTCGGGGCCGAGAAAATTGCCACCGGGCATTACGCCCGTGTGCGCTTCAATGCCAACACCGGCTGCCATGAATTGCGCAAGGGGCTGGACCCGGCCAAGGACCAAAGCTATTTCCTGCACCGGCTCAACCAGAAGCAACTGGCCAACACCCTGTTTCCGGTCGGCGAATTGCTGAAAACCGAGGTGCGCCGCATTGCGCTGGAAATTGGTCTGCCCAACGCGAGAAAGAAGGATTCCACCGGCATCTGCTTCATTGGCGAGCGGCCGTTTCGCGAATTCCTGAACCGTTTCATTGCCAAAGAACCCGGCCCGATCAAGAACGACAAGGGGCACACCATCGGCGAACATGTGGGCTTGAGCTTTTACACGCTGGGGCAGCGTCAAGGCCTGGGCATTGGCGGCCTCAAGGCCAAGGGGGCACCGCGTGGCGGCGGTGACCACGCGCCCTGGTTTGTGGCGCGCAAGGACATGGCCAACAACACCTTGTGGGTGGTGCAGGGCCACGATCACCCGTGGCTGCTGTCAAATGAACTCACGGCGCAGGATGCCAGCTGGGTCGCGGGCCAGGCGCCCACGGCCACGGCGCTGGCCGCCAAAACCCGTTACCGCCAGACCGATGCCGCGTGCACCTTTCTGAGCACCGCGCCAGACAGCTTCAGCCTGGGCTTTGCCCAGCCACAGTGGGCCGTCACGCCCGGTCAGTCCGCCGTGCTTTACGACGGCGACATCTGCCTCGGCGGTGGCATCATCACAGGCTAACCCATGCGCGACAGCAGGTTTTCCATGTCTTTGAGCATGGTGTCCATGTTGTCTTTTTGCGTTGGGTCAGGCTTCAAACAGGATGACAGTTCCTGCTCCATGAAGCACATGGTCATGCGAAGGTAGGTGCTGTCAAGCGCCTTGCGCACAGCGGCAAACTGCTGACTGATCTTGAGGCAGCTCTCGCCCTCCTCGATCATGCGCTGGACGCCGCGAATCTGGCCTTCAGCTCGCCGCAAGCGGTTGAGCACTTCGGCACGGGCGGCCTCATTGGTCAAAACGGTCATGTAGAGAACCAATCACTTAATTGGCGCAGCCAACTTTTGACTCTGGCACACCCAGTTTTTTCAGGATGATGCCAAGGGGACAAAAATTGGTGAAGCCGGATTGAAACAAATTGGCGCCGACAAAGGCCGTGAAGGCCAGGGCCCACTTGCTGACGAACAGCGGACTGCTCTCGACCCCCAATGCCAGGGAAATCATGATGAACAGACCCGCAAAAACCAGGATATAACGTTGCACGGTCATGGCGATGGCTCCTAAAAAACAGTTGAAAATCAAGTTGAATGCGTTTGATCGAGAACAACCGGCGCCTCTGCGTGCGCTTCGTTACGGCGCCGGTACAGCGCGTAATACAACACCGGAATCACCACCAGCGTGAGCAGGGTGGACACCAGAATACCGAAAATCAGGGAAATGGCGAGCCCGTTGAAAATGGGATCGTCCAGAATAAAAAAGGCGCCGATCATGGCCGCCAGACCGGTCAAGGCAATGGGCTGGGCGCGCACGGCGGCCGACTGCACCACGGCTTCCTTGAACGCCACGCCTTGCGCCACCTGCAGCTCGATAAAGTCCACCAGCAAGATGGAATTGCGCACGATGATACCGGCCAGCGCGATCATGCCGATCATCGAGGTGGCGGTGAACTGCGCGCCCAGCAGGGCATGCCCGGGCATGACGCCAATGAGGGTCAGCGGAATCGGCGCCATGATCACCAACGGGGTCAGATAACTCCTGAACTGCGCCACCACCAGCAGGTAAATCAGGATCAGGCCCACTCCATAGGCCGCCCCCATGTCGCGGAACGTGTCATAGGTGATTTGCCATTCGCCATCCCACTTGACCGAATACTGGCGGAACGGATCGCTGGGCTGGCTGATCCAGTATTCGCCCAATGTGCCCGTGCCCGGCAAGGCAGCGGCCTGCAACTTGTCACGAATGGCAAACAGGCCGTACAGCGGCGAATCAAGCTTGCCCGCCATGTCGCCAAAGACGTAGCTGACACCTTGCAAATCCTTGGTATAAAAAGGCTTGTCAATCACGCCCTGCTCGACCTGAACCAACTCTGACAGCGGCACCATCCGGCCATTGGCGGCGCGCAGCGGCATGGCCAGAATGGCATCCAGACCGACCTGGTCAGACAAGGGCAACTGCAGGCGCACCGGCACCGGGTATTTGCTATGGTCATCATGCAGATAGGCCGCATCCACCCCGTTGAGCGCCATGGCCGCAGTCTGAGCCACCATCGCCACCGGAATCCCCAGGGATTCAGCACGCTGACGGCGTACCCGAAGGTAAACACGCGGCGCATCGTCCTTGAGCGAGGTGTCCACACCCACCACGTCGGCAGTGGCGCTGAAAGCTTGCGCCACCCGGCGCGCCAGCGCCTGACGCCCGGCTTCATCCGGGCCATAGACCTCGGCCACCAGCGGCGACATCACCGGAGGTCCGGGCGGAACTTCGACCACCTTGACGACGGCATGGTGACGTGCGCCAATTTTTTCCAGCGCCGGACGCAAGCGCTGTGCGATGACGTGGCTCTTGT
>NZ_JAMPXE010000214.1 GCF_023701345.1 Rhodoferax sp. | reverse complement strand
CATGCAAGTGGCGCTGGCGCAGGCCAAGGAAGCGCGCATGCACATTCTGGGCAAGATGACCGAAGCCATGGCCGTGGCCAAGACCGAGGTGTCCACTTTTGCGCCGCGCCTGTTCACCATGAAGATCAACCCCGAGAAGATCCGTGACGTGATCGGCAAGGGCGGTTCGGTGATTCGCGCGCTGACCGAAGAAACCGGCACACAGATCAACATCGACGAAGACGGCACCATCACCATCGCCTCGGCTGACCCGGCCAAGGCCGAAGAAGCCAAGCGCCGCATCGAGCAGATCACAGCCGAAGTTGAAATCGGCAAGATCTACGAAGGTCCGGTCGTCAAGATTCTGGACTTTGGTGCGCTGATCAACTTGTTGCCCGGCAAGGACGGCTTGTTGCACATCAGCCAGATTGCCCATGAGCGTGTTGAAAAAGTCACCGACTATTTGTCTGAAGGCCAGATCGTCAAGGTCAAGGTCATGGAGACCGACGAAAAAGGTCGCATCAAACTGTCGATGAAGGCGCTGCTGGAGCGTCCGGCACAGGAAAACCGCGGTTGATGGATTGAGGCTGCAACTAAAAATGACTGCCTTTGGCTTCGAAAGATAGTCAAAGACAAGCCCATCATGAAAGCGATTGAAATCACCCATCCTGGCGCCCCGGACGTTTTGTGTCTGGGCGAGCGTCCTGTGCCTGTTCCAGGGCCGGGCGAGCTGCGCATTCGTGTCAGCGCCAGCGGCATCAATCGTCCTGATGTGTTGCAGCGTTTGGGCCTGTACCCGGTGCCGCCGGGTGTCTCGGACATTCCGGGCCTCGAGGTTGCCGGCGTGATTGACCAGGGTGATGCGGTGGAACTGGCCGCTGCCGGCTTGCGGCTGGGTGACCGGGTGTGCGCGCTGGTGGCGGGTGGCGGTTATGCGCAGTGGTGCGTGGCCCCGATCGCGCAATGTTTGCCGATGCCTGTCGGCCTGACTGACGTGCAAGCCGCGAGCCTGCCCGAGACTTTCTTTACGGTCTGGAGCAACCTGATGGATCGCGGCCGCCTGCAAGCTGGCGAGACGGTGTTGATCCAGGGTGGCACCAGCGGCATCGGTGTCACGGCCATCCAGTTGGCCAAGGCCTTTGGTGCCCGTGTGTTCGCCACCGCTGGCAGTGATGAAAAGTGTGCGGCTTGTCTGGCGCTGGGGGCCGATGCCGCCATCAATTACAAGACGCATGATTTTCAGACCGAGGTGGCCCGCTTGACTGACGGCCAGGGTGTGGATGTGATTCTGGACATGGTGGCCGGCAGCTACGTGGCCAGGGAAGTGCAGAGCTTGCGCGAGGACGGTCGCCTGGTCATCATCGCCGTGCAAGGTGGCGTGCAAAGTGAGTTCAACGCGGGTCTGGTGCTGCGCCGCCGTTTGACGCTGACGGGCTCCACCTTGCGTCCGCGCCCGGTGGCGTTCAAGGCGGCGATTGCGCAGGCCTGTTTGAAATCGGTGTGGCCGTTGCTGGCCAGCGGTCAAATCAAGCCTGTGATTCACAGTGTATTTGACGCCGCTGATGCAGCCAGTGCGCATGCCTTGATGGAATCCAACCAGCATGTTGGGAAAATTGTTTTGACTTGGGAAAAAGCATGAAAAAGAAGCTGATCGCAGGTAACTGGAAGATGAATGGCAGCCTGGCTGCCAATGACGTTTTGCTCAAGGCCCTGCTGGCGGGGGTGGGCGAGCCTGCCTGCCAAGTGGCGGTCTGTGTCCCTGTCGTGTATTTGGCGCAATGTCAGGCCTTGTTGGCGGGCAGCGTGATTGAGTTGGGTGCGCAGGATGTCTCTGCGCATGAAAGTGGTGCCTACACCGGCGAAATTTCGCCCGCCATGCTCAAGGAGTTTGGCTTGCGCTATGTCATCGTGGGGCATTCGGAGCGGCGCCAGTACCATGGTGAAAGCGATGAAGTGGTGGCCGCCAAAACACAGCGCGCGCTCAGCGTCGGCATCACGCCGATCGTGTGCGTGGGTGAAACGCTGGCAGAGCGCGAAGCGGGTCATACCGAAGAAGTCGTCAAACGTCAGCTGGCAGCGGTGATTCACACCAACGGCCATTGCATCAGCGAAGTGGTGGTGGCTTACGAGCCCGTGTGGGCGATTGGCACCGGGCTTTCTGCCACGGCAGAGCAGGCGCAACAGGTTCACGCGGTGTTGCGGGCGCAATTGCGGGCGGCAACAGCCAACGCGGATCGTATCAAGCTGCTGTATGGCGGCAGCATGAATGCCGCCAATGCAAAAAGCCTGCTGGCTCAACCCGATATTGATGGCGGTCTGATTGGTGGCGCGGCACTCAAGGCCGCGGATTTCTTGACCATTATTGCGGCAGCTTCCTGATCCAGGACGTTGCAGACTATTTATTCTGGAGTGATTTATGAATGTTTTATTGACAGTGATGCTGGCGGTGCAAATGATTTCGGCCGTTGCCATGGTGGGTTTGATTCTGGTGCAGCACGGCAAGGGTGCAGACATGGGTGCGGCCTTTGGCAGTGGTGGCTCTGGCAGTTTGTTTGGCGCCAGCGGCAGTGCCAATTTCTTGTCGCGTACCACGGCGGTATTGGCAACACTGTTTTTCGTCAGCACCTTGTTGTTGGCTTATTTTGGTTCAGTGCGTCCCGCCGCCAGTTCAGGCAGTGTGCTTGAGAATTCTGCGCTCACCGCACCTGTGCCGGCGGCTGTACCCGCGCTGCAGGCCGCCTCTGGCGCAGCACAAATTCCAGCCAAATAATTGCTGATGAAAATGCTTTCTCCTCAGGGAATGTGGGGGGAATTCAGGGTAAACTCTAAGCTTGCCGGTTGAGTGGAAAGTGTCGTAACACAAGGCATTCAACCGGTTTGCAAGAACAGCCGTCGTGGTGAAATTGGTAGACACGCTATCTTGAGGTGGTAGTGGCGAAAGCTGTGCGAGTTCGAGTCTCGCCGACGGCACCATTCAACATGTTTGACGTAGATCAATACCGTTAAACAGTCAATTGAATATACTGAAAAATATGAACATTGAACAATATTTACCAGTCCTTCTTTTCATTCTGGTAGGCATTTCGGTCGGTGTCATGCCTCAGGTTATTGGTTATATTCTTGGTCCCAATCGACCGGACGCAGCAAAAAATTCCCCCTATGAATGTGGTTTCGAAGCATTCGGCGATGCCCGGATGAAATTCGACGTCCGCTACTACCTGATTGCCATTCTTT
>NZ_JAMPXE010000082.1 GCF_023701345.1 Rhodoferax sp. | reverse complement strand
GGCGTACTGTGTGATTTGCCCCCCTTTAGATTGACCACCATGCTATACCCACAAAATTTCGACGTGATTGTCGTCGGCGGCGGCCATGCCGGGACCGAGGCTGCGCTGGCCGCAGCTCGCATGGGTTGCAAAACCCTGCTGCTGAGCCACAACATCGAGACGCTGGGCCAGATGAGCTGCAACCCGTCGATCGGCGGCATCGGCAAGGGGCATCTGGTGAAAGAAGTGGATGCGCTGGGTGGCGCCATGGCGGCAGTGACCGATGAGGCCGGCATCCAGTTTCGTATTCTCAATTCCAGCAAGGGTCCGGCGGTACGCGCCACCCGGGCCCAGGCCGACCGCATCCTGTACAAGGCCGCCATTCGGCACCGGCTGGAAAATCAGCCCAATTTGTGGCTGTTCCAGCAGGCAGTGGATGACCTGATGGTGGAAGGCGACCGGGTGGTCGGGGCGGTAACACAGGTGGGCATCCGCTTCAGGTCAAGCACGGTGGTGCTCACGGCAGGCACCTTTCTGGACGGCAAGATCCATGTGGGCCTGAACAACTATGCCGCTGGCCGCGCCGGCGACCCCCCGGCTCTGTCCTTGAGTGCAAGGTTGAAAGAACTCAAGTTGCCGCAAGGGCGCCTGAAAACCGGTACGCCGCCACGGCTGGACGGCCGCAGCATCGACTTCAGCCGATGCCTCGAGCAACCCGGCGATGGCATGCCGGGCGGCATGAGCCCGCAAATGCCGGTGTTCAGCTTCATGGGCCGGCCCGAGCAACACCCGCAGCAGATGTCGTGCTGGATCACCCACACCAACGAGCGCACCCATGACATCATCCGCAGCGGTTTTGACCGCAGCCCGATGTTTACCGGCAAGATCGAAGGCGTGGGCCCGCGTTATTGCCCCAGCGTGGAGGACAAGATCAACCGATTTGCCGACAAGGACAGCCACCAGATTTTTCTGGAACCCGAAGGCCTGACCACCAACGAGTATTACCCCAACGGCATCAGCACGAGCCTGCCGTTTGACATTCAGTACGCCCTGGTGCGTTCCATGCCGGGGCTGGAAAACGCCCACATTCTGCGGCCGGGTTACGCCATTGAATACGACTACTTTGATCCGACGCAACTGAAAAGCTCGTTTGAAACCAAGGCCATTGGCGGCCTGTTTTTTGCCGGCCAAATCAATGGCACCACCGGTTATGAAGAGGCTGCGGCGCAGGGATTGTTTGCCGGCATCAATGCTGCGCTGCAGGTGCGCGCCATGGGCGGCGGCAACGCCCAGGCCAGTGCAGCGGGGGCCATTGCCTTTGCCGGAGAGGCGTGGTTGCCTGGCCGTGACGAGGCTTATCTGGGTGTGCTGGTTGATGACCTGATCACCAAGGGCGTGACCGAGCCCTACCGCATGTTCACCAGCCGCGCCGAGTTCCGGCTGCAACTGCGCGAAGACAATGCCGATGCCCGTTTGACCGAAGTGGGTCGTCAATTGGGCTTGGTCGATGATGTCCGATGGCAGGCCTTCAACCAGAAAAGGGATGCTGTTTCACGTGAAACAGAGCGCTTGCGTTCAATCTGGGTCAGCCCCAAGAATCTGGATACTGCAGAAGCCGAGCGGGTACTGGGAAAGACCATTGACCATGAATACAACCTGGCTGAACTGCTGCGCCGGCCCGATGTAAGTTACCAATCGCTGATGTCCCTGAATGGCGGCAAGTATGCGCTGGTTGAACTGCCGGTGGGTGTTTCACGTGAAACAGGCGTGCTTTCCCCGGCGGCGGCGTTGGCGGCATCGGTGATTGAGCAGGTTGAAATTGCCTCCAAATACTCGGGCTATATTGACCGTCAAAAAGACGATGTGGAGCGCGCTGCCCACTATGAAAAACTCAAGCTGCCGCAAGACCTGGACTACATGCAGGTGGGTGCGCTGAGCATCGAGGCGCGGCAGAAATTGAACCGCCACAAACCGGAAACTCTGGGTCAGGCTTCGCGTATTTCAGGCATTACCCCGGCGACCATTTCATTGTTGACGATCCACTTGAAAAAGACCAAATTCAAAGGTTTCGCGATCAACCCTGCTGGCAGTGAAGTAGCCTGATGGAAACGTTGGATGCCAAACTGCGGGCCGGTCTGACGGCGCTTGAACTGACCCTGAGCGACGCGCAGATGGCCGACTTGCTGGCCTACCAGGCGTTGATCGGGAAGTGGAACAAGGTTTATAACCTGACGGCGGTGCGTGACCCGGGTGACATGCTGACGCACCATCTGCTAGACAGTCTGGCTGTGATTGCACCCTTGCGCCGGCAACTGGCGCAGCTGTCCCCGCGTGTTGAGGGCACAGCGCTGCGTTTGCTGGATGTGGGCTCGGGGGCCGGCTTGCCCGGCGTGGTGATCGCCATTTGCTGCCCGGAAATCCAGGTGGATTGCGTTGATACCGTCGGCAAGAAAGCCGCATTTATCCAGCAGGTAGCCGTCACGCTCACGTTGCCCAACTTGCGTGGCTTACATGCCCGTGTCGAGAGTTTGACCGACAAATACCAGGTCATCAGTTCGCGCGCATTTGCATCGCTGGCCGACTTTACCAATTGGTCTGTGCAAGTTCTGGCGCCTCAGGGTGTATGGCTTGCCATGAAAGGCAGGCACCCCGAGGACGAACTGGCGGCACTGTCGCCAGGCGTTCAGGTGTTTCACGTGGAACAACTCAAGGTACCTGGTCTGGATGCCGAGCGTTGTTTAATCTGGATGAAAGCGGTCGTTCATCGCGACGCGTAATTGTCTGGCGGTCTATAATGGAGGGGTGGAGATGTTTGGCATTTCAGATTACGGTGCATTCGTTCTGGCTTTCATCGTGTTGTTGTTCATTCCCGGGCCGGGGAATCTGGCCATCATCACGTCCACCACCAAGGGCGGCATCCTGGGTGGATTGGCGGCAACCCTGGGTTTGATGGTGGGTGACCAGGTGCTGATGTGGCTTGCTGTGGCGGGCGTCGCCGCGCTGCTCATGGCCTATCCTGCAGCCTTCAATGCGGTGCAGTGGCTGGGTGCCGCATATCTGGCGTGGCTGGGTTTCAAGATGGTTACGGCCAAACCGGGTGCGCCGGCCATCATCCAGATCAAACCACACCATTATTTCCAGCAGGCCATGACCATCACGGTACTCAACCCGAAAGCGATTGTGTTTTACATGGCGTTCCTGCCGCTGTTCATCGATCCCGGGGCGCATTTGGGTTGGCTGACTTTTGCTGCCATGGCGGTTACCGTGGCTGTGTTGGCATTTGTCTACTGTTTTGCGGTCGTTCTGCTGACGCATTTTTTTTTGGCAGAGCGACTGCGCGCCAGTCCTTTGTTGTCATCGGCATTGCAAAAAATTGCTGGTTTTTGCCTGATCGGTTTCGGGCTCAAGCTGGCGATGTCACGCTGAACTTTCCGAATGTGGGCGCAATTACACTAAGGGCCATGTTTCACGTGAAACAAGCCTTCAATCTCCCAACTTGGTAAGCTTTCCATGGCCAAAATTTTCTGTATTGCCAATCAAAAAGGTGGTGTGGGCAAAACCACCACCACCGTCAATTTGGCGGCAGGCTTGGCCAAGGTGGGGCAGCGGGTGCTGATGGTCGACCTCGACCCGCAGGGCAACGCCACCATGGGCTCGGGGGTGGACAAGCGCAAGCTGGACTTGACCGTGTACGACGTGCTGCTGGAGTCTGCTTCCATTGCCGAAGCCCGGGTCCAAAGCAGCAAGCTGGTCGATGCAGGGTGTGGCTATGACATTCTGGGTGCCAACCGCGAACTGGCTGGGGCCGAGGTTGAAATGGTGGAGCTGGAGCGCCGGGAAAAACGCCTGAAAAACGCGATCGCCCAGGTTGCGCAAGACTACGATTTCATTTTGATCGACTGTCCGCCCAGCCTGTCGATGCTCACGCTCAACGGCCTGTGTTGTGCCCATGGCGTGATCGTGCCGATGCAGTGCGAGTATTTTGCGCTGGAAGGCCTGGCCGATCTGGTCAACACCATCAAGCAGGTGCATGCCAACCTGAACAAGGAGCTGGCCATTATCGGCTTGCTGCGTGTCATGTTTGACCCCCGCATTACCCTGCAGCAGCAGGTGAGCGAACAACTCAAGGCGCGTTTCGGCGACAAGGTGTTCAACACCGTGATCCCGCGCAATGTGCGCTTGGCGGAGGCCCCAAGTTATGGTGTGCCGGGAGTGGTTTTTGATCCGTCAAGCAAGGGCGCCCAAGCCTTCCTGGCGTTTGCCGACGAAATGGTGCTTCGAATTGCGAAGCAATAGGGTTACGGGGCCTCGGCACTTTTAAACAGACACAGCAAGCTATCAAATTCATAGTGACGGACTCCGCCAACATTCTCATCCTGCCAGGCTGGCAAGGTTCTGGCCCGCAGCACTGGCAAAGCCTGTGGCAGGCGCAGTTTGCGTACCAGCGCGTGGCGCAGCACGACTGGCTGCGGCCGCTGCGTGGTGACTGGATTGCCCGTCTTGAAGATGTGGTGTTGTCTACCGATGCGCCCGCCGTGCTGGTGGCGCACAGCCTGGGCTGCATGCTGGTGGCGTCATGGGCGTCGCACAGCCGCAACACGCACCGTGTCAAGGCAGCGCTGCTGGTGGCACCAGGCGATGTCGAGCAGGAGGCGTTGCGCCCGGTGCTGCGCAGTTGGTCACCGATCCCGCTGCAACCGCTGCCATTCAAAAGCACGCTGGTGGCCAGTCAGGACGACCCCTACTGCAGTTTTGCACGGGCTCAGGACTTCGCCGCCGCCTGGGGTTCGACCCTGGTGGATGCTGGCGCGGCAGGGCACATCAACGCCGATTCCGGGTTGGGCGATTGGCCACAGGGTCAGCGCTTGCTGAACGAACTTATTCACAGTTAAAAAGGGCTTGTCATGGTCACAAAAAAACTCAAGGGCTTGGGACGCGGTCTGGAGGCCTTGTTAGGCCCCACGGTCGACGAGTCACTGGCGCCTGACGGTACCGCGGCCCCAGCCGCCAACAGTGGTCTGCCTGCCACCTTGCTGCTGTCCGACCTGGTGCCCGGTCAATACCAGCCACGCACCCGGATGGACGAGGGCGCACTTTATGAGTTGGCCGAATCCATCAAGGTGCAGGGCATCATGCAGCCGATTCTGGTGCGCCGTCTGAGCGATGTCGATGCCGAGCTCAAGCGCAGCCAGCAGTCGCCGGATTTCACCGGGGGTACCAGTGGCGGCGGCGTGGTGCGCCCGGTTTATGAAATCATTGCCGGTGAGCGGCGCTTCCGGGCTGCCAAACTGGCGGGCCTGGACAGCGTCCCGGTGCTGGTGCGCGACGTGCCCAATGAGGCGGCCGCAGCCATGGCACTCATCGAGAACATCCAGCGTGAAGACCTCAACCCGCTCGAAGAAGCGCAGGGCGTGCAACGTTTGATCAAGGAATTTGGCCTGACGCACGAGACCGCCGCGCAAGCCGTGGGCCGCTCGCGCAGCGCCACCAGCAACCTGCTGCGCCTGTTGAACCTGGCCGAACCGGTGCAAACCATGCTGATGGCAGGCGATATCGACATGGGCCACGCCCGGTCGCTTTTGTCCCTGGACAAAGCCACCCAGATCACGGCAGCGAACCAGATCGCGGCCAAAAAAATGTCGGTGCGCGAGGCTGAGAGTCTGGTCAGAAAGATCAGCGCCGAATTTTCACTGGTGGCGAGCAAGCCCAAAAAGGACAAGTCGCGAGATCTGAAACGGGTGGAAGAAGAGCTCTCGGACCTGCTCATGGCCGCCGTGGAAGTGCGGGTCAAAAAGCGCGTCAAACGCGCCGGGCGGCTGGAAGAAATGGGCGAGCTCAGCATCCAGTTTGGCTCACTTGACGAACTCAATGGCCTGATCGACAAGCTGCGTGGGGCTGTGCCACGCTAAGTCTCCAGCGCCGACCCGGGTCAATAGACCGGTGGCATCCGCGCCATGGGGTCAAGGCACTTATGAAACACCGTGAACGGCATCAAAAAGGCAGCGCATGCAAAACAACCGGCGAGCCTGTGCGGGAGGAGGCCATGATGGCCTCGATGAGCTGTTGCACCGCCAGAGCCGAGCGCCCGGTCACGGCAGGTTCGCGGCCCTGGCGCACGGCGTCAATGAAATCTTGCAACACGGCGCGGTGCGCGGCATGGTCGAAGGCCATGGGATCGGCGCCGCCACCGCTGCCTTGCCCGCCCCCGACTGACAGGGTTTGGCCGTTCATGAACGCCACTTGCAGCATCCCGGCTTCGAGGCTGGCGCTGCCCAGCGTGCCGTTGAGCTCAATGCGCTCGGGAAAACCGGGGTAGGCCGCCGTGCTGGCTTGCAAGGTGGCCATGGCGCCATCGGCGTAGTGCAACAGGGCGCAAGCGCAATCCTCGCCCTCCATGGCATGTACCGGGCTGGTGCTGGCCAGCCCCATCACCCGCGTGGGCAGACCGGTGCAGGCGAGCAGCAGGTCCAGAGTGTGGATGGCCTGTGTGATCAGCACACCGCCGCCGTCGCGGGCCAGGGTGCCGCGCCCGGGCACGTCGTAATAACTCTGGGGTCGCCACCAGCGCACACTGGCCGAGGCGCTGACAAGCTGGCCCAATTCGCCGGCATTGAGCAAGGTGCGCAATCGGGTGGCCGCCTGGCGCAAGCGGTGCTGCAGCATCACGGCCAGCAGCACACCCTGTTGTTCGCACACCTCGACCAACGCTTGCGCGCGTGTCAGGTCAATTTCCAGAGGCTTCTCCACCAGCACATGTTTGCCGGCCTGCGCCAGCCGCTGCACCAGCGCAAGGTGGGTGTTCGGCGGCGTCAGCACCAGCACGGCCTGCACGCTGGTATCTTCCAGAATGTCCTCCAGCCGGGTGGTCTTGCGGGCGCCGTGGGGCACCGGTGTGGTGGCCAGGCGCCTGGCATCGCGGGCATGGACCCACACCACTTCCGCTTCGCCGGCCAGGTCTTGCAGACTTTTAAAGTGCGGGCCTGAGCCCAGCCCGGCGCCAATCACGGCCAGCCGCAAACGGTCTGAAGGAACGCCTGGCATGACAGTCATTCAGCGCATCAGGGCCGCTATAACAAGTCGGCCATGGCATCCAGCGGGATGATGGCGCCACGGTGCGCAATGACTCGGGCCGCCAGGCGGTTGCCGAATTGCGTCGCGTCTTCGGGCGTGGAGCCACGTAATCGTCGGCTCAGGTAGCCTGCGGCAAAGGAGTCTCCCGCGGCGGTGGTGTCGACCACGTTCGTCACGGTCTGCGTCGGCACACTGTGCCACGGGCCACTGCCCGAGCGAACCAGGGTGGGCGCTGCGCCCCGCTTGATGACCACCTCAAACACGTTCAGCTCCTGCGCGGCAGCCACGGCGCGCTCCAGCGAGGCAAAACCAAACAGTGCCAGATGGTCGTCGGCGGTGATGAGCGCGGTGTCAGCCACCGCAAGGGCGCGGCTAAAACAGTCGCGCGCCACCGCGATATCAGGCCACAGGCTGGGCCGATAGTTGTTGTCAAACACCACCGTGGCACCGCGATTTCGCAGCGCCCGGGCAAAGGCCAGCAGCCGGTTTTGCCCGTCAGCGGGCAAGATGGCCAGGCTGATGCCGGAGAAGTAAAATGCATCCCACTGTTCACTACGCGCCTCCAGCGGGGTTTCTGCGACATCAAAATAGGCTTTGGCCGCGCTGTTGTCACGCCAAAAGCTGAAGCGCCGCTCACCCTGGGCGTCGACCTGGATCTGGTACAGGCCCGGCATGCGGCCCGGGATGTGGCGCACCAGGTCCAGGGCCAGTCCGTCTTGCGCCCAGCGGTGCTCCAATTCAAGACTTAGGGCATCGTCACCCAATGCGGTGGCGTACCAGGTCTTGATCGCGCCACCACCGCAGCGTGACAGGTAAACCGCTGTATTGAAGGTGTCACCGCCATAACTTTGCTGCATGGCACCAAAGGCGGTGCCATTGAGTTCCAGCATACATTCACCAAAAAAGGCGACTTTGATTGGATTTTTCACAGTAAATCAGTTTTTGATACACATATTCAACTTGTCCGCATCTTTCCAGAAAGCTGGTCCGGCGCACCGGCTTGTCACGCGTCCAGCGGGAAATGGGTACAACCCAGGCGAGCCGAGATGTCCCGGCTCGCCTCGCGCAGCAGGGCGACCACTTCTTGTGCCCGCGCGGGGTCGTAGCGAAAAATCGGGAAAGAAATGCTCATGCCCGCCACCGGGCGATTCAGCCGGTCAAAAATCGGCACCCCCACACAACGCACGTGATCTTCAAACTCCTCACGGTCTTCACCGAAGCCTTGCACCTTCACTTGCTGCAGTTCCTGTTCGTAGGCCTGCCTGTCGACAATGGTATTTTGGCGAAATGGTTTGAACTCGGCCCCCTGCAACACGTGGTCCCGATGCTCTGGGGTGTCCCACGCCATCAGCACTTTGCCAATGGCGGTGCAATGCAAGGGTGCGCGGCGCCCGATTCTGGAATACATGCCCAGGGCGTGGCTGGAGTCGACTTTGTGGAGGTAAATGATTTCGCTGTCGATCAGGGTGCCCAGGTGCACGGTTTCGCCGGTTTGGTCGGCCAGCGCTTGCATGTGGTTTTTGGCCAGGTCCACCAGCTCCGGATATTGCAAGGCCTTGGTCCCCAACTCATAGACCTTCATGGTCAGGGCGTAGCGCTCACTGTCGGCCTCCTGGCGAACGTAGCCGAGTGTGATCATGGTTTGCAGGAACCGGTAGACCGTGGCTTTGGGCATCGCCAGCCGCATGGACAGGTCCGAGATGCCGGATTCGCTGCGGTCGGCCAAGGCTTGCAACAAGCCAAAAGTTTTTAAAACGGCGGCAACCGACTCGGGTTGTTTGCCGGCTAAAGAATCATCATCCATTTTTATTCCCTGAATCCCTGAAGACGGGCTAGCGCGCCAGCCAGCCGCCGTCCACGGCCAGGGTGTGGCCATGGACATAGTTGGAAGCCGCTGAGGCAAGAAACACCACCGGGCCGGCCATGTCGTCTGGCAAACCCCAGCGGCTGGCCGGGATGCGACCCAGAATGGCGGCGTTGCGATCTGGGTCGGCCTGCAATGCCGCAGTGTTGTCGGTGGCCATGTAGCCGGGGGCGATGGCGTTGACATTGATGCCGCGTGCGGCCCACTCGTTGGCCAGTGCGCGGGTGATGCCGATGACGCCACTTTTTGACGCGGTGTACGACGGCACCCGCACGCCGCCCTGAAAGGACAACATTGACGCGATGTTGATGATTTTGCCGCCGCTGCCCTGGCGAATGAATTGCCGCGCCACGGCCTGGCTCAGGAAAAAGACGTTTTTAAGGTTCAGGTTGATCACGTCGTCCCAGTCTTTTTCACTGAAATCAATGGCATCGGTGCGGCGGATGGTGCCTGCGTTGTTGACCAGAATGTCGATCTTGCCAGTGAGCGCCAGAGACTTGTTCACCAAGTCTTCCAGCCCACTGGTTTCTGCCAGGTTGGCACGCAGGTCCAGAAAACGCCGTCCCAACGACGCGACGATCTCGCCCGTCTGGTCCGGCGCACTGCTGTTGATGCCAACAATGTCGGCGCCGGCCTGCGCCAGGGCGATGGCCATGCCCTGGCCCAAACCCTTGTTGCAGCCGGTGACGAGGGCGGTGCGCCCCTGGAGTTGAAAGCTGTCAAGTGTCATGGTGGGTATGTCCTTGGTTCAGCGCAGGGTGGTCATGGGCACGTGGTCCATGTCCTTGAACACCTGGTTCTCGCCGACCATGCCCCAGATGAAGGTGTAGGCCTGGGTGCCCACACCACTGTGGATCGACCAGCTCGGGTTGATCACCGCCTGCTCATTGCGCACCACGATGTGACGCGTTTGGGTCGGCTCACCCATCATGTGGAAAACCGTGGCGTCGGCAGCCATGTCAAAGTAGAAATAGACCTCCATACGGCGGTCATGGGTGTGGCAGGGCATGGTGTTCCACATGTTGCCGGGTTCCAGTTGCGTCATGCCCATTGACAGCTGACACGTCGGCAGCACATCGGGCACCAGAAACTTGTAAATGGTGCGCCGGTTGCTGGTGGCGGGCGAACCCAGGGTTTCCGGGGAGGCCTGGGCCAGCGTCACCTTGCGGTGTGGGTAAGCGGTGTGCGCCGGGGCGCAGTTGAAATACAGCTTGGCGGGTTGCTCCGCGCTGACGCTGAAAAACTCCAGGGTTTGCGCGCCCTGGCCGATGTAGAGCGCTTCGCGCGAGTCGACTTCGAAGGTCTCGCCATCCACCACCACGCGGGCGGCGCCACCAATGTTGATCAGGCCCAGCTCGCGGCGTTGCAGAAAGAAGTCGGTGCCGGTGTGGCGCCCGAGGTCGGCGGAAAACGACACCCCGGCAGTCACCGGCATGATGCCGCCGACGATGATGCGATCAATCTGGCTATAGGTCAGGGTGACTTGGTCGGGCTGGAACAAGTCCTGCACCAGAAAATGGCGGCGCAAGCCCTCGGTATCCAGGCTGCGCATGTGTTCGCTGTGAATCGGTTGACGGATTTCCATGATGACTCCAGGGTCGGTTGATGGTAAAAAATAGTCTGCATTCAACTTGACATGCAGGTTTTTGTAAATTGAAACAATGGTTCAAAAAAACTTCTTGCTGCTATAGTAGCACCAAACAAGACGGTAAACACAGCCGCAGATGCGCAACAAATCTCAACATTTCCTGACTCAAAAGGTGAATCCATGAACTACTTTGAAGGCACTGCCACCCCCTGGACCGATCTGGGTGATGGCCTGCGGCGCAAGATTGTTGGCCACACACCCCAACTCATGTCGGTGATCATGCAGTTTGACAAGGGGGCGGTCGGTACCCCCCACGCGCACGACGTCCATGACCAGATTGCCTACGTGGTGGCCGGCTCTTTTGAAGCCAGCATCAATGGTGAAGTCCGTGTGCTGCGGGTCGGTGATGCATTTATTGCGCCGCATCACACCACCCACGGCGTGGTGGCACTGGAGCAGGACAGCATGCTGCTGGACCAGTTTTCGCCGCGCCGTGACGACTACCTGCCGAGCTAGATCGGCAGGTAGCTGCCGGCTTACTTCAGCAGCAGATTGGGCAGCCACAAGGAAATTGCGGGGATGTAGGTCACGGCCATCAATACCGCAAACAGCGCGACGAAGAACGGGTACAAGGCCTTCACCACCGACTCAATCGGCAGCTTGGCCACTGCCGCACCGACAAACAAGACACCACCGACCGGCGGGGTGATCAGGCCCATGGCCAGGTTCAGCATCATGATCATGCCGAAATGCACCGGATCCACGCCCAGGGTGGTGACGATAGGCAGCAGGATCGGGGTCATGATCAGAATCAGCGGCGCCATGTCCATCATCGTGCCCAGCAACAGCAGCAGGATGTTGATCATCAGCAGCACCACGTACTTGTTGTCCGAAATACTGGTGAACACACTGGTGATCTGCTGCGGAATCTGCATCAAGGTCATGATGTAGCCAAAACTGGCGGCAAAACCGATCAGGATCATCACAATCGCCAGGGTCTTGACGGTGCGGTGCACCAGCTTGGGCAACTCGCTCCACTTGTAGTCGCGGTAGACAAACATGGTGACTGAAAACGCCCAGAGCACCGCCACGGCCGCCGACTCGGTGGCGGTAAATACCCCCGACAAAATGCCACCCAGGATAATGAAAATGGTCATCAGGCCCCACAGCGCGTCAACCACAATCTTCAGCGCCTCTTTCATCGGAATCGCACGCCCTTTGGGAAAGTCGCGTTTTTTGGCAATGAACAGGCACATGATGGCCAGCGTCAGGCCGAGCAACAAACCGGGTAACACGCCGGCCAGAAACAGCGCCGCGATCGACACCGAGCCGCCAGCCGCCAGCGAATAAATCACGGCATTGTGGCTGGGCGGAATCAGAATCGCCTGCACCGAGCCACTGATGGTGACCGCCGTGGCAAAGTCACGCGGGTAGCCTTTTTTCTCCATCTCCGGGATCAGTACCGAGCCAATCGAGGCGGTATCGGCCATCGACGAGCCCGAAATGGCGCCAAAAAAGGTCGAGGCCAGAATGTTCACGATAGACAGCCCGCCGCGCACAAAGCCCACCAGCACGCCGGCAAACGCCACCAGTCGGTGCGCCATGCCGCCCTCGGCCATGATGGCACCCGCCAACACAAAAAACGGAATCGCCAACAAGGAGAACTTGTTCACCCCGCCGGCAATGGCGATCATGATGGCGTCAGGCGGAATATCGATCCACCAGCCACCGATCAGAGCCGACAAGCCCATGGCATAGGCCACCGGCATACCCATCAGGATCAGCACCAAAAACGAGCCCAACAATACAAGTGCGTCCATCAGACCACCTCTTCTTTCTTTTCATGGTCAAACGTCACTACAGCGCGGTTGCTCTGCTCACCAAAAATCATGTGCTCCAGCACAAAAATCAGGGTGGTCAAGCCGCCCAATGGCACGGGCAAATAGGTGACGCCCACCGGCATCCAGGGCAGTTGCCCGATGACCTGGTTCATGGTTTCCAGGCACAGCTTGGTGCCATAGACCAGGGTGAACAAGGCCACGATCAGCATCAGCACGTCAATCACGCTGGCCAGCGGGCGTTGCAGCTTTTTCGGCAAACGCTCGGTCACCATGGCGACCGCAATGTGGCCCCGGGCGCGGTAGGCCGCCGAGGCACCAAAAAAGGTGAACACCACCATCAGCATCACTGCCACAGGTTCGGGCCAGGGTGAGCCGGTGCCCAGTACATAGCGGGCAAAAATGCCCCAGGGAACGATCAGCGACATGACCAGGACCGAGAGTCCGGAGGCCCAGATACAGGTCAAATAAATGATGTCGTTGAAGTGCAGTATTTTGTTTTTCATGGCAATGCCTGACAGTGTTCACCAGGCCCGCTGCGCTTGCATCGGGCCTGGATCGACCATGTATTTACTTGACGTCGCCGATGCGTTTCATCAGGTCAGCAAACTTGGCGCCGTATTTGGCACGCACCGGGGCGGTGGCGTCAAAAAACAGCTTTTGGTCCACGGGAACGAACTCGATGCCAGCGGCTTTCAGCTTGGCAGAGTAGTCAGCCACGCTCTTGTCCCACAACATACGCTGGTCCAATTGCGCTTCACGTGCCACTTTTTTTACCAGGGCTTTGTCAGCGTCGGACAGCTTGTCCCAGGTCACCTTGGACATCACCAGAATTTCGGGAATGATCAGGTGGTTGGTCTGCGCGTAGTACTTGGTACCGGCGGTGTAGTGGTTGGAGGTGAACAGGCTGGGCGGGTTGTTTTCAGCGCCGTCGATCACACCGGTCTGCAAGGCACTGAACACCTCGCCGTAACCCATGGAGATGCCGTTGCCGCCCATGGCGTTCATGGTGTCGACGAACAGCGGGTTACCCATCATGCGCACCTTCATGCCCTTGAGGTCGGCCGGGGTCTGCACTTTTTTCTTGGTGTACAGGCTGCGGGCGCCGCCGTCCATCCAGGCCAGACCCACCATGCGGCCTGCGCTGTTGCTCACCTTGTCCAGCAGTTCCTGACCGACGGCGCCGTCAATCACCGCACGCATGTGGGGAATGTCGCGGAACACGAAGGGCATGTTGAACACGTCCACCTCGGGCACGATGGGTCCGATCACGCCCAGCGAGATGCGGGCCATCTGGATGGCACCAATCTGCACTTGCTCGACCACGGCTTTTTCTTCACCCAGCACGGCACCAGGGAACATTTGCAGCTTGATGCGGCCATTGGTGGCCGTTTCCAGCTTTTTGCCCATGTTTTCCACGGCGACCACGGTCGGGTAACCCGCCGGGTGCGTGTCGGAGGACTTGAGCACCAGGCTTTGGGCGCTGGCGGTGAAACTGGCCGACAGTGCCACGACGGCTACAGCGGCTGCGAGAAGGCTTCTGCGAAAGGTCATGATGATCTCCTTAATTGACCGGGTTGAAAAACTGACAGGTACAGGGAAAACAGCGGCTCCAAAAAGCCGACAGACGGGAAACTCGTTACACAGGATCACGTTGGGTTCAGCCGGGCCGCTGCGTTTCAGCGGCAGCGCGGGCAGGCGCATATTTGCTGACCGCTTCCCACAAGCCGTTGAGGTACACGGCACCCAGCGCGCGGTCATACAAGCCGTAGCCGGGTTTGCCGGTTTCGCCCCAGATCATGCGGCCGTGGTCAGGGCGCACATAACCCTCAAAGCCAATGTCGTGGTAGGCCTTGACGATTTCCGCCATGTCCAGCGAGCCGTCGCAGGAATTGTGGGTGGACTCGTAAAAAGTGCCATCTTCTTCGACCTTGACGTTGCGCAGGTGGCCAAAGTGGATGCGCCCCTGGCCGCCGAACTCGCGCACCAGGGACGGAATGTTGTTGCACAGGTCCGCCCCCAAGGAGCCCGAGCACAGGGTCAGGCCATTGGCTGTGGAGTCCACAATTTTGACCAGGCGGGCCAGGTCGTCACGGTTTTTCACAATGCGCGGCAGGCCAAAGATCGGGCGCGGCGGGTCGTCCGGGTGCATGGCCATCTTGACGCCAGCCTCTTCGGCCACCGGAATGATGGCTTTCAGGAAGTATTCCAGATTGGCCCACAGGGTTTCTTCGTCGACGGCCTTGTACTCGGACAGCAGGCTCTTGAGTTCTTCGGCCTTGTAGCTGGCGTCCCAACCGGGCAGGGCAATGCCTTTCTCGGGGTCAATCTCGGCCACCGCCTGGGCGTCAAACGCCAGGGTGGTTGAGCCATCGGGCAAGACCTTGGCCATTTCGGTGCGGGTCCAGTCAAACACCGGCATGAAGTTGTAGCAGATCACTTTCACGCCCACCGCCGCGCAGTTGCGGATGTTTTGCTGGAAGTTGGCAATCAGCCGGTCGCGCGTTGGCTTGCCGAGCTTGATGTCTTCGTGCATGGGCACACTTTCGACCACTTCAAACTTCATGCCAGCGCCCTCGATGCGGTCACGCAGCGCCTGCAATTTCTCAACCGGCCAGACCTCGCCCACCGGCACGTCGTAGATGGCCGACACAATGCCGTAGATGCCGGGGATCTGGCGGATGTATTCGAGTTTGACGGGATCGGATTCGCCGTACCAGCGGAACGTCATTTTCATAGCAGTGAACTCCTGGGTTGTGTTTTGTGAAGGCGGACGGTCAAACGATGAGCTGTGGCGCTGTGGCCACTTCCGGATGGGCTGCCAAACGGCGAAAGCCGTCCAGCAATTCCGCTTTGAAGCCGCTGTTGGCTTTTAAATCAGAACCAAAGATTTTGTCGAGGCCGAGCAAGTTGTCAATGATGGCGGCGCTGTCATTGCTGGCGCGGGCTTGCACCAGAATGTCGTTGGATAGCGGGTCGCTGAGCACGGCGCCTGGTGTGTGTGCGGTCTTCACCACAAAATGCATCCAGGCCGCAATGGCGGTGGCCAGCGTGGGTGAGGGCAAACCGGCGGCAAGGCGCTCACGCAGCGTGGCCAGCAGGCGTTGCGGCAATTTTTGCGAGCCATCCATGGCAATTTGCGCTGTGCGGTGTTTGAGTGCCGGGTTGCAAAAACGCAGCTTGAGCTGCTCGACATAATCCTTGGGGTCCACACCCGCCGGTGCGTGCAGCACTTGCAGCACCTCCGCCCACAAGGCGTCCAGCATGCCGGTGATCAAAGGCAGTTGCATGGCCTCAGCCACGGTCTCGCGCCCGGT
>NZ_JAMPXE010000213.1 GCF_023701345.1 Rhodoferax sp. | reverse complement strand
TCGTCGTTGGCCAAGGCATCCCGTACTTCGGTGAAATGGAAACTGAATTGACGAAAGCCAAGTGATGCGTACAACACCAGGGCGCTCCAGAGCACCGCCAGCGGCCAACCCACCCAGAAGGCAAGTGACCAATAAATCAGCAAGGCCAGGCCGGATGGCACGCCCACCGCCAGACCCCAGGCCAGCCAGGTGTGCAAGGACTTGCCGGTATCCAGATTACGGCTGCAGTAGCGCACCCAGGCGCGCATGGCGGCATGAATCGGATTGCCGCGGCTCAAGGGCCGCGCTTGTTCCAGCAGCAGGGCAAACAGCACAGAGATAAGGCTCATGCGCGAATCATAGCGGCTGTACGGTTCAAGCCCGCAGAAACTGGTAAAAGTTGCGCAGCATGCCAGCCGTTGCGCCCCAGATAAAGCGCTCGGTCTGATGGTCCTGGTAGGGTATTGACAACCATTCGCGTTGCACGCCCTGCCATTCCGCCCGATGGTGCCGATGGTGGGCCGGATTCATCAAATATGCCAGTGGTACCTCAAATACATCGGCTACTTCATACGGATTGGGACTTAGCGCAAAGCCCGGAGAGACCAGTGCCACCACCGGTGCGATATGGAAGGCCGAGCCTGTAATATAGATCGGCAATTGGCCGAGGACCTCTACAAAATGCGCATCCAGACCAATTTCTTCCTGGGCCTCACGCAACGCGGCGGCGACCGCGTCGGCATCGGTCTCATCGACCTTGCCACCTGGAAAGGCAATTTGTCCGGAGTGGGTGCTCAGGTGCGGTGTGCGCAGGGTGAGCAAGACGGTTGGTTCCGGACGCAGCACAATGGGCAGCAGCACCGCCGCAGGCATGGGCTCGCGGTCCATGAACTTTTTCTCCACCCTGAACTCGGGTTGCCAGGCGGGCGGCGCAGCAAAACGTGAGCGCAACGCGTCGGCTTCTAGCCATTTTCGCGCTACCGCAGGCAAATGGCTGTCCACCTGCGTCACAGGCACCGTGCGCGGATCAATTTGGGGTAGGGTCATGGTCGGGGGCAGGCATGAAGGGCGAAAAAAAACCGCCACAGTTGACTGAGGCGGTTTTTTGGGCTGTGCGCTGGCGTATCAAGCGGCGCTTGTTGCCACTTTGCGGGCCGGCAGTTTTTCCTTGATACGTGCCGACTTGCCGCTGCGGTCACGCAGGTAGTACAACTTGGCACGACGCACATCACCGCGGCGCTTGACTTCAATGTTGGCAATCAGCGGGCTGTAGGTCTGGAAAGTGCGCTCGACACCTTCGCCGCTGGAAATTTTACGAACGGTGAAGCCGCTGTTGAGGCCGCGATTGCGCTTGGCAATCACCACGCCTTCATAGGCTTGCAGACGCTTGCGGGTGCCTTCAACTACGTTCAGGCTCACGACAACGGTGTCGCCAGGACCAAACTCGGGGATGGTCTTGTTCAGGCGAGCAATTTCTTCTTGCTCAAGGATTTGGATCAGGTTCATAAGTTCTTTCAATGATCATGCCAGCACCAGCGTCACCATGACGCATGCCAATGTGCAATGCACTCTGGCGGTCTTACAGAGGATCGGGAAGCCGATGATTATAGCCTGAGAGTTCAGCTTCATCAATTTGGGTCAAATGGCCGGCGCGGCGGGCCTGGTCAATCAGCTCAGGTCGCAAGCGAAGGGTAAGCAACAAACGCTGGTTGCGGCGCCAGCGTTCAATGTTGACATGGTGGCCGCTGAGCAGCACGTCTGGTACGGCCTGGTCTTGCCAGATTTCGGGTCGGGTGTAGTGCGGGCAGTCCAGCAGGCCATCCAATGCCGGGTTGAAACTGTCCTGCGCATGGCTGTCGGCATCTCCGAGCACGCCGGGTTGCAGCCGGGCCACCGCATCAAGCAAAGCCATGGCAGCGATTTCTCCGCCAGACAGCACAAAGTCACCCAGACTGATTTGCTCGGTGACATGGGTATCGATAAAGCGCTGGTCAATGCCTTCGTAGCGGCCACAAATCAGCACCGCGCCACGGCTCTCCGACCAGCGTGTCACCATGGCGTGGTTGAGTGGCTTGCCAATCGGCGAAAACAGGACGACTGGCGCGTCGTCGGGGCGTTGGGCACGAATGGTTGACAGGCACTGGGACAGAGGCTCGGCCATCATCACCATGCCGGGGCCGCCACCAAAGGGGCGGTCATCGACCCGGCGGTAATTGCCTTGCGCAAAATCACGCAGTTGGTGCAGTTGCACATCCACTTGACCGGATTCAAAGGCGCGCCGGGTGATGCCAGTGCTGAGCAGGGGGGCAAACAATTCCGGAAACAGCGTCACCACGTCAAATCGCATGATGCCGCTTTCAGTAATCAGCTTGCCAGTCCACCAGAATGCGTCGCTCGCTCAAGCGCACATCGTCGATGTAAACCGCCACAAACGGGATCATGATTTCCACGGTTTTGCCATCCTGCAGCTGGTCGATCACCAGCACCGTTTGTGGGCCGGTTGTCAGAAGGTCGCGCACTTGACCCAGGGGCACGCCTTCGCGGTTGATGACCTCAAGTCCGAGCAGGTCAACCCAGTAGTATTCGTCTTTTTGGGCCGCGGGAAAGCTGCTTCGCGAGATGAAGATGCGCGCACCCTTGAGGGCATCGGCAGCATTCCGGTCATCAATAGTTTGCGCGCAGGCGACCACGGTTCCTGAATGGATTTTGGCTTCCTTAACTTTCAGCAATCCGACGCCATCAAAGGTTTTGACACCTTTTTCGGTGGGAAGCAGAAACCAGGATTGGGAAGAAAAAAGCGCCTCGGGATCGGCGCTGTAGGGAAGGACCTTGAACCACCCCCTGATGCCCCAGGCGTCAAGGATGCGCCCGACTTCGATGGCATCTGCCGGTAATTCGGCAGCCTCCAGGCCGGGCAACATCAGCAACAATCAGGCTGCTTTGGCAGCAGATTGTTTGATCAGGCGTTCAACGGTGGGGGATGCTTGCGCGCCCACGCTGCGCCAGTAAGTCAAACGGTCCTGGGCAATGCGGATGCTTTCTTCGGTGGCTGTTGCGATCGGGTTGTAAAAACCAATGCGCTCAATGAAGCGACCATCACGACGGGTGCGTTTGTCGGCCACCACAATGTTGAAAAACGGGCGAGCTTTTGCACCGCCACGGGCGAGTCGAATGACGACCATGATGTATCCTTTGGGGAAGTGGAATAACTTCCACGAAAATTGGCATTTAACCTGGCGTTTGAGACACGCGACATAACCACCCGGTTATGCGACACG
>NZ_JAMPXE010000081.1 GCF_023701345.1 Rhodoferax sp. | reverse complement strand
GTCGCGCCCTCCGACAGCCTGGCCCTGATGACGGCGCATGCCAGGTTGATTCCGGGCTACCAGGACGGCTTGCTGGGGGTGGCGCGCTCCATGCCGACCTCGGCGGCGGTGGACCGGGTGGCCAAGGCACTGGGCTTGCCGTGCTTCGAGACCCCGACCGGCTGGAAATTTTTTGGCAACTTGCTCGATGCCGGGCGCGTCAGCCTGTGCGGCGAAGAAAGTTATGGCACCGGCTCCAACCATGTGCGTGAGAAGGACGGGTTGTGGGCGATTTTGTTCTGGCTCAGTTTGCAGGGTGCGACCGGCCGCTCGGTCGAGTCGCTGGTGCGTGAGCATTGGCGTGTCTACGGCCGCAACTACTACACCCGGCACGATTATGAGGGCATTGCCGTGGATACGGCTGCTACCTTGATGGCCGATGTGCGCGCCGCCTTGCCCGACTTGTCCGGACGGAAGTTTGGTCTCCGCCAGGTGGTGTTGGCCGATGATTTTTCTTACACCGACCCGGTGGATGGCTCGGTATCGGGCCAGCAGGGCATCCGCCTGCTTTTTGACGATGGCGCGCGCGTCATTTTCCGGCTGTCGGGCACCGGCACCGAAGGCGCCACCCTGCGGCTGTACCTGGAGCGTTATGAGGCCGATGTGGCGCAGCAGGACCAGCCGGTGCAGCAGGCCATGGCTGAACTGGCGGCGATGGCCGAACAGGTGGCTGGCATCAGGGCGCGCACCGGCATGGCTGGCCCCACAGTGGCCACCTGACATAAAAATTAATCAAAGAGGAGTTTTTCATGGTGCATTTCGAAAAAAGAGCCCCGGAAACCCATCAGCTGGTGCGGCACACGGTGGCCTTGATCCTGGCTGGCGGACGCGGTTCGCGACTCAAGCAATTGACCGACACCCGCGCCAAACCGGCGGTGTACTTTGGTGGCAAGTTCCGCATCATCGACTTTGCCCTCTCCAATTGCCTGAATTCGGGCATTCGGCGCATGGCGGTGGTGACGCAGTACAAGTCGCATTCGTTGATGCGCCATTTGCAGCGCGGCTGGAGTTTCTTGCGTGCCGAGCTCAATGAAATGGTGGACCTGCTGCCGGCCCAGCAGCGCGTGGGTGAGGAGCATTGGTACCGTGGTACCGCCGATGCGATTTTTCAGAACATGGACATCATCCGTTCCAGCAAACCCCAATACATCGTTATTCTGGCGGGCGACCATGTCTACAAGATGGACTACTCGATCATGCTGAAGGACCATGTGACGCGCGGTGCGGGATGTACCGTGGGCTGCATTGAGGTGCCTCGCTCCGAGGCCTGTGCGTTTGGGGTGATGGCCATTGACGAGGCGCGCCAAATCACGGCCTTTGTCGAGAAGCCCGCCGACCCGCCGCCGATGCCGGGCAACGATGCGGTGTCGCTGGCCAGCATGGGCATCTACATTTTCAATGCAGACTACCTGTACCGCTTGCTCGATGAAGACCTGGCCAATCCGCAGTCCGAGCATGACTTCGGCAAAAACGTCATCCCGCGCGCGGTGGCTGACGGCCGGGCGCTGGCGCATCCGTTTGGCCTGTCCTGTGTCTCGCGCGCTCAGGATGTTGCGCCTTACTGGCGCGATGTCGGCACGATTGACGCGTTTTGGTCGGCTAACCTTGACCTGGCCTCCACGGTGCCCGAGCTCGATATTTACGACACCGACTGGCCGATCTGGACCTACCAGCGCCAATTGCCGCCCGCCAAGTTTGTCCCTGACAAGGATGGCATCCATGGTACTTATGCCAACACCGTGGTGTCCGGCGGTTGTATTGTGTCGGGCTCCTTTGTGGCGCATTCGGTGCTGTTTTCCGAAGTACGGGTGCATTCGGACTGCCATATCGACGAGGCCGTGGTGCTGCCCGACGTGACCATTCACCGCCATTGCCGCTTGCGCAAAGTGGTGATTGACCGTGGCTGTGAAATTCCCGAAGGCATGGTGGTGGGCGAAGACGCGGTGCTGGATGCGCAACGCTTTGAGCGCACTGAAGGCGGCGTGGTGTTGATCACCCGCGACATGTTGGCCCGGTTGAAGTAAGGTGAATTGTTCATGAAAGTTTTGCAGGTCAGTGCCGAGATTTTTCCGTTGCTCAAAACCGGGGGGCTGGCGGATATTGCTGGCGCCCTGCCGGGCGCCCTGAATGCCGCAGGGTGTACGGTGCGCGTGCTGCTGCCGGGCTTTGCCCCCATCATGGACGACCTGCAGTCGGCCAGTGTCTTGACCGAGCTGACGGCGCCTTGGGGCGAGCGCGTGCTGCTGCGCCAGGGGGTGCTGGGCAGCCTGGGCATCTCCGCCTATGTGATCGATGCGCCGCACCTCTACGTCCGCGCCGGCACGCCCTACGAGGACGCGCAGCGCCAGCCGCACCACGACAACCACCTGCGTTTTGCGCTGCTGGGATGGGTGGCGGCGCAGCTGGCGTGCGGGCTCGATCCTGACTGGCAGCCCGCCGTCGTGCACAGCCATGACTGGCATGCCGCCCTGACCTCGGCCTACCTAGCGTTTGGGCCCGCCCGGGGCCGCCGGGTGGCCAGCGTGTACACCGTGCACAACCTGGCGTATCAGGGGGTGTTTGCGCCGGTCCATTTTTTTGATCTGGGTTTGCCTACATCGGCGTTCTCAGTGAACGGCCTGGAGTTTCATGGCCAGTTGTCGTTCATGAAAGCGGGTTTGTATTACGCCGACCACATCACCACGGTGAGCCCGACCTATGCGCAGGAAATCCAGACGCCGGAGCAGGGCTGCGGGCTGGACGGCTTGCTGCGCGTGCGTGCCTACGACCTGAGCGGCATCCTCAATGCGGTGGATGAAGCGGTATGGAATCCGGCCACTGATGCCGCCATTTCCCATCGCTTTGATGCCAAAAAAACGACTGGCAAGGCGCGCTGTAAAGCGGCACTGCAGCAGGAACTGGGTCTGGCGCTGCAGCCCGATGCGCCGCTGTTTGGTGTGGTGAGCCGTCTCACCGAGCAAAAAGGACTGCATCTGGTGCTGGCCGTGCTCGATGGCCTGATCGCCCGTGGCGGGCAACTGGTGGTGCTGGGCAACGGCGATGCAAAACTTGAAGCGGCCTTCAAGGCATGCGCGCTGGCCAACCCGCAGGCGGTGTCGGTGCGTATCGGGTATGACGAGGCCTATGCCCACCGGATTTTTGCGGCCACCGATGTGACGCTGGTGCCGTCGCGCTTCGAGCCTTGCGGCCTGACGCAAATGTACGGCCTCAAATACGGCAGCTTGCCGCTGGTGCACCGGGTCGGGGGGCTGGCCGATACGGTGGTGGATTGCGCACTGGAGCATCTGGCCGATGGCACGGCCAATGGCTTTGTCTTTGTTGATTTCACGCCGCAAGCGCTGGATCGCGCCGTGCGTCGCGCGCTGGCGCTCTATGCCCGCAAAGAAGAATGGCGCAGCGTGCGCCAGCACGCCATGCAGCAGGAACTGGGGTGGGATCAAGCGGCGGCGCAATATGTGGCGCTGTACCGGCACCTGATCGCCTGAGTTGACTGAGCGGCGCGGCCTTTCTTGCATTGATTTTTTCTTTTTGGAGCTGATGACGCATGGCTGATTCATGGATGGCGCAGCGCGCCGCCGGGGTGGTATTGCACCCGACCTCGTTGCCCGGGCCGCATGGCATGGGTGACTTTGGCCCGAATGCGTATTTCTTTGTTGACTGGCTGCACGCGGCAGGGCAGACGCTTTGGCAAACGCTGCCGCTGGGTCCCGTGGGGCCGGGTGATTCGCCCTATATGGGTAGCTCGGCGTTTGCCGGCAACCCTTTGCTGGTGGCGCTGGAGCCTTTGGTGCAGCGCGGCTGGCTCGATGCTCAAACCCTGCAGGCCGATTGGGACGATGAGCGCGTTGACTATGCCGTGGTGAGCCCCTGGCGGCTGCAAAAACTGCGTCAGGCATTTGCCGGCTTCGAGCTGCACGCCTCAACGCAAGAGCGGTCTGAGTTGGCCGCCTGGGCTTTGAGTCAGCAGGCCTGGCTGGAGGATTACGCTCTCTTTATGGCGCTGGACCAGGCCTATCGTCCGGCACTTTGGCCCGAATGGCCGTCAGCGCTGGCCCTGCGCGACGCCGTGGCGCTGGCCAAGGCCCGCACCAGCCATGCGCGCGAAATCGATTTTTGGTGCTTTGTGCAATGGCAGTTCGAGTTGCAATGGCAGGCCGTCAAAAGCTACGCCCACAGCAAGGGCGTGCGACTGGTGGGCGACCTGCCGATTTTTGTGGCGCACCACAGCGCCGACTGTTGGGCCCGGCCTGACTTGTATGAACTCGATAGCACCGGGCAACCGCAGGTGGTGGCGGGTGTGCCGCCCGACTTTTTTTCGGACACCGGCCAGCGCTGGGGCAACCCGCTGTACAACTGGGCGGCCATGGCGCGTGATGGCTACCAGTGGTGGATTGAGCGGGTGCGCCGGCAACTGCATTTGGCTGACGTGGTGCGCATTGACCATTTTCGCGGGTTTGTCGATTACTGGGAAATCCCGGCCAGTGAGCCCGATGCCGTCAGAGGCCGCTGGCAGCCGGGCCCGGGGGCGGCATTGTTCAAGGCGCTGGCCCTGGCGCTGGGTGATTTGCCGATCATTGCCGAGGACCTTGGCATCATCACCCTGGAGGTCAGCGTGCTGCGTGAGCGCACCGGTTTTCCCGGCATGCGGGTGCTGCAGTTCGCTTTTTCAGGCGATGCGGGTAACGCCTTTTTGCCACACAACTTCGAACCCGGCACGGTGGTTTATACCGGCACCCATGACAACGACACCGTGCCCGGCTGGTGGGCCAGTTGCAGCCCGCATGAACGCGCCTTTGCCACGCATTACCTGGGCATCGATGATCATCATGCGGTGCATTGGGCCATGGTGCGCGCCGCGAGTTTTTCGGTGGCGCGTTTGTCACTGTGCCAATTCCAGGATGTGCTGGGGCTGGACAGCCAGCACCGCATGAACAAGCCGGGAACCATGGGTTGTTGGTCGTGGCGCTTCAAGTGGGACTGGGTGGGGGCCGATCTGGCGCAGTGCCTGGCCAATATCACGGCCGCCAGTGGCCGTACCGGATTTGACCGGCTGCGGTTTTAGCCGGGGTGCGATGCAGATGAAGGCGCAGGGTGGGGTGGTCTCGCTGGTGCAGAAGGGGCCTTGGTCTGTTGCAGCAACATCATGCTGTGCGCTGCCACGGGCAGGTTCATGCCGCCCGCCCCTTGGGCCTTGCTTTGGCCCCGCATGTGGCTGGTGTCCAGCAGCGCCTGCCATTGGCCGGGTGGCAGCACAAAAGCCTCACGCATGGCGCCGGCGTTGAACAGCAACAGCAAGGGGGTGGTGCTGCGCCCGGGTTTGCCAATGAGGCAAGCCAGGGTACGGCCGGTGGCATGGTGCCAGACCTCATGCTGCAGCGTGCTGCCGTCAGCGTTCCACCAGGACACGTCATGGAGCCCGTTGGCATTGGCGATACCGGTGTACCACTGATTGGCAAAAGGCTGCAGTTGGTGCCTGAGCGCCACCAGATGCTGGGTGAAAGCCAGCAAATCGGCGTCTGGCGTTGACCAGTCGATCCAGGTGGTGGCGTTGTCCTGGCAGTAAGGGTTGTTGTTGCCGTGCTGGGTGTGGCCGAATTCGTCGCCGGCGCACAGCATGGGCGTTCCCTGGGAGAGTAGCGTGTTGGCCAACAGCACGCGCTGCAAGCGCCCGCGCAGTACCGTCACCATGGGGTCATCGCTGGGGCCCTCGATACCGCAGTTGAAGCTCAGGTTGTCATGGTGGCCGTCGCGGTTGTCTTCACCGTTGGCTTCGTTGTGACGCTGGTTGTAGCTGACCAGGTCGCGCAGGGTAAAACCGTCGTGCGAGACCACGTAGTTCACCGACTTGGCCGGCGCGCGGCGCCTCTCCTGGTACAGGTCAGATGAGCCACACAGGCGCATGGCAAAGTCGCCGCGCGTGCAGCCCGAGGGCATTTCATCGCCAGCGGCTGCGCCTTGAACCCAGAATCGCCGCATGCAGTCCCTGAATTTGTCATTCCATTCCAGCCAGCCGCGCGGAAAACCGCCCACCTGATAACCGCCCGGCCCGGTGTCCCAGGGCTCGGCGATCATTTTGACGCGGGACAGCACCGGGTCTTGTGCCATGGCCACAAAAAATGCCGCCTGGGCGCTGAAGCCGGTGTCGGTGCGACCCAGCACGGGCGCCAGATCAAAGCGAAAACCATCGACGTGCATGTCTTCAACCCAATAACGCAAACTGTCCATCACCATTTGCAGCACCTTGGGCTGGCTCAGGTTCAGGGTGTTGCCACAGCCACTGTAGTTCTCATAATGGCTGGGGTCATTGGCCGACAAGCGGTAGTAGCTGGCGTTGTCGAGTCCGCGAAAGTTGATGGTCGGTCCGGACGCATCGGCTTCTGCGGTGTGGTTGTAGACCACGTCCAGAATCACCTCGAGTCCGGCCTGGTGCAGCGCGCGCACCATGCTGCGGAACTCATCGCGTGCGGCCTTGCCGTCCTGGTTGCTGGCCAGCTGCGGGTTGATGCAAAAGAAGCCGAGGGTGTTGTAGCCCCAGTAATTGGAGAGCCCCTGCCTGACCAGGCGTTCTTCGCTGAGACTGTATTGCACCGGCAACAGGCTGACCGCGGTCACCCCCAGGCGCTTGAAATGGCTGATGGAGACCGGGTGGGCCAGCCCGGCATAACTGCCGCGCAGTTCAGGCGGTAGCTGCGGGTTGAGTTTCGAGAAACCCTTGACATGACATTCATAGAGCACGGTGTCGGTCAGGGAAATGTCAGGGGCGCTGTCTTCACCCCAGTCAAACGCGTCCTGCGTGACGCGCGCTTTGAGCGCCAGTGCGACGTTGTCATGGCCGCGCTTGTGTCCCGGGAAATGGCGGTCAGGCGTGAAGTGTTCATCGCGCCAGTCGAATTGCCCGACGATCTCCCGTGCATAAGGATCCAGCAGCAGTTTGCTGGCGTCAAACCGGTGCCCCTTGTCGGGCCACCAGGGGCCATGGGCGCGCAGGCCATAGACCAGGCCGGGTTGTGCGCCCGGCAGGTAGCCGTGCCAGACGTCGACGGTATGACACGGAAATGGCAGGCGTGCCAGTTCCTGCTTGCCCTCGGCATCGAACAGGCACAGCTCCATGGCCTGGGCGTGTGTAGAAAACACCGCAAAGTTGACCCCGTGACCATCAAAATGGGTTCCCATGGGCCAGGGGTGGCCAGTTTGCAACTGGTAGGTGATCAGGTGGTCCATTCAAAAAATACGGTGGCGAGTGGGGGGAGCGTCAGCAAGACGGAATAGGGTTTGCCATGCCAGGGCACATGCTCGGTGCTGGCCGCGCCCAGGGGGGTGCCCACGTTGCTGCCACCGTAATGGGCGGAGTCGGTGTTGAGCACCTCGCGGTAGCGACCCGGTTGCGGCACGCCCAACCGGTAGCCTTGCCAGACTTGCGGCGTGAAGTTGCACACCACCACCGTGAAGGTGCTGGCGTCAAGCCCGTGGCGCGCAAAGCTCAGCACCGAGTGCGCGGCGTCGCTGTGTTCAATCCATTCAAAGCCTGCCGGTACAAAGTCCTGCTGGTACAGCGCGGGTGTGGCTTGGTACAGACGGTTCAAGTCACGTGTGAGGCGTTGAATGCCCGCGTGCTGTGGGTTCTCCAGCAGGTGCCAGTCCAGACTTTGATCATGGTTCCATTCGCGCTCCTGGGCGAATTCGCAACCCATGAACAGCAGCTTTTTGCCGGGGTGGCCAAACATGTAGCCCAGAAAAGCGCGCACATTGGCCAGCTGCTGCCAGCGGTCACCCGGCATCTTGGAGAAGAGCGAGCCCTTGCCGTGGACCACTTCGTCGTGGGAGATCGGCAGTACGAAGTTTTCATTGAAGGCATAGACCAGGCTGAAAGTCATTTCGCCCTGATGGTGCTGGCGGTAGATCGGGTCGCGTGCCATGTAGCTCAGGCTGTCGTGCATCCAGCCCATGTTCCATTTGTAGTGAAAGCCGAGGCCGCCGGCATAGGTCGGGCGCGACACCGCCGGGTAGGCGGTGGACTCTTCGGCCAGCGTGATGGCTTGCGGGCATTCCACACCAACCACCTCGTTCATGCGTTTGAGGAAGGCGATGGCTTCGAGGTTTTCGCGTCCGCCGTGTACGTTGGGAATCCATTCGCCGGCTTGGCGGCTGTAATCGCGGTAAAGCATGGAGGCCACGGCGTCCACACGCAGGCCGTCGACACCGAAACGCTCCAGCCAGTAAAGCGCGTTGCCGACCAGGAAGTTGCTGACCTCGGTGCGACCCAGGTTGTAGATCAGCGTGTTCCAGTCGTTGTGGAAGCCTTCACGCGGGTCGGCGTACTCGTACAGATGGGTGCCGTCAAAGTTGGCCAGGCCATGGGCGTCGCTGGGGAAATGCGCGGGAACCCAGTCCAGAATCAGTCCAATGCCGGCGGCATGGCAGCGCTGTACCAGACGACCAAAACCACGGGCATCGCCAAACCGGGAGGTGGGTGCGTACAGGCCAATGGGTTGGTAGCCCCAGGAGCCGTCAAACGGATGTTCGCTGACCGGCATGAGTTCCAGGTGGGTAAAGCCCATGTCTTGCGCGTAGGGAATGAGCGTGTCGGCGAGTTCATCCCAGGTGAGCCAGCGCTTGCCGTCTTCTGCCTTGCGCCGCCACGAGCCCGGATGCACCTCGTAAATGCTCACGGGGGCGTCCAGCGCGTTGGCGGCCTGGCGCTGCGTCGAGGGCGTGACTTTGCCCGGCAACTGGCCGACGACGCTGGCGGTGGCGGGGCGCAACTCGGCTTGCAGGGCGTAGGGGTCGGAGCGCGCCGGCAAGACTTCGCCGCTTTGCGTGCGGATCTCGAATTTGTAAAGTGAACCCATAGGCACGCCGGGCAAAAACAGCTCCCACACGCCGCATTCACGGCGCAGGCGCATGGGGTGGCGACGACCATCCCAAAAATTGAAATCACCCACCACGCTGACCCGTGAGGCGTTCGGCGCCCAGACCGCGAAGCGCGTGCCTGCCACTCCGAGCATCGTGGCTGGGTGCGCACCCAGCACTTCAAAGGGGCGCAGATGTGTGCCCTCGCCGAGCAGCCAGACATCCATTTCTCCGATCACCAATGGAAAGCGGTAGGGGTCGTCGAGCAGGCTGCACTGGCCGCTGGCCCATTGCACTTGCAATTGATAAGGTTCGGCGGGCGCAGCTTTGACCAATCCTTCAAAAAAACCGCTGGCACGCTGCTTGAGCAGACCCTGAATTTCATTTTGGGCATTGACCACCGAGACCTGGGTGGCATGGGGTAAAAAACAACGCACGGCGGTTTGCCCGGCGCCGGCCGCATGTGGCCCCAACACGGAAAATGGGTCGCCGTGATTGGCGTGGCAGATCATTTCAATGGCGTGGTGGTGCAACATGACAAGCGGCTCTAGGGTAAAGCAATGGGTCTGATTGTTGACTCAGCTGGGGTCTGGCGCAACATGCCAGATGTCCCGGGCGTACGCGGCAATGGTACGGTCAGAAGAAAACACGCCCATGCCCGCCACGTTGCGGATGGCGCGCTGGCTCCACAAAGCCGGCTGGCTGTAAAGCGCATCCACCTGCGCCTGGGTGGCGACATAGGACGCATAGTCGGCCAGCAACATGTAGTGGTCGCCGCCCCACACCAGCGAGTTGATCAGGGCGCGGTAACGCTCAGGTTCGTCCGGGGAGAACTGGCCTTCGCCGATGGCGTCGAGTACCGATTTGAGGACCGGGTTGTTTTCGTAGTGGTGCAGCGGGTGGTAGCCCTCGATCCGGAGCTGGCGCACCTCTGGCGTTTTCAGGCCGAAGATGAAAATGTTGTCATCACCCACTTGTTGCCTGATTTCAATGTTGGCACCATCGTCCGTGCCAATGGTGAGGGCGCCGTTGAGCGCCAGTTTCATGTTGCCGGTACCCGAGGCTTCGGTGCCGGCGGTTGAGATTTGCTCTGACAAGTCAGCCCCGGGCATGATGATTTCTGCCACCGAAACCCCATAGTTGGGGATGAATACGAGTTTGAGTTTGTCATCTACCCGGGGGTCGTTGTTGATGGTCAGGCCGATATCGTGAATCAGGCGGATGATGGACTTGGCAGCAACATAGCTTGACGCAGCCTTGCCTGCAAAAATGACGGTCCGTGGCACCCAGGACGCTTCCGGGTTGGCCAAAATGGCCTGGTAACGGCTGACCACATGGAGCACGTTGAGCAATTGCCGCTTGTACTCGTGAATGCGTTTGACCTGCACGTCAAACAGGCTGTCAGGGCTCACCTGAACACCCGTGGAGGATGCAATGTAGTGGGCCAGACGCACTTTGTTGGCGCGCTTGATGGCCATGAATTTCTCTGTGAATGCGGTATCGTCCAGACAGCCCTCCAGACGTTTTAACTGGTTCAGGTCGAGTCGCCATGTCTTGCCCAGGGTGTCGTCGAGCAGGGCGGAAAGGCCGGGGTTGGCCTGTGCCAGCCAGCGCCGGGGAGTGACACCGTTGGTCATGTTGGTGAAACGCCTGGGCCACAAAGCAGCAAAGTCCGAAAAAATGGTGTGTACCAGCAGTTCCGAGTGCAGTGCCGAGACCCCATTGACCTGGTGGCTGCCAACCACCGACAAATGGGCCATGCGCACTCGTCGCTCGCCGACTTCGTCGATGAGCGACAAACGCTTCAGAAACTCGGGGTCACCCGGACGGAAGCGCGCAGCATGGTCCAGAAATTCCTTGTTGATGCGAAAAATGATTTCCAGATGCCGTGGCAGCACATGCTGTAACAGCGATACCGGCCAGGTTTCCAGTGCTTCTGGCATCAGGGTGTGGTTGGTGTAAGAAAACGTTTTGCAGCACAAGGCCCAGGCCTGGTCCCAGTCAAAAGCGTGTTCGTCGCACAAAATGCGCATCAGTTCGGCCACGCCAATGGCCGGATGGGTGTCGTTGAGGTGAATGGCCACCTGCTCGGCCAGGTTGTCCAGCGAGGGGTGTTCGTCCAGGTGGCGCTTCACCAAATCCTGCATCGAGGCGGCGACAAAGAAATACTCTTGTTTGAGGCGCAATTCGCGCCCGGCGGGCGTGCTGTCGTTGGGGTACAGCACCCAGGAGATGTTTTCGTATTCATTTTTGGCACAGGCGGCGCGAGCATAGTCGCCCGTGTTGAAGGCGCCCAGATCAATGTGCTCCGGTGCCACCGCTTTCCACAAGCGCAATGTGCTTGTTTTTTCGGTGCCATGACCCGGGACCACCATGTCATAGGCTTTGGCGGCCACTTCGCCGGCGTGTTTCCATGCTGCCTTGCCGTTTTCATGCGTGACCCAGCCGCCAAAACGAACCGGGTAGGTCAGGTCGGGCCGTGGAAATTCCCAAGGCGTCCCGTCCTTGAGCCAGGAGTCCGGGTATTCGATCTGGCTGCCATTTTGAATTTCCTGGGCAAACATGCCGTATTCGTAACGAATGCCATAACCTAACGAGGGTAGTCCCAAGGTGGCCATGGAGTCCAGAAAGCAGGCGGCCAGGCGACCCAGGCCGCCATTGCCCAAGGCTGCGTCGGGTTCACGGCTGGCAATTTCTTCCAGCTTTTGGGCGTGTTGTGCCAAGCCCTTGGCAGCACCTTCGGTCAGGTCAAGTGCGGCCAAGGCGTTCGAGAGGGTGCGCCCCATCAAAAATTCCATTGACAGATAGACCACGCGCCGGGCCTTTTGCGTCCGTTCCTGCTCCTGCGTGGTGACCCAGCGCCTGGAGAGCTGAGCGCGTGCCACTTGGGCCGTGGCCTGCATCAGGTCGCTGGCCGAGGCACGATCTGGCGCTACACCAACGGTGTGCAGCAGGTGAGTGTTGATTTGCTCCAAAGGGGTAGCTGTGAGTGGCGTGGCAGAGACGTTCAAGTGGGTTCCTTGGGGCGTTGGCGAAATGGCGCTGAGATCGTATTTTGCATCTCAAAAGACTATGTTTTACAGCGCTGTTTCCTGTTGCACGCAACAGGTCTTGGTGCGACTCTATAATTGGGTCCATTCCGAGGAGCGTTGCAGCTCACGCCAGGGGCTCAACCCGGGTGCTGAGTGAGGCTTGGAACCCGCCGTGGTAAAAATCCCGGCGCTTCACAACGGCGCTCACCCACTGCATGTGAGGTGAGTTTTTCCCTTCCAGGCAGCGGTTTGAACTTTAATTTCTGGAGGGAACCATGAGCGCTGCATCAAAAACTGCCAAAACAAACGACTTCATCATTGCCGACATCGGCCTCGCCGACTGGGGTCGCAAAGAGTTGAACATCGCCGAGACCGAAATGCCGGGTCTGATGGCCATTCGTGAAGAATTTGCCAAAGAGCAGCCGCTCAAAGGCGCCCGCATCACTGGCAGCCTGCACATGACGATCCAGACCGCCGTGTTGGTCGAGACCTTGCAAGCGCTGGGCGCACAGGTGCGCTGGGCATCATGCAATATTTATTCAACGCAAGACCACGCCGCTGCCGCCTTGGTGGCCACGGGCACCCCCGTGTTCGCCTACAAGGGTGAAAGCCTGACCGATTACTGGGACTATACCCACCGCATCTTTGAGTTTGGTGGCAAGAAGGGCACTGCGACAGAAGGCCCGAACATGATTCTGGACGATGGCGGCGATGCCACGTTGTTGATGCATTTGGGCACCAAAGCCGAGAAAAATCCCAAGCTGCTGGACAACCCAAGCAGCGAAGAAGAGACCTGTCTGTTTGCTGCCATCAAGGCCAAGCTGAAAGTGGACCCCACTTGGTACAGCCGCCGCATCAAGCACATCATTGGTGTCACCGAAGAAACCACCACCGGCGTGCACCGCTTGAATGACATGTCCGCCAAGGGCGAACTGATGCTGCGCGCCATCAACGTCAACGACTCGGTGACCAAGAGCAAGTTCGATAACCTGTACGGCTGCCGCGAGTCTTTGGTGGATGGCATCAAACGCGCCACCGACGTGATGATTGCGGGCAAGGTGGCCGTCGTGGCCGGTTACGGTGATGTCGGCAAGGGCTGCGCCCAGGCCTTGCGCGCGCTCAGCGCCCAAGTCTGGGTGACCGAGATCGACCCGATCAACGCGCTGCAAGCGGCCATGGAAGGCTTCAAAGTGGTCACCATGGAATACGCTGCAGACAAGTGCGATATTTTTGTGACCGCGACCGGTAACCTCAACGTCATTACTTACAAACATATGGCGGCGATGAAAGACCAGGCCATTGTTTGCAATATCGGCCACTTCGACAATGAAATCGACGTGGCGTCACTGTCCAAGTGCAAGTGGGAAGAAATCAAACCCCAGGTGGACCATGTCATCTTCCCGGCCAAAGGCAAGACACCGGCCAAACGTATCATCCTGCTGGCCAAAGGCCGCCTGGTGAACCTGGGCTGTGGCACCGGCCACCCCAGCTTTGTCATGAGTTCCAGCTTTGCCAACCAGACCATCGCGCAGATTGAGCTGTTCACCAAGCCCAAGAGCTACAAGGTAGGGCAGGTTTATGTGTTGCCCAAACATCTGGACGAAAAGGTGGCGCGCCTGCACCTGAAAAAAGTGGGCGTGCAACTGTCCGAATTGACCGACGAGCAAGCCGCCTACATTGGCGTGAGCAAGGCCGGCCCCTACAAAGCTGACTCTTACCGTTACTAAGGACCCCATGCGTATTGACCAACTGCTGGTGCAGCGTGGCCTGGCCAGCACCCGTTCCCAGGCCCAGCGCCTGATTGCCGGGGGCGTGGAGTGGCAGCAAGGTGATGGCTGGCGGCGTGTGGCCAAGAATGGTGATGAGGTGCCAGAAGACGCGCCAGTGCGTCTGCTCGATGATTCGGAGGCGCGTTACGTGTCACGCGGTGGCCTCAAGCTGGAGGCGGCACTCAAGCGCGTGGGGCTGTCTGTGTCCGGTTTTCAATGCCTCGATGTGGGCCAAAGCACGGGCGGCTTCACCGATTGTCTGCTGCAACAAGGGGCTGTTTTTGTCGTGGGTGTGGATGTGGGCAGCGCCCAGTTGCACCCCAGTCTGCACGCAGACCCCCGCGTGTTGTGCGTCGAAGGTGTCAATGCACGTGCCTTGAAGGCCTCCGACCTGGTGGCTGCCTACGAAGAAAGTACCGGGACTGAAGGCCAATTTGAGCTGGAACAATCAGAGGACGACGCGGCGCTTGATTTCGTCCCCGAGTTTGACTTGATCGTGACCGACCTGTCGTTCATCTCCCAGACGCTGGTGTTGCCGGCCGTGGTGCCGCTTCTTAAAGCTGGCGGCGCATTGTTGTCATTGGTCAAACCCCAGTTTGAATTGCAGCCGGGCCAGGTTGGCAAGGGCGGCATAGTGAAAGATGCTGATATGTACCGCATCGTTGAACTGCGCCTGCGTGAAGCCTGTGCCGAACTGGATCTGCAAGTGACCCACTGGTTTGACTCACCGATCACCGGGGGAGACGGTAACCGCGAGTTTTTCATTGCCGCCATTTTGCGGGACAGGCCGTAGCGACGCAAAGTGCGACAGCGCTGTCTTCAACACTTCAGAACACTGTTATGTCTTCCATCTCACGTTTCCCCGTCAGCATTGAGTTCTTTCCGCCCAAAACGCCTGAGGGCGCCGAGAAGCTGCGCATTGTGCGCCACCAGCTTTATGCGCTAAAGCCCGAGTTTTGCTCGGTGACTTTCGGTGCCGGCGGTTCCACCCAAGAGGGCACGTTCAGCACAGTGCGTGACATTCTGAGCGAGGGGGTGAGTGCCGCCTCGCATTTTTCCTGCATCGGTGCCACGCGTGAGCGGGTGCGCGAGCAATTGGCCACACTGAAAGCCATGGGCGTGAAGCGCCTGGTGGCCTTGCGGGGTGACTTGCCGAGTGGTTATGGCACGGGTGGTGAGTTCCATTACGCCAGCGATTTGGTGGCCTTCATTCGCGCAGAGATGCCGGATGATTTTCACATTGAAGTGGCAGCCTATCCCGAAATCCATCCGCAGGCCAGAACCCCCGAGAGCGACTTGAAGGCCTTTGCCGTCAAGGTGGGGGCTGGAGCAAATTCGGCCATTACCCAGTATTTTTACAATTCGGATGCCTATTTCCGGTTTGTCGAGGACGCGGATGCGCTGGGCGTGCAAATTCCCGTGGTGCCAGGCATCATGCCGATCGCCAGTTCTTCGCAGCTGATGCGCTTCAGTGACGCCTGCGGCGCCGAGATTCCGCGCTGGATCAGGCTGCGTTTGCAGGGGTTTGGCGACGACACTGCATCGATCAAGGCTTTTGGTCTGGATGTCGTAACGGATTTGTGTGAGCAGCTCCGCGCCGGGGGCGCACCCGGTCTGCATTTTTACAGCATGAATCAGAGTGTCGCTACGCTTGAGATTTGCCAGCGGCTGGGGCTGGCGGCATAACCGACTTGGTGTCCATGCACCCTCTCAAGACGTGCAATGTCACCACTCACCCATGTAAGACAAGAAATCATGGATTGCGAGCGCTCCGCGTCGCGGTTTTTCTGCCGGTGGGTTGTGCATATGGGGGCAAGCGGGATTGTTTTTCTGACAGCAGAATTTTAACGAAAATTGAAAATCATAAGTGGTATGATTTGAGGCTCGGGTATTTAGTCGCACAGTGCAAGGTCAACCAGTTGGCTTTGCTTTTCTGATCAAGGTCAGTGAAATTTTTCTTAGAAATCCTAAAAATTTCTAAGAAAAACGCAAAAAAGGCGTGCTAGAATACAAGGCTTCGCTGATCACGGTGAAGCAAACAAGAAGCGGTGTTAAAGCTGCTTCTAGATCATTAAAAATATACAGCCGATAAGCGTGGGCG
>NZ_JAMPXE010000080.1 GCF_023701345.1 Rhodoferax sp. | reverse complement strand
GCACCGGCATCGGCATCAGGTACTCGGGCTTTTTGCAGGCGTCGCGGTACCAGGCATCAAAGCTGTAGCCGCTGCAAACGTCGGCGGGCAACTGCTGGTCGTAAAAGGCATAGATCAGTTCGTCGTCCACCAACACGTCCTGCCGTCGCGCCTTGTGCTCCAGGTCTTCGACCTGTTTGATCAATTTAAGGTTGGCCTCAAGAAACGGCCACTTGCAGTCCCACTGGCCGTTCACCAGCGCCTCGCGAATGAAAATTTCACGGGCGCCGACCAGGTCGACCCGGCCGTAATTGACGCGGCGGCCGCTGTACACCACGATGCCATAGAGCGTGGCGCGCTCCAGCGCATTGACCTCGGCCGACTTCTTTTCCCAATGCGGATCGAGCAGCTGTTTCTTCAGCAAATGGCCACCCACCTGCTCCAGCCACTGCGGCTCGATGGCGGCAATGCCGCGGCCAAACAGGCGCGTGGTCTCGACCAGTTCGGCCGCCACAATCCAGCGCCCCGGCTTCTTGACCAGATGGGCGCCAGGATGCGGGTAAAACTTGATGCCGCGCGCGCCCAGGTACTCACCGCCGCCACCGCCTTCAGTTTCCAGCTTGTAGCCAATGTTGCCGAGCAGCCCCGCGAGCATCGACAGGTGCAATTGCTCGTAGCTGGCCGGCAGCGTGTTCAGGCGCCATTTGTGCTCGGCCACCACGGTGTGCAACTGCGAATGGATGTCGCGCCACTCGCGCACACGGCGCATGCTGACGAAGTTTTGCCGCAGCAACTGTTCATATTGGCGGTTGGAGAGCTTGTGCTGCCCTTCCCCGCCCTTGCCATCGTTGATCCACTTCCACAGCCTCAGGTAACCGCTGAACTCGCTCTTTTCATCGTCAAACTTGGCGTGCGCCTGGTCGGCCTGCTGCTGCGCTTCCATGGGCCGGTCGCGCACGTCCTGCACCGACAGCGCCGAGGCAATGACCAGCACCTCGTCAAGCGCCTCCCGACTGCGCGCCTCCAGAATCATGCGGCCCACGCGCGGATCAAGCGGCAATTTGGCCAGCTCCTGGCCGGTGGCCGTCAATTCATTGGCGTCATCCACGGCGCCGAGTTCGTTGAGTAACTGGTAACCGTCGGCTATGGCGCGGCCCGAGGGTTTTTCGATGAACGGAAAATCTTCGACCACGCCCAGGTGCAGCGATTTCATGCGCAGGATCACACCCGCAAGTGATGAACGCAGAATTTCGGGGTCGGTAAATTTGGGGCGGCTGTTGAAATCTTTTTCGTCATAGAGCCGGATGCAAATGCCGTTCGCCACCCGGCCGCAGCGCCCGGCGCGCTGGTTGGCCGAACTCTGGCTGATGGGCTCCACCAGCAATTGTTCGACCTTGCTTCGGAAACTGTAGCGCTTCATGCGCGCGGTGCCCGCGTCGATCACGTAGCGAATGCCCGGCACCGTGAGCGAGGTTTCGGCGACATTGGTGGCCAGCACAATACGGCGCCCGGTATGGCCGTCAAAAATGCGGTCCTGCTCGGCCTGGCTCAGGCGGGCAAACAGCGGCAGCACCTCGGCACCCCGAAAGATGGGCTGATGGCTCAGGTGGCCCCGCAGGTGGTCAGCGGCTTCGCGGATCTCGCGCTCGCCCGGCAAAAACACCAGGATGTCGCCGCTGTTGTGGGCATCGCGCCAAAGCTCGTCAACCGCATCGGCGATGGCGTTGTTCAAATCGTAGTCACGCGCTTCTTCAAAGGGGCGGTAACGCTGTTCGACCGGAAACATGCGCCCCGACACCATGATGATCGGCGCCGGTCCCTTGCGTGACCCAAAATGCTCGGCAAAGCGCTCGGCGTCAATCGTGGCCGAGGTCACCACCACTTTCAGGTCCGGGCGGCGCGGCAGGATCTGGCGCAGGTAACCCAGCAAAAAATCGATGTTCAGGGAACGCTCGTGCGCCTCGTCGATGATGATGGTGTCGTAGGCTTTGAGCAGTGGGTCGGTTTGTGTTTCAGCCAGCAAAATGCCGTCGGTCATCAGCTTGACCGAGCTGTCACGGCTCAAGCGGTCCTGAAACCGCACCTTGAAACCGACCACGTCGCCCAGCGTGGTGTGCAGTTCTTCGGCGATGCGCTTGGCCACGCTGCTGGCGGCAATGCGGCGCGGCTGGGTGTGGCCGATCAGCTTGCCCGGCGGCGCGCGCGTGCCATCGGGGTTTTGCAACGGATAGTTGAGCTTGCCGCGCCCCAGCGCCAGGGCGATCTTGGGCAACTGGGTGGTTTTGCCCGAGCCGGTTTCGCCACAGACAATGATGACCTGGTGCGCCAGCATGGCGGCCATGATCTCGTCGCGCCTGGCGGAGACCGGCAGCGATTCGGGAAACTCGATTTTCAGGGGTGTAGCAGTCAAGGCAATAACTTCGTAGAGAATCGGTGATTATCCCAACCCTTTTCACTTCAGCCCGCCGACATGCCATCCGTCTTCAACTTCACCTTTGTGCCCTGGTTCCGCTCGGTGGCACCTTATATTCACAAGTTTCGGCACCAGACCTTTGTGGTTGGGGTGTGTGGCGAGGCAATTGCCGCCGGCAAATTGCCCAACCTGGCGCAAGACCTGGCGCTGATCCAGAGCATGGGTGTCAAGGTGGTGCTGGTGCACGGTTTTCGCCCGCAGGTGAACGAACAGCTCAAGGCCAAGGGCCATACGCCGCGATATTCCAGAGGCATCCGCATCACCGACGAGGTGGCGCTCGATTGTGCGCAGGAAGCCGCCGGCCAGTTGCGCTACGAGATCGAGGCCGCGTTCAGCCAGGGCCTGCCCAACACCCCCATGGCCGGGGCCACGGTGCGGGTGATCTCGGGCAACTTTTTGACGGCGCGCCCGGTGGGCATCGTCGACGGCGTGGACTTTCAGCACTCGGGCGTGGTGCGCAAGATCGACACTGCGGGCATCATGCGCTCGCTCGACATGGGCGCGCTGGTGCTGATGTCGCCGTTCGGTTTTTCGCCCACCGGCGAGGCCTTCAACCTGACCATGGAAGAAGTGGCCACCTCGGTCGCCACGGCCCTGCAGGCCGACAAACTGATTTTTGTCACCGAAATCCCCGGCATTGCCACCCAGGTGGACCTGCCGGTGAGTGAGGACAACCCGATCGACACCGAGCTGCCGCTGGCTGCCGCTGAAAAAATGCTGGCCGATTTGCCCAGCGCCAACACGCCCAGCGACACAGGCTTTTATTTGCAGCACTGCGTGAAGGCCTGCAAAGGTGGCGTCGAGCGCAGCCACATTATTCCGTTTGCGGTGGACGGCTCGATCCTGCTGGAAGTCTATGTGCACGACGGCATTGGCACCATGGTGGTCGATGAAAAGCTGGAGAGTCTGCGCGAAGCCTCGGTGGACGATGTCGGCGGCATCCTGCAACTGATTGAGCCGTTCGAGAATGACGGCACCCTGGTCAAACGCAGCCGCACCGAAATAGAGCGTGACGTGGGCCTGTACACCGTGATCGAGCACGACGGCGTCATTTTTGCCTGCGCTGCGCTCTACGCCTACCCCGAAGCACGCACCGGCGAAATGGCCGCCCTCACGGTATCGCCGCAGGTGCAAAGCCAGGGTGACGGCGAACGCGTGCTCAAACGCATCGAACAGCGTGCCAAGCTGGCCGGGCTCGACAGTATTTTTGTCCTGACCACGCGCACCATGCACTGGTTCCTGAAACGCGGTTTTGTCCAGGTCGATGCCGACTGGCTGCCCGAAGCCCGCAAGCGCAAGTACAACTGGGACCGCAAAAGCCAGGTACTGGTCAAGAAAATCACCTGAAAAGGTGCATCTGCACCATTTTTAGCACGACTCTTGCTTGCCCCCAAGTGATGTCCATCGTGCTTAAAACTTTCATACAAACAGGAAAATCATGAGTTCTCTCAATTTCATTGGCGGCGAAAAAGGTGGTGTTGGCAAATCGGTGGTGGCGCGCCTGCTGGCCCAGTACCTGATCGACAAAGACCTGCCCTTCATGGGCTTTGACACCGATCGCTCCCACACCTCATTCACCCGCTTTTATGCCGACTACGCCGCGCCGGTGCTGGTGGACAGCTACGAGGGACTGGACCGGGTGGTGAGCGTGTTCGAGAACGTGAACGAAGGTGAAACACCGCGCGTGATCGTCGATCTGGCAGCACAGACGGCGGCACCGCTGACACGCTGGATCAAAGATTCCGACCTGCTGAGCCTGCTGGCCGACATGGGGGTTGCGGTGAACTTCTGGCATGTGGCCGACGCCGGCAAGGATTCGGTGGACCTGCTGGACCGGCTGCTGGATGCCTATGGTGCCGGACCCAATTACCTGATTGTCAAGAACCTGGGGCGCGGCACCGACTTCTCGCAACTGGAGGCGTCACCTGCCACGGCCAGAGCGCTGGAGATGGGCGCCAGAATCGTCACCCTGGCGCAGTTGCACGAAGCCAGCATGCGCAAAATTGACCGCCAGAACGCCAGTTTCTGGGCCGCCATCCACAACCGGTCGGAAGACGATGCGCTGGGTCTGCTGGAACGCCAGCGCGTCAAGAACTGGCTGCGCAAAAGCTACGAATCTTTTGACGCTTTGCCGATCTAACAGCTTTGCGGGTCAGACCACTCACGCAGTGACGTGCTCTGACCCCAACTATTTAGCGCTTGCGCCAGATCACCAGGCTGGCCAGCACCAACACGAGACAGAAGATAACAAATGCCCAGTTGGCGATGGAGCCCCCCAAAAACGTCCAGTCAATGGCTGCACAGTCGCCACTTCCCTTGAAGATCATGGGAATGGCACGGTTCAGCGGAAAGTTTTCGATCATGCCGTAGAAGTCTCGGCCGCAGGTGGCCACCTCGGGCGGGTACCACTGCAACCAGCTTTGCCGTGCCGCCACAAAAGCGCCAAAACCGGCTGCCAGCAACAAGACAAACGAGCCCCAAAAATGGACGCGCTGACGGCCACTCGCACTGAGCAAGCCGGCAATGATCGCGACTGAAAACAGCGCATAGCGCTGGACGATGCACATTGGGCAGGGTTCCAGCCCCTGGCTATGCTGCAAATACAGGCCGAAAGCCAGCATGGCCAGACAGGTGACACTCAAAGATGCAAAAACACGCCGGGGCGCGTTGTCCAGAAGCACCAGGAATCCGTTCAGCATGTGTTCAAACCCTCTTACTTGGACGCTTCATCAAGCGCCTTGCAAGAGGGCGAACAAACGGCCTGGGACTTGCCCAAAATTTTCTTGGAGACCATCTGGGATCGTGCGCGGTGCTTGCCACACAGGAAACACGACATGGTCGCGGCACCAAATGAGGTAGCGGCAGTGAAAGGCGAACCTGACACTTTGGATTTGTAACGCAGGCCATCGGCCACGATTTTGGTTTTGGTATCTGCTTTTGACATGTGCTGGATTTTAACGCAGGTGCGCGCATGATGAAAAACCTTGCTACAGTTGCATGCTTTGACTCCATCCTTGAAAGATCGTTATGGCGCGCACTGTGAACTGCATCAAATTGGGCACTGAATCCGAAGGGCTCGACTTTCCACCCTATCCTGGGGAATTGGGCAAGCGCATCTGGCAAAGCGTCAGCAAGCAGGCTTGGGCCGACTGGCTCAAGCACCAAACCATGCTGGTCAATGAAAACCGCCTGAATCTGGCCGACGCGCGTGCCCGTCAATACCTGGCCCGGCAAATGGAAAACCACTTTTTTGGTGGTGGCGCCGATGCCGCACAGGGCTATGTGCCGCCCAAGGAATAACCCTACACCATGGCGGTTAAGCCAGAAAAGCCGCAGCCAACAACCCTGGACAAAGACCCTGCAAACGCGTGGCAAGGGCTGGCTTGCTGGCGCATGCTTGACACGCGGTTTGAGCAGGGCAAGCGTTTTTTCGAAAGCTGGCAAGCCTGGCGCACCGACCCACAGCGTTCGCGCCTGTTGCACTATGTCGCGTTGACGCAAGCGTCCCCCACCGGCCCGGAGTTATCAGGTGGCGCAGGCAAAGATCCGGCGCTGATCCTGTTGGCGCAAGTGCTGGCCAGCCAATGGTTTGGCTTGCAGCCGGGTTTTCACCGTTTTTTACTGGACCAAGGCCAGGTCGTGCTGACGCTGTGTGTGGGTGACACTCTGGGCTTGCTGCGCCAGCAACAGTTTGAAGCAGACACAGTGGCGCTGCATGTACCTGAGGCCGACGCCGACGCGCTTTGGACCATCAAGGCGCTGGCACGCTGCTGCCGCCGTGGCACCGGTCTGGTCGTCCGGGCTCCGACTGCTGACGCCTTGTCGACTGCCGGCCGCCATTTATCGCAATGTGGTTTTGACATCAAAACACCGGCAGTTTCCAGTGCCAGCCCGGCACCCGCTACGCTCGAGGCCAGCTTCAACCCGCACTGGGCCCTGAAAAACACCCGCCAAAATGCCATGGCAACGGCTTTCCCCCCGGGCACCTGTGCCGTCATCGGCGCGGGTTTGGCAGGAGCCAGTGTGGCAGCAGCGCTGGCACGGCGCGGCTGGCAGGTGACCGTGCTGGACCGTGCCGAGGCTCCGGCCGCTGGTGCCTCCGGCCTGCCGGTTGGCCTGGTCGTGCCCCATGTCTCAGCCGACGACTGTGCGCTTTCCAGGCTGTCGCGCAGCGGCGTGCGCCTGATGCTGCAACAGGCCCGCAGCCTGCTGGTGGCAGGCCAGGACTGGGCACCGACCGGGGTACTGGAACGCGATATTGGTAACAAACACATCACCACGCAAGACATCTGGCACCCGCAGGCGGCCTGGCTCAAGCCCGCTCAATTGGTGCGGGCCTGGCTCAGTCAACCCGGCATCACGTTCATGGGCAAGGCAGAAGTGGCCCAACTGCGCCAGCGCGATGGCGCCTGGGAATTGCTGGATGCACATGGTCAGGTCCTGTGCTGTGCCGGACGTGTGGTGCTGGCCAATGCCTGCGGCGCTGCAACGTTGCTGCAACGCCTGGAGTTGGACAAGCCGCAGCGCGCCCCGGACTTGGCCAGGCTTCCCGCCATACATGGCATGCGCGGCCTGCTGAGTTGGGCCATGCACGACGACACCGGCAAGGCAGTTTTCCCACCGCATCCGGTCAATGGCTCGGGCAGTATGGTGCCGCGGGTCCCTATGGAAGGCGGAACCGCCTGGTTCATGGGCTCGTCCTACCAGCCTGACAGCCAGCCCGAGCGACCAGACCAAGACAACCACCTCCGCAACTGGCAACATTTGCAGCCCTTGCTGCCTGAACTGGCCCAACAGTTACAGCAAAGATTCGAGTCCGGCGCGCTGCATAGCTGGAAAAACACCCGCTGCATCACCACCGACCGCTTGCCTGCCGTCGGCCCCCTGGAGACGTCGGACGCACCCGGTTTATGGATCTGCGCCGGGCTGGGTTCGCGGGGTTTGAGTTTTTCGGTGCTGTGCGCCGACCTGCTGGCCGCGCGCTGGGGCGCCGAGCCCTGGCCGGTGGAAGCCAGTCTGGCCAAGGCCTTGAACGCCTTACGCCACTGACACGCCTACGACGCGATAGCCGCCTGGGCGGCCGCCAGCCGCGCAATTGGCACACGGTACGGCGAACAACTCACATAATCCAGCCCTGCCTGGTGAAAAAACCCCACCGACACCGGGTCACCGCCATGCTCGCCACACACGCCCACTTCGAGATTTGGGCGCACGCTACGGCCTTTTTCAACCGCCATCTGAACCAGCGCACCCACACCTTTCTGGTCGATGGAGCGAAACGGGTCATGCTCGTATATGCCACGCTTGAGGTACTCGGGCAGGAATTTTCCGGCATCGTCGCGTGAGAAACCCAGTGTCATCTGCGTCAGGTCATTGGTGCCAAACGAGAAAAACTCGGCCTCCAGGGCAATACTGTCGGCCATCAGCGCACCGCGCGGGGTCTCGATCATGGAACCCAACAGGTAATCGAGTGTTTCGCCGCGCTCGGCAAAGACGGTGGCCGCGGTGCGCCGAATGACGTCGGCCTGGGCATTGAACTCGCGCACCGTCCCCACCAGCGGCACCATGATCTCGGTCTTGACGTGGATGCCCGCGGCACGCACGTTGAGCGCCGCTTCAAAGACGGCGCGGGCCTGCATCTCGGTGATTTCGGGGTAGCTGATGCCGAGGCGGCAACCGCGATGCCCCATCATCGGGTTGAATTCATGCAGCTCTTCGACCCGCATCCTGATTTTGCCCAGCGACACGCCCATCTCTGCGGCCATGGCGCGCTGGTTGGCTTCGTCATGCGGCAAAAACTCATGCAGCGGTGGATCGAGCAGGCGGATGGTGACCGGCAGGTCGTGCATTTCGCGGAACAGCCCCTCAAAGTCGCCGCGTTGCATGGGCAGCAGCTTGGCCAGGGCCTTGCGACGACCCGCCTCGTTGTCAGCCAGAATCATTTCACGCACCGCCAGAATGCGCGCGCCCTCAAAAAACATGTGCTCGGTGCGGCACAGGCCGATGCCGGTGGCGCCAAAATTGCGCGCCACCCGGGCCTCGTCCGGGGTGTCAGCATTGGCGCGGATGTCCAGGCGCTTGTACTTGTCGGTCAAGGCCATGAGCTTGCCAAAATCGCCGCTCAACTCGGCGTCCTTGGTGGCGATTTTCCCCGCATACATCTCGCCGGCGGAACCATCGAGCGAAATCCAGTCGCCCTCGTGGTAAACCGCTTCGCCGATGCTCATGGTGCGGGCCTTCAGGTCCACATGGACCGCACCCGCGCCCGAAACACAGCACTTGCCCATGCCGCGTGCCACCACCGCGGCGTGCGATGTCATGCCACCACGCGCCGTCAGAATGCCCCGGGCCACACTCATGCCGCGCAGGTCTTCCGGGGAGGTTTCCTGGCGCACCAGAATCACGTCCTTGCCGGCCTTGGCCCAGGTTTCCGCTTCATCGGCATGGAACACGATCTGACCGGTGGCGGCACCGGGCGAGGCCGGCAGACCGCGCGCCAATATCACCGCCGCCTTCAGTGCCGCGGGGTCAAAAATGGGGTGCAGGAGTTCATTGAGGCGCTCGGGGGCGACGCGCTGCAGCGCTGTTTTCTCGTCGATCATGCCTTGTTGCAGCATCTCCATGGCAATACGCACCATGGCCGAACCGGTGCGCTTGCCATTGCGGGTTTGCAGCATCCAGAGCTTGCCCTGCTGGATCGTGAACTCGATGTCCTGCATGTCCCTGAAGTGGTTTTCCAGCGTGGTTTCGGCATGCAGCAACTGCTGGTAAATGTCCGGCATCAGCTCTTGCAGCGAGGGATAGTGCAGGCGGCGCTCGTCCTCGCTGACCAGCGCCAGTTCGGCCCAGCGCCGCGAGCCTACCAGCGACACTTGCTGCGGCGTGCGGATGCCCGCCACCACGTCTTCGCCCTGGGCGTTGACCAGAAACTCGCCGTTGAACAAATCCTCGCCGGTGCCGGCATCGCGCGAAAAAGCCACGCCGGTGGCGCTGTGGTCACCCAGGTTGCCAAACACCATGACCTGCACGTTCACCGCCGTGCCCCAGGAGGCCGGAATGTCATTGAGCTCGCGGTAAACACAGGCGCGTTCGTTGTTCCAGCTCTCGAACACCGCCCAGACCGCGCCCCAGAGTTGTTCCCACGGGTCGGTGGGAAAGTCGCGCCCGATGCGCGCGCGAATCAGCGACTTGAAGCGTTGCACCAGTTCCTTGAGGTCGTCGGCGTCCAGGTCGGTGTCGAGCTTCACGCCTTTTTGCGCCTTCACCATGTCGATGATGACTTCGAACGGGTCATGGTCTTCCTTGGAAACCGGCTTGAGGCCCATCACCACGTCACCGTACATCTGCACAAAACGACGGTAGGAGTCCCAGGCAAAGCGCGCGTTATTGGTTTTGCTCGCCAGGCCTAAAACGGCCTCGTCGTTCAGGCCCAGGTTCAGAATGGTGTCCATCATGCCGGGCATGGAGGCCCGCGCACCGGAGCGCACCGACAACAGCAGGGGGTCGCTGGCGTCACCAAAGGTCTTGCCCATTTCTGCTTCGAGGAACTTCACGCCCGCCAGCACTTCACCCTGAATCAACTCAAAAACAGCCTCACGGCCTTGTTCGGTGAAGGCGGTGCAGGCCTCGGTGCTGATGGTGAAGCCCGAGGGCACCGTGATCCCCAGGCGGCACATCTCGGCCAGGTTGGCGCCCTTGCCACCGAGCAGGTTTTTCATGGTGGCAGCGCCTTCGGTGCGGCTGCTGCCAAACACATAAACGAATTTTTCAGGGGTTTTCATGATCAGTCCTCGTTCAAAGTACTGAAGACATGGTGTCCCTCCTTTGCCTGGCTCACATTGATGAACCGCAAGCTTTATGCCAAACCCGAACAGGCGCTGAACCAAGCTGGCAGGGCACACCGCAGATTTGCGGCGGGTCATGCCCCAAACTTCGGTCTCGCCACCCGTCTACAGCCGCTGCAATTTTTCCAGTGCCTGGTTCAAGGTGGCTGTTTTTTTGCCAAAACAAAAACGCACCACCTGCTGATCGAAGCCTGCACCGTAGAAAGCAGACAGGGGAATGGCCGCCACGCCGATCTCCGAGGTGAGCCATTTGCAGAAATCGGCTTCCTTCAGGTCATTGATCTGCGAGGTGTCGACACACTGGAAATAGGTGCCCTCGCAGGGCAACAGCTTGAACTTGCTGTCTTTCAACCCGGCCCGAAACAAGTCCCGCTTTTCCTGGTAGAAGTCGGGCAGCTGAAGGTAGGCATCCTGATTCGCCATGTAGGACGCCAAGCCGTACTGCACCGGGGTGTTGACGGTGAACACATTGAACTGGTGCACCTTGCGAAACTCATGCGTGAACGCCGCCGGGGCCGCCACATAGCCCACTTTCCAGCCAGTGACATGGTAGGTCTTGCCAAAACTCGACACCACAAAGGCACGCTCTGCCAGGCCCGGAAACAGGGCCGCACTCTGGTGCTTCTGGCCGTCAAAAACCATGTGTTCATATACCTCGTCGCTGATCAGCAGCACGTTGCTGGGCGCCAGCAAAGCCTCCAGTTGCCGCATCTCGGCCGCCGTCCAGACCGTGCCACTGGGGTTGTGCGGCGAGTTGACGATGATGGCGCGTGTCCTGGGCGTGATGGCCGCCGCAATTTTCTGGAAATCAGGGCGGAAGCTGCCAGGCGTCAGGGGCACGCGCACCGTGACACCGCCGGCAAGCTCGATGTTGGGCACATAGCTGTCGTAGCAGGGCTCCAGCACAATCACTTCGTCGCCGGGGTGCACCACCGCCAGAATGATCGTCAGGATGGCCTGCGTGGCGCCTGCCGTGATGGTGATCTCAGTGGCTGCGTTGTATTGGCGGTGGTAAAGCGCAGCGATCTTGGCCGCCACGGCTTCGCGCAGCACCGGCACGCCAGTCATCGGCGGATACTGGTTTTTGCCCTGCTGCATGGCCTGGGTGACGGCATCGACCAACTTGGGGTCGCAGTCAAAGTCCGGAAAACCCTGGCCCAGATTGACCGCATTTCTTTCTGTGGCCAAGGCCGACATGACGGTGAAGATGGTGGTGCCGACGTTGGGAAGTTTGGTTTGGAGGGTAATAGAACTAGAACTCATTTGTTTTACAACTCGTAATCATTGACTTGTCCGGTCATGGCGCGAGCGACCAGGTTGCGGGTGAGGCGGGAACTGAGCAGTTCGGCAAATTGATAAACAAAATTGCGCAGGTAAGCGCCACGCTTGAAGGCGACACGAGCCACATTCTGACCAAACAGCTGACCAGCCGGCCGGATCACCAGATCGGGGGTGGCAGCGCCGTCCACCAGATCACGCACCGACATTTCGGCAGCGATGCCAACCCCCAGCCCGAGCTTGACATAGGTCTTGATCACGTCCGAATCAATCGCTTCGAGCGCAATGCGGGGTTCGAGTTTGCGCGTGGCAAAGGCTTGGTCAATTTTGGTGCGACCGGTGTAGGACGGGTGGTAGGTGATCAGCGGTTCGTGGGCAATGTCTTCGAGCGTCAGGTGCTCCTTGACTGACAGCGGATGCCCGACCGGCAGCACCAGCACATGCTGCCATTCATAACAGGGCAAGCTCACGAGTTCGTCAAAACCATCCAGCGACTCGGTGGCAATGCCGATTTCAGCCACCTCGTCCATCAGCATCTGCGCCACCTGCGTCGGCGAGCCCTGATGCAGGCTGACATTGACCTTGGGATAAGCCAGCCGCAACTTGGCCACGGGTTCGGGCAACACATAACGCGCCTGGGTGTGGGTGGTGGCGATCGACAGGGTGCCGCTGTCCTCGGAACTGAACTCATCACCAATGCGCTTGAGGTTGGTGACTTCACGCATGATCAACTCAATGCTCTTGAGCACCTGCTGGCCGGGCTCGGTAATGCGTTTCAGGCGTTTGCCATGGCGCGCGAAAATCTCGATGCCAAGTTCTTCCTCAAGCTCGATGATGGCTTTGGACACCCCGGGTTGGGAGGTGTGCAAGGCCTTGGCAGTCTCGGTCAAGTTGAGGTTGCGCCGGACGGCTTCCTGGACAAAGCGGAATTGGTGCAGGTTCATGCCGCTGCCATGTCCTTTGCAGTTGTGCCGGACAGGGAAATCTGCGCCAGCAAATCAACGACACGGGCATCTTCACCCACCGAGGGTTGCAACAAAAACCGCACCGCCGGATAGTCGTTCTGAAGCGCTGCCACCAGCAGCGGCAAATCCTCGCGGGCATGCCGGCCGACCCCCAGGAACATGGGAACGATGGTGATGCTGCTGACGCCCAATGCGACCAGTTCGGCCGTCGTGCTGGCCAGATCAGGTGCGGTAATCTCCAGGAAGGCGCAACGAACGCAGCACTGCGGGTCAATCGCCAGCATGCGCTGCGCAACCATGTCAATCGGGACACGCCAGAGGGGATCACGCGAACCATGTCCAAACAGGATCGTTGCTTGCATAGGTCAATGGTCTTCAATAAGGGTTAAACATCAATCAGCTCTTCCTCAGCGCCTGAGCACCAGCCAGCCAAAGGCCATGAGCGACACCACTGAATAAATCATGCCAGGCATGGCCGCCGTTAGCCAGGGCTGCCAGTTTTGCAGATTCCCAATATAACCAAAGACGTTATTGAGCAAAAAGAAACTGATGCCGGCCATGACACCACCAAACACGTAGGTGGTGATGCTGCCCGAGCGAAAGTGCAAATAAGCAAAAGGCAAAGCCAGCACCACCATGACCAGACAGCTCAAGGGGTAAAAAACCTTTTTCCAGAACTCGATTTCGTAGCGCTGCGCAGCCTGCGCGTTGATTTGCAAATGCTGGATGTATTGAAACAGGTCAATGGTACGCATACGCTCCGGCTTGAGCAGCGCTGCTGACACCATTTCTGCGCTGAGTTGATTAGGCCAGCGCAAAGACGCTATCTGGGCAACTTCGATGCTGGCTGTTGTGGCCCCGGCAGGCGGGAACTCGGTGCGCTTGACCTGTTGCAATTGCCAGGACTCGTCGTCAGACACCGATGCCGATTGGGCCTGCATCATCGACGACATAAAACCGCGGTTGTCAAACTCAAAAATCCGGATGTCGTGCAACACACCATCTGACGCAAGTTCACCCACATTGACGGCGTACTGACCGTAATCCTGCCTTTCCTTGAGCCAGGCACCCGTCTGCCCGACCGTAATGCGCCCGGTATAACGTGCCTTGAGCAACTGGGCGGTTCGGTCTGCGATGGGTGAAATGTAATCGCCCAGGGCAAAAGTAAACATGACAAAACCCAGCCCCAAAATCAGCAGTGACCTGAGGGCGCGCCACGGACCCAGCCCACTGGTGCGCAAAATAGTGAATTCGGAACTCTGCGCCAGTCGTGCCATCACATAAATCGTGCCAATCAACACCGCTATGGGCATGAGTTCATAGAGATGCGTGGGGATGAGCAAGGACACATAGGTCAGCGCGTGTGTCAGCGTGTAACCTGTTGCCGTGTAGCGCCCCAGGGATTCGATTTCTTCGACCAGATCGAAGAAGAAAAACAGGGACAGGAAACCCAGTATGACAAAAGCCCCCGCGTAGAGGATTTCCCAATAAACCAGCCGACGGATGGTTCTCATGGCAACGCGGCTCCGCGACGCAAATGCAGCAAGACCAACAGTTCGCGCCACTGCAAGTTGTAATGGATCCTGGCGAGCAACAGCACCGCCAACACGAAAACGCTGCCATGCAGGCCCAGCATCACAGGTGCAAAAGTGAGCCTGCCGGACGAAATCATGTTTTGGCCCAAACTGAGCAGGTTGTAATAAAGTACAAAAGTAAACAAGGCAAAAACCAGGTTGCTGCTGCGCCCCATGCGCGGATTGACGCTCGACACCGTGACCCCGATGATCACGAAATTGAACGAAGCCAGGATCAGGCCCAGTCGCCACGACATTTCTGCCCAATGCACAGGCGTCAGGTCTTTGAGCAACTCAGTCGTGGTGCGGGTTTTGACAGGCACGTAATTCATGTCGGCAAGGGTTTCCTGACCGATCTGGATCCCGTATTGCTCAAACTCGCTGAGCTTGAAGTCTTGCGAACCCGTGGTGCGCTCCAGTCGCTGGCCGTTGTTGAGCAACAAAAACCGCCCTTCCGGCCGATTTTCAACACGCCCACTGCGCGCCGAGGTGACGGTTTCCTTGCCCTTGTCCGTGGTGGCGATAAAGACATTGGCACCCACCTGATTCCCCGACGCTTCTTTTTCAACAAAAAATACCCGCGACCCGTCTGCGGATTCCTGGAACCGGCCCGGTTCTACGCGCTCCAGATCGCCGCGCTGCTGGTATTGGTTTTTGAGCTCTTCAATGCGCAAATTGGTCCAGGGCAGGATCAACAAGGCCAGGCCTGCCACCACGGCAAACACCGGCCAGGCAAACCGCAACAAGGGTTTAACCAGGGAAAACAGGCCCTGCCCGCTCGACTGCCAGATCACCATTTCGCTGTCCACAAACATCCGTGTCAGGGTTGAAATAATGGCAATGAACAGGCCCAGCGTCAACAGCGTGGGCAGGTAAGCCAGCACGGTGTAACCCATGACCAAAAACACGTCTGAGGGGTTGAAGCTGCCGCGCGAGGCCAGGCCCAGGGTGCGGATCAGGGTCATGGTCATGACCACCGTGACCAGCACAATCAGGGTCGCACCAAAACTTCGGGACAGCTCTTTGCGTAAGGATGAATGGAATAACATTGCGTCAATAGGAAAGGCTGAATTATGAACTTTGAACTGCTGGATTTGGATGCCGCGCAAGCTGGCCACGAAAAATGTGATGTTTTGTTGATGTTGCTGTCGGCCACGTTCAAAGCCGGCAGAAATCCGCTCTCCAGCCTGATCGGCAAAGCTTTGAAGGCGGGTGACCTGGCAGACAAGCCCGGCAGCCTGCTCGACATCTACCGTCCCGCCGGGCTGGCTTGCGCTCGGCTGGTGCTGGTGCAGCTGGGTGATGGCAAGTCGAGCAACGTGCGCCAAGGCGTGACGGCTGCCATCGCCCTGATCAAATCAGCCAAGCCCAAACAAATCACCCTGTGTTTTGACCAGGCTCCTGACAACCAGACGCTCCATGTGGCACTGACCAGCCTGGCTGCGGCCAGTTATATCTATGCCACCACCGTCAGCAAAGCCGAGGTGCGCACGATTGCGCAGGTCAAGGTCGGTGTGCCCCATGGCACGGATCTGGCTGCACCGTTCGCCCGGACCGTGGCCACCGTGCATGGCATTGAACTGGCCAAGGAATGGGCCAATCGCCCGGCCAATCACGCCACCCCCAGCCATCTGGCGCGTGCAGCCCAGGCGCTGGCCAAATCGCCGCGTATCAAATGCGAGGTCATGAACCACAAAGAGGTGGAAAAACTCGGCATGGGGGCTTTTCTGGCAGTCGCCAAAGGCTC
>NZ_JAMPXE010000079.1 GCF_023701345.1 Rhodoferax sp. | reverse complement strand
GCATGCGTGCCCTGTTCCACCACCCGGCCCTGGTCCAGCACCACAATGCGGTCGGCCTTGACCACGGTGGCCAGCCGGTGCGCAATGACCAGCGTGGTGCGCCCGCGCATGGCCGACTCCAGCGCGGCCTGCACCATGCGTTCGCTTTCGGCATCCAGCGCACTGGTGGCTTCGTCGAGCAGCAACAGCGGCGGGTTTTTCAGCATGGCGCGGGCAATCGCAATGCGCTGGCGCTGGCCACCGCTCAGGCGCACGCCGCGCTCACCCAAAAAAGTGTCGTAGCCCTGGGGCAGGGCGCTGATGAACTCGTCGGCAAAGGCGGCTTGTGCCGCCGCCTTGACCTCGGCATCGCTGGCCCCGGGCCTGCCGTAGCGAATGTTCTCCAGCGCGCTGCTGGAAAAAATCACCGCGTCCTGCGGCACGATGCCAATGCCCTGGCGCAGATCGGCCAGCGCCAGGTCACGCGTCGGAACGCCGTCCTTGAGCACGCGCCCGGTGACGGGGTCGTAAAAGCGCAGCAGCAGCTGAAACACCGTACTTTTGCCGGCGCCACTGGGCCCCACCAGCGCCACCGTCTGGCCGGGGGCGATGTCCAGCGAAAAATCGCTGAGCGCCGCCTGCAAAGGCCGCGATGGGTAGTGAAACGTGATGTGCTCAAAACGCACGGCGCTGCCTGCTGCAGGCAATGGGGCTGGCACCGGATGGGCCGGCGAAACAATGGGCGAGCGGCTGGCCAGCAATTCCATCAGCCGCTCGGTGGCACCGGCAGCGCGCAACAGGTCGCCATAGACCTCGCCCAAAATGGCAAAGGCGCTGGCCAGGATGATCACATACAGCACGGTCTGCCCCAGATGCCCGGCACTGATGCGCCCGGCCATCACCGCTTGCGTGCCCTGGTACAGCCCCCACAGCAGCGCCGCCGACGTGGCAATGATGATGAACGCCACCAGCACCGAGCGCGCCCGCGAGCGGCGCACGGCGACCTCAAAGGCGTTGTGCGTGGCCTGGTTGAAGCGCGCCGCTTCGCGCGCCTCCGCCGTGTAGCTTTGCACCACCGGAATGGCGTTGAGCACCTCGGCGGCAATGGCGCTGGCATCGGCCGCCCGGTCCTGGCTGGCGCGTGACAGCTTGCGCACCAGCCGGCCAAACCAGGCCGCTGGCAGCACAACCAGCACCAGCACGCCGAGCACCTGCACCATCACCATCGGGTTGGTCCAGACCAGCACCGCCAGGGCGCCGACACCCATCACCAGATTGCGCAGCCCCATGCTCAGCGACGAGCCCACCACGGTCTGCACCAGCGTGGTGTCGGCCGACAGGCGCGACAACACCTCGCCGGTCTGCGTGGTCTCGAAAAACGCCGGGCTTTGCTGCAGCACATGGCCATAAACGGCATTGCGCACATCGGTCGTGATGCGCTCCCCGAGCCAGCTCACCATGTAAAAGCGCGCGGCGGAAAACAGCCCGAGCGCCACCGCCACCGCAAACAGCGCCACAAAGTGCTCACGCAAGGCCATCACCTGCGCGCCCCGGTCGGTTTGCACCAGGCCGCCGTCAATCAGGCTGCGCAGCGCCAGCGGAAAAGCCAGCGTGGCCAGGGCCGCCAGCACCAAAAACAGCAGCGCCAGGCCAATGCGGCCGCGGTAGGGTTGCAGGAAGGGCAGCAAGCCGGAGAGCGATTTGGGGTTGCCGGGTTTGGGGGGGTGGTTGGTCATGAATCAGAAATAACTTTGTGCAACTTGACAGGCTTCGGTTGATTATGGTGCGCAGTTCAGAGGGCCGGGGCTTGCGCCTCATAATGTCACCGTGTCAACACGGGAGATGCCATGGACCGCACAGAACGGTTTTACAAAATCAGCGAAATGCTGCGCGCCAGCAAGGGGGTCAGCTTTGCAACCCTGCAGGCCAAGCTGCAGGTACTGACGAAAGCACCGAAACTTGGTGAGTTTCAGTGATCGATGTCGTACAGGCTGACTGACAGTAATTACGCGAGACGTTACTGGTCTGGTCTCATGGGCAAGATGTTGGCTCTGAGCAACCGTACGAAAAAATCGTAAGGTTGAAATTGACCGCACCGGACGGCAAGAAGCGCGAAACCGATTGCGCCGAAGCCGAAACCCTGCTGCGCCTGGTGCAATCTATCCCCAACCCCAAAGCCGAGCCCCTCAAACTCTGGCTGGCCAAAGTGGGATACGAGCGCATGCAAGAACTGGTCTACCAGTACTTTCTGAGCTGCCTATGCGGCAGTGAACAGCCACCAGAGCGCATTTATGGCTGGCGGCTAGAGCTGGGGTTTGCACAACTTCTTGTCTGGAGTCGTCGGTAGCACTTCAGTGCCTGCGGAACTCCTCACCGGGAGAAGCCGGTCTTGCGCCGTCCGACAGTTCGAACAGACATTGGATGTACGTTTTCGCTTCGTCCCACCGAGCTGTTCGTTCATAAAGAGTCACCAGGTTTCTGGTTGCCATTACAGCGTCAGGCCAGTTGATGGAGGAACTGGGTGCTGTCATCGCCTCACGGTTATCCCCGTGGTCATGCAGGGTACCGTCTTGGCTGCCATAGGTATGGAACTCAAGAATTCGAGGTGGCCGCATAAACTCCGTGGCCCCGCACAAAAGGGGCTCGTGATTGCCATCTCGTGACGCATGTGCAGCCGCAAAGGAGTCTTGGACCGTGTGCAGTACTGAGCCAAACGCAATGTGATGCAAGCTTGAAATCAGACCGCTTTTCACATCTTGCCGGCCCAGGATATAGAGGTCCGATACCCGCCACTCTGTACAGCCAAAGTGTTCCTTTATCGAGGGGATAGGGACGTCTCGAAGAAAGTCACCTGCCTTAATTTCTCGTGTTGCAACTTTCCAGGCAAACTCCAGCCAGCCGAGCACGTTGCTCTGAGTCACATCAGGGTCGGTCGCCTCGTCGTTGGCCATCGCATGTAGGAACTGCAGGTCTCCAAAGTGCGAACGGGTCATGACGTTGCCTTGAATTGTGTTTGTGCCCCGCTCGCAACCGGTGATGCGTTTGCTCTGCGCCTTCTTCTCCGCGTCTTTGAATAGGCAGTACCAGCACAGCGGCTGAGTGGAAAACCGAACGGTTTGTTCCACTTTGCACTGGGTTCCTAGATAGGAGCAATTGCCTTCGCTCGGTGATAGGCGAAACGGAGGGAGGTCGTTCCAGCGCACTCCGTAGAGGACAAACGGGTTTGCAAATCCGATGTTCGCGTCGCTGCATGTGGGGTCTTGCGACAGGCTTGACGACTCGGCTGGACAGTTGAAGCCGAGCTGGGTGATTTCTTCGTGGACCGGTCGTTTGATGAGTACCCCTAACAAGCCGGCAGTGCTCATGAGTTTGCTGTCAGTCTCATTGGTTAGCTTGGACTCAAATTTGGAGCCAGTGGGGCCAACCTGAAAGGCCAAAGCGGGTAGGGCCACTGACAGAACCAATACCACCAGAGCGAGTTTTGAGAGAGTTTTCATTGATGCTTTCGGGAGAAACAGTGATGTCGGGTATTTCAACGTTTTGTCGCCAAAGTGGTCCTACCTCGGCCAATTCGCCAGCTGCTCGTATCCGAGCCCCTCCTGCGGAATCCACAATCCTTGTCGCCAAATGTCAGCCAGCTCTGCACCTAGGCCGGCGCCCAGCCAATTCGTTGCGAGCAAGTCTTCTGCGTTCAAACACTCGGGCTTCTCCCGCCGGCGCCCGTTTTGCAGCAACCATCGATAGAGGTCAAGGGCGGGGCGCACGTTAGGCTCATTCGGCGCCGACGTTCTGTTGAAGCCTTGTGGAATGCGAATGCCCTTTGGATCCAAATCGCCGAGGTACTCGGCGCCCTTGGCGTCAACATCTTTCAATGCCTGGCCCAGCGCGGCTCCCGTGCTACGAAAGGCCTCGCCGGCGCCGTACACCACAGCGGCATAACGCTTGGCGTTGTGGTTCCATTCGCCAAAACTCCAGAAACTGTTGTGGTTTTCGACGACCAGAACCGGCCGCCCCGGTGCATCCGCCTGCCGGTAGGGCAGTGGTAACGGAACCTGGAATGCTCCCAAAGCAGTTAGCGCAAGGCGCCCTGAAAACAGGTTTGCCCCTGTGCGCATTGCGTCCAGGGCCTTTTCGTCGCCAAAGATTTCCAGGGAGCGCTCTTTGATGGGCACCGGCCCGAAAGCACCGCGGCGTCGCAGCAGAAATTCGTTGATGGCTTTTGCGGCCGGCATCTGGCGCGGTTTGAGCTCAGTCCAAAACCCCAGCTCTGGGGCCCAGGGCACGCGGGAGTAGTCCTCTGGGACGACTGGCTCGATACCTCTGACCAACATAATCCACTTCGGGAGCGCCGGCGCGCCCGCCCTCTCCCAACTACCGGGGGCGGGCAGGGCAATCGCACCCTTTGATTCCAGCCTTCGCAACTCGCTAAGCAACATGGCGCCGCGCTCAGGACTGTTTTGCACTTCGGGGTGCAACGCAAAGTACGTGTGCTTCAAATCCTCCAACGCAATTTTCTTGCGAGGAGCCAGACTTAGCTGAGAGAGAAATTCGTCCATTAGGTCGTCAGTGCTAACTGCTCGTTGAACTTGAACCGCACCGTCTCCAGGTGAGTGCGATTGGTCTTGCTGTTTTTGCCACCGCGACGAAGTCGAATGAACGAGGGGAACTCCCCCAGCGCGTTGTAGTCCTGTAGCGCCGTGGCAAATACAAGTTGCACCCCCATCGACGCTGCCAGCATGCGCTGCGCTTGCCACAGGGCAGGGGTAGTGGCCTTGGCGAACGGGTTATCAAGAATGAGCGGTCCGCCACCGGCCTTTTGTAGCTTGGCTTGCCGCTCAGCCCGCAACTGACTAATGACGCCATACAGAAACATTGCCATCACCACACCCTCGCCGCCGGAGTTTGTAATCTTGTCCATGGTGACGTATTGATGCTCTTCCTCCGGAACCATCTTGAGGAGCTGTAGGCCCAGTGCCTTGCCACCCTGCATGCGCAGCACCGCGTCGGCCACCAGGTCCGCGCCAGTCGCCGGTATCACGTTCGTGTCGATGAGCCCGTCCAGGAAGTAGCGCAGTGCTTGACGGCGCGCGTCCAGGGGTGTCGCGGTGACATTGGAGCGCATTTTCAGGATGGCTTTTCCGCCAACGTAGGGCGCCCCCACGGGAATACGTTTGTTGGTAGCAGAGGTGAGCAATGAAATGGCGGCACGAGAGATGACCATCACCTCTTCAGCACAGGCGTCGAAGTCAGCCTGCATGTGGTCAAGGCTGGACTGGGTAGTACTAATCCGGTCAGCAAGACCCTCCAGAAGACGGGGTGCGTCAACACAGGCCGCAGTGAAATCGTTGGCAAGCATTTGGTTGGCCAGCTCTGGCTCAACCTGCCGGAGTTCATTGTCGGCGCAAGCAGACTTGACCTTGTCAAATGCGCCCTGTGCCCGATTGCGGGCCTGGTCACGGCCAGACACTTTCGCGGTGAATTCCGCAATGAGTTGATTGGCACGGTCATTGGCGTCAGTCGCTAGCACAATCGGTGCAATTGGCCCCGAGGCCGGCTCGGTACCGCTAAGGCTCGCAATCTCGAGCACCAAGAGCTCAGGGTCGGGCTTGTCACCAAGCGCCAGCGCCGTCTTTACCAGTGTCGCAAGCTTATCGTCAGCGCTCGCGTTGTTCCCCAATTGGGTTGCTTTCTCTTTTGCGCGGTCGGCTTCTTCGGTCGCCCTCGTCATGCGACTCAAAGCAGCCTGCGTCAGCTCCTCAGCCTGCGTTTTTCGCAACACCAGCGCGGCTTCATCCAGCAGCTCCATTTCAGGGGTTGCCCGGGCGATGCCTTTGTTGGACGCGTGCCATGTAGTGGAGTCCCTGTTCACGACAAGCAGTTCCGAACCTTTTGCAGTAACCGCCTCTTGAGCGCGCGTCTCATCAAGTTCGAGTTCCGGCAGCATGGCCGTATGATTTCGGCCTTCGTACGGCTTGATTTGCGACAGTGTCACTCCCGGGAAGTCCCGGGTGAACTCGGCACCCTTGGCCACTTGCTGGTCTCGCGCATTTTGCAATTTTTCCTGAAGCAGGCCAAGCCGGTCTTTTTCTTCTGTTTTGAAGGTGCTAGCAGCGTCTGCATACGTCATGCGCAACGTGGAGATGTCCACCGGATTAGCTTTGAGCAAAGCGTCGGCGCGAAGCTCCTTGTCGTAGTACTCGATGCGGCCCCGCTCCTGCCCGAGCTGGTTAGCCTCAGACCCCTTAACAACTTTCTTCTGAAAGTCCAGCTGTGTTTGCCGGCTCAGTTCCTCAATCGCTTCGTTTGCTGCCAGCTTGCGCCCCTGCACGTCTTCCAGGAGCTGCGCCAGTTCTTGCAAGCGCTCCAGACGCGACGGTCGGTCAGACTCGAGTTCCGAAAAGAATGATTCCAAAGTCTTGGCGCTGGTGGCCGCGTCACGAGCCAGGTCATTGCGTTCTTGGGCGGCCTTTTGACGTTCAGTCGCCTTTTGACGCGCGCTATCGGCGGCCTGGGTCAGGTCTTCGCAGCGAGCTTTAGCGATGTCCCGGTCCTGGGCTAACTGCGATGCCTTCAACGAGGCAGCTGCTAACTTCCCGTCGCCAAAGCTTTTAAGGAAGGCTTTCAGTTGTTCGATGGCTTCCATGGCCCCAGCTTGTCGCGCGTAGAAACTGTTGCGACGATACTGTTCATCGGCAATCTTGATGTGCAGGGTCGTTTGCAAGGTCTGGGCTGCATCGACGTTGTACGCGGCATCGCTGTCGGGCGGTACCACAAGAACGGTGCTGCTTGCGCTCTGCGGGTCCAGGGCGGCTGGCGACACCAGCACCGGCTTTGAGGGGCGACGCTCGCGCCAGGTCACTTTGCGCGCCTTGTCCATCTCCGCTGCGGCTACGCAGACCCCCAGAAACCGCGCAGGGTCACTCATCACAAGGTCGCGCGCTTTTTGCGCACTTTGAAGCGCCTGCGAGATGTACTCATTAAAAGGCCGGGCCGAACGAATGTCTGCCTTGCGTAAGCACTCGACAACCAGGGCTACGTCTGGACTGTGGCCTGCCACGCCCGTCTCGTCGATAGATTGCTTGGTGGCGTTCAGTTCAGCAAGTCGGACGTCGCAAAGCGAGACTTCGCCAGCGGAGGCCACAATGACTCGCTCAAGGGCTGAAACCAATACGGGGGACTCCGGGTCAACAACGTCGGCCTCGGCTGCGCTCGACAGGGCGGAAAGCTGGGACAGGCGCTCGCGCTCGGCCTGGCCGGCCGCAATGAAAGCATTTTCGGCACGGAGTTCCCCATCGAGGCGAACTGCCTCGTTGCCCTCACGAACGGCAGTGTCCTGGCAGTCCTTGGCCTGGGTTTGCAGATGGTTGTATTGTGCCAACAGGTCTGCTTTCTCTGAGAGCAGGCCAGCTTCGGTTTGCTGCCATCGCACTAACGCGTCCTGCGTGCTCTCGTTCTCGGACAGCAGTACAGCGTCCGTGACCAGCTGGCTTCTGCGGCCAGTGAAGGTTTTCTCCTTGGCGTCCAATTGCGCCTGCTCCTTGGTTGCGCGCGCGCCGTCGTTTTCTGCGGATTGAAGCTCGGCGCGTTGCTTGCCCACCTGCTCGGCTCGGAGCTTCTCCTGGCTTTCCAGCGTCTCCAATTCATCGCGAAGCGCCTGCTCCGCATCGAACAGCGAGCGACGCAGCAAAGCGCCTTGCATCTCAACCTGCATGCGAAAGGGTTGGAGGCCCTCCTGCGCCAAACCGGCTGTTGCTTCCAGTTCCTTGATTCTTGTCTTCAAAGTCTCGATTTCCTGCGACAAGCGCGCCGCCTTGACGTGCAGGATTGCTTGCGTAGCGGCTTTCAGCGCCTGCTTCGCCGCACCATCCGCGGTTTTTGCCCCGGCTATTCGCCGCCCGTGCCACAACGATGTCAGGGTGACTACGTCACGGATATGTGCAGCCGAGTCGGCCAAGCCGGTACTTGCGATAGCCCTTTGCTCTGACTCATAGTTGGCCTCGCGCGCCTGGGCCTCCCGATGCTGGACAGCTCTAGCTTGAAGGGCTACAGCAACCCTGGCGCCTTGCACACGCACTTCGCCGTATTCGCACTCGGTCTGCCTGAACTCGTGAGCCGCCGTTCCGAACAGATGCAAAGCACTTTGAAATTTTGTGAGCTCAGCAAGGCGCTTCACATACTGGGGTTTACGCCGAAGGTTGTCGCATGTCGTTGCTACGGTATCGCGCACTGCATTGGCACGCTGGGCGTCCAGAGTCAGGTGGAAGAACTTGCGCAAGAATTCGAGCTCGGTATGAAAGTTCAGAAATCCAGTGTCAAAGCCACCTTCTTGCGCCGAGAAGTTGACCTGCATTCGCAGCATATCTAGGTCGATGAGTCTCTCGTCGTTCAAATGTTTGTGCCAATCGGCTTGTTTTCGTGTGATGTAAACGTCGCCGGGATACTTCTTTTGCTGGTCATGAACCCATCGCGCGAAGTCCGCCATTGAGCTGACCGGCGCACCTGCCAGCTTGGGGCCGGGTACATCAGTAAATTTCAAGTTGTCGTGCTCCTCGAAGCTAAAGAACAGGCGTTCGGTCTCAGGCGGCTCACTGGTGGCCTTGACGGAAACAGCTTGGCCAACGATGAGCAGGTACGCATAACCCCCTACGGTGCGCGCGGGCATGAGCCATTCAACCATGATGACGCCTGGTAGGCCGTCAGGGGAGAAGTACTGAGAAAAATGGTTGTTCTTGTTCTGGATGTGCTTGAGAAACCGGTCCTGGCTGGTCTCAAAGCAAGAAAATATCAAGCTTAGAAGGGTGGTCTTACCCCCGCCGTTCTCCAGATTGATAACAGTGTCGGATGGCACCAAAGAGTCGGGGTCGGTTAGGTCAAAGGTGACGCCGTCATACCAGGCGGTCGGGTACCCACAGTTACCAATGTAGATTCGAGAGATTTTCTGCATGTCAGGTTCCGGTTGGAGCGCTTGCTGGTGTGGTTACGGCTAGCTGTGCCAGCTCGTAGAGTCTGCGCAGCGCGACTTCACGAAGCTGTATGCGAAGTCGATGTGTCGCTGTGTAGGTGGTTGCGGTCTCGTCCTCCGAGTCTCGGTCCAGGCGCACCAAGCCGTTTTGCTGCAAATGGGTCAATGTGAGCTTGACCATGCCAACTACTGAGGTTACAGACGCCCGCTGGCTTGCCGGCACCATGACCGGCATCGCGGCAATAGCCTCCCACCCCGGTGCAAGTTCCGCGGGAATGTCTGCAGGCGTCGGAGACGCGCCCCTCAGTCGATGCGCCAAGGCGTAAAGCGCATCACGGCAATTCGCCACAGAGGCTGGGGGTGGCGTGTAGTTGTCGTCATCCAGGCCGTCGGTGGTTGGAAAGAATACGGCCGCGATAGCCACGTGAGCCAGCACAAGCACGGCCTTTTGGTCGGCAGCCATCCCCGAGCGAATGTCGGTCATGCGCACGGCGAAGCGACTTTCACGAGTGCTGGGCGCAATGATGATGCCGCGTTCGCTCACGTCCAGGATGGTTAGTTCCATCCCTGACGCAACGTCCTGCACTTGCGCGGCAAAAGCAGGGTCGGCCCGGTAACGGGCGAGCAACTCACGGTACTCAGCGTCGTTGACGGGGGAGAGCGTTGTGTGCAACGCCTTGTAGGCAAGACGCGCGGCATTTCGCGTGCTTGAGTGGTTTGTTGTCATGGCTGCCCTCCCTTGGGCGTGAAATGCAGGTTGGTGCCTTGCGCCACATCTGCGGAGAAGTTTCCGAACGCATCAGCGCGCATATTCTTGAATTCAGTCTCAGTGTTGGAGTAGGACCTGAACAACACGAGAACCAGACAGCGTCTGGCGGCCCGGTCAAGACCCTCGTCTTCGGCCAGGTCAAGCAGCTGGTCGGCCCGGTAGGTGTCGCCCGTCGCGAACTTGGCAGTCAGCCACTGGCTGACGCTGTTGATGGCAGCTTCTGAGAACTGGGGCTCTGGTGGCTCAGAGCGGGTGATTTCGCCATCATCAGCGTCTGGTCCGGTTTCATCCGGACGCTGTTCAAGCATTAGGGAGAAAAGCGTATTCAGGTCATAGACCTTCGGCCAAGCAGCCGGATAGAGCGCGCTGGTTACGTGGTCCGCTTCATCAGCAAGTACTTCGCAGGATAGCGCCAGCAACTGAGGGAACAACCGGGATTCCAGGTCAGGCAATCCAGTTGCCCGGCGCGCACGGAACATCGAACGCTGAGATTCCAGGAACCGCTCATTAGCAGCCCCGATGTCGTTGACCAACTGAGAGCGCAGTAAGCCGGCCCCCTGCAAGGCAGCCAGAAGTTTGGCCAGGCTGGAGCGGGAAGTCGGCTCATCGGCAGCACGAAGCGCGTCAGATACCGATTCCTCCATGCGCTGGTCTTCGCTTTGGCGCTGGCGAACGTGGCCGCGGGCCTTATCCAGGCTGGCGCTCATGTCCCGCGTCCAATTCACAGACCCCGGCGCACGGTAGGCCTGATGCAGCCGGTCTCGAATGAGCTGGCGGTACTCGATGGAGAGCGTGCGTGCGCGTTTGGCGATTTCCAAGGCAGCCTCAAATCGACCTCGCTGTACCAGCAGGTCCAACATTTTTTCCATCATCTCCTGGGTGTCTTCCGGCGAGAGGTCGAGCATGCCCAAGTAAACCAGATAGCCTTCTGCAGTTGGCCGGTACCGGTAGACGTCCTCGAAATCCGGCTCGTAGACAACCAGACGAAAACGCACCGTCCGATTGGTCCCTTTGAGCGCATCAAAGTGCTCAAAGGCGAATTCTTTGTAGGTATTTGCTTTGTTGTCGAGCGCATCGAGCACGACTTCGGCCACGCGAGTCCGTTGTCCCAGGGACAGGGTGGTTTTCATCCGTCCTGCGATTTCAGCCAAGTGGTCCAGTATCTCTTGCTGAATGCAGCCCATCGAAATTGTTGTGGCCTCCATCATCAGGTCAAGCGCGCAGAGAACCAAATAGTGCGTGTCAACGCTTTGAAGTACCCCTCTGTCGTCAGAAGAGTCGTCCCCGACTCGGTGCTTGTTCAGCTCGAGTTGAAAGAGGGGTCGCAGCAGCAACAGATTGCGCTGCTGTCTCGAGAGGTCGAGCAGCCCCTGAGCCGGAGCGGGCAACGTAAATGGCTCGCCAGAACCTGGCTCGTTAGCGTCGTTCATAGCTCGCGAGATGGGCAGTCGTTCGGACGCAGTGGTGCCCGAGTTGCCAGACGAATTTGCAACTCCGCGGGCTTGTTGTTCTTGTTGACAAAGGTATATCCTCCTGATAGAGTATTTTAATTATACGAGTAAAAACTATATTCGTATATTTTTTAGTTTAGTGCATAATACCCTTCATGACAAAGAAACCTCCGCTACCTGACGTCGGGTCAAAGACCAGTTCCCTCTGGAGCCAAGACCGGCGACTCGAATTCATCGACTTCCGACTGCGATGGGATGGGCGGATTAACCGCAGCGACATCACAGCGTTCTTCGGCATCTCGGTACCCCAAGCGTCATTAGACATCGCAAAGTACCTTGAGTTGGCGCCAGAAAACTTGTCCTACGACAGGAGCGCACGCATTTACCTTGCTGGGCCCAAGTTCAAGCCAGTGTTTGCGAGCAGTCATTCGTCACAGTACCTCAATGAGTTACTGGCCATTCAAGCGGGGGTATTGGAGCAAACCGCAAGCTTCATTGGCTGGCAGCCGCCGGTTGCAATAGTTCCAACCCCGGGCAGGGTGCTGAATGCAGAGACCTTGACGGCTCTGCTAAGCGCCATGCGAGAACAGCACTCTGTGAAAGTGCTGTACCAGTCGATGACGCAGGTCGCCTCGCAGACCCGAGTAATCTCTCCGCATGCCTTTGCCCATGATGGGTACCGTTGGCACGTCAGGGCCTACTGTCACCTGCGCAAACAGTTTCGGGATTTTGTGATTGCCCGGATTCTGACGATTGAACCAGTCGAGGACGTTGCACCTGCTCACCAAGAAGATAGTGAATGGCACACGATGGTAGAGCTGGTGCTTGAACCAAATCCAAAGTTGCCAACATCCCATCGACAAGCGATTGAGCTTGATTACGGAATGACGCAGGGGCAGGCAAGAATTGTTTGTCGACAAGCGTTGTTGTTTTACATCCTCGAACACCTTGGACTGAACCAGGAGAGTGATCAATGGCCAGAGGCACATCAAATCGTACTGAAAAACCGTATGGTTGTGGAGTCGTATTTGCAAACAAGAAAGCTCGTCTAGAGCTCTGTTAGCCAATGGACTGCTTTACCAGGACGCGCTCATGATCATGTGGACAAAAATACCTCCAGTGATTTTTAAATAAGGCGAACTGCCTGAATAAGTTCGGCCTGCAAACAATGCTTCGAAACCTAAAGCCGCAACGGACTCGCGTACCCGGTCATCTCCAGATAGCCCCGCCCCACCAGTTCGCCAAGGCTGTCCAGCAGTTCGCTCAAGCCCTCCCAGTAAATGGCGCCGGTGGACTGGCGGCTGTCGAGTTCCTGGTTGTCGATCACGGCCTTGACGGTGTAGCGCGCAAACACTTCCGAACCCGTGTTGGCTTGTGCGCGCCTGATCTGCAGCGACCACTGCACCGGGTAGCTAGCCCCGCTGGCCGGGCTTTTCCAGATGCGCTCGGGCGTGAAGATGACATCGGTTGCATCAAATATTTCCGCGCTGCTTGCGCCCGCCGCGCGCAGCGAGCCGCCCGCCCACAGCGTGCCGCCTTCTTGGGTGCGCAGCCTGAAAGCTGTTAACGCGCTGCCGTCCAACAGGTTCATGCCGATCCAGTCCCAACCCACCGCCTGCGGGTGCATCAGCGAGTTGCTCCACTCGTGGTCCAGCCAGGCCTGTCCCTGCACGGGCAGGCTTTGCCCGCCCAGGCGGAGTTGGCCGCTGGCCTGTAGCTGCGGCAGGCTGTAATAAAAGCTGGCTTGATGGGCCTCGGGCCCCTTGCGTGACCAGCCCTGGTCGCCTTGCAGCAGCAGGGGCTGGGTTTCCTGCAAGCCCAGTTGAAACGAGAAGTCCGCGCCGCTGGCGTTGGCCTGGTAGCGCTTGCCATGGCGCCGGAGCGACCAGTCGCCCAACTGCACGTCGGTATCCGCTTCACTGGCCGAAGCCAAATCGACCTTCGTATCGCCTGACATCCTGGCAATGCGCTGGTCGTGCAGCAGGCGCTTGTCCGCCACGTCGGTGACGGCGGCATGGGCAAAGATCAGGTGCCTGGCGGCAAAGGCCGAGCGCATGCCTTGCGTGGCCGGCACCCGCGACCTGAAAAACGTCAGCTGAAAACCAAACTGGCGTTGCGCCGCCTGCAGTTGGCCGGTGATGTACCACCATTCAATGGCAAAGTCGGGGTGGCTGCCGAGGTCACGCGGGAACTGCAGTGGCAGCCGGGGCAAGGCTTGCGCTGTGGCGGTCCATAAAGGCAAGCCCATGCCGGCTGCCAACAACTGGCGGCGCGACACGGGCAATGCTGCTTGGCTCAGAGTGGCATCCTATTTGAGGCTGCCCGACAAAAACTGCGCCAGCCGCACGCTTTTCGGGTTGCCCAGCACCTGGGTCGGGTTGCCCTGTTCTTCGATCTGGCCTTTGTGCAAGAAGATCAGGTGGTTGGAGACTTCGCGGGCAAAACCCATCTCGTGGGTCACCACCACCATGGTGCGGCCTTCCAGCGCCAGGTTTTTCATGACCTTGAGCACCTCGGACACCAGCTCGGGGTCGAGCGCGCTGGTGGGTTCGTCAAACAGCATCACCTCGGGCTCCATGGCCAGCGCCCGGGCAATGGCCACGCGCTGCTGCTGGCCGCCGCTGAGGTGCGCCGGGTAGGCGTCTTCCTTGCCTTCGAGGCCGACCTTGGCGAGGTACTTGCGCGCCGTCTCGATGGCCTGGTCGCGCGGTACACCCATCACATGCACCGGCGCTTCAATGATGTTTTGCAACACCGTCATGTGCGCCCACAGGTTGAAATGCTGGAACACCATGGCCAGCTTGGTGCGCAGCCGTGCCAGTTGTTTGGGGTTGGCGGCGTGCAACTCGCCGTTGGCGCCAGCCGTCAAGAGCAGTTCTTCCCCGGCCACGTTGATGCGGCCCTGGTGCGGTTTTTCGAGCAGGTTGATGCAGCGCAAAAACGTGCTTTTACCGGAACCCGAGCTGCCAATGATGCTGATCACATCGCCGGCATGCGCCGTGAGCGACACGCCCTTGAGTACTTCGTTGGTGCCAAAGCGCTTGTGGATGTTTTCAACCTGGAGTTTGAGCGTGGTGGTCATGGCAATATTTCTCGATTGTCATCGCGAGCGCAGCGTGGCGATCCATGGATTGCTTCACTTGCGTATCGCAATGACGGCATTGATTTATGGATGGTTCAGTGTGCCAATCACGCACCTAGCAGTTCGCCGCTGCGAAACGCCTGGGCGCCGGCAATCTTGCCGAGTTCACCGCCGGCGGTGATGTAGCGGTCACGGATGCGGGCGTAAAACACGCCGGCCACGCCTGCGGTCACACGCTGGGTGGTGTTGGCAATGGGGTCAATGATTTCGGCCACCAGATCACCGACTTGCAGCTGCTGGCCCACTTCCGCGGCAAATACCACGATGCCGGGGCCTGGGGCTTTCAGGGTTTCAGAGCCTGCCAGCGGCGTGGCCGGGCATCTGGGTGCAGGCACAGGCGGTGCTGGCTGGCCAGCCAGAACCTTGATGAACTGCAGCCAGCCCATGATCGCCTGCGCATCCATTTCAGCCCAGGCGTGGCCTACATCGAGCTCGCCGCGCAGTTCAATGGTGGTGCTGCAGCAGGCTTGCGGCAGCGGCGCCTGACAGCCGCTGGCTTGCAGGCGCTCGGCGAGCTGCCACCAGGCGCCTGACAGGCATTCGTCAATGGGCCGATTGCCCGAACTTTTGGCCAGCAATATCGCCTCGGCGCCCAAAAAGTGCGCCAGTTCCTGGATGTGGGGCCAGCAGGCTTCTTCGGTGTAGAAGTGCAGCACACCTTCGCAGTCGCAATGCAGGTCGAGCATGAAGTCGGCGTCATGCGCCAGCAGCAGCAGGGTGCGGCGCAGGCTTTGCAGTTCGGTGCCAGGCTGCCACTGTCCGAGGTAATCGGCCATGGCGCGCCGCACCAGTCTGGCATTGTCTTTGGCGTCGTCACCGAGCTGGTTCATCACCGCAGGCGCTACTGCCGCAGCCAGGTCCGGGTAGTGGCGGTTGAAGTTTTCCGAGGTATCGAGCTCAAAACGGCCCATGGGTTTGTGGTCCAGCCGCTGCGCCAGGCCGATTGGGTTGGCCACCGGCACCAGCACAATTTCCCCCCGAATCTGTCCGGCTGCCTCGGCCGCTTCCAACAGCGCGCGCAAGTGGTGCGCCACCAGCATGCCGGGCAGTTCCTCGGCGTGCAGGCTGGCCTGGATGTAAATTTTGCGACCACTGCCTGGCTTGCCAAAGTGAAAGCTGGTGAGGGTCTTGTGGCTGCCCAGGCTCGGCGAAAGCAGCGGGTGGTCAATGCGTTGCATGGGTCAACAATTCCTGTGTCAATCTCTGCGCGGGGACAGATACGCCAGCAGGCGGCCTTCCGAGAAGCGGAAAAAACCGATCAGGCAGAACGACGCCGTCAGGTAAATGGCGGCGGCTGCCAGATAGGCCTCAAACGGCAGATAGTAGGTGGCATAAATGCGGCTGGCCGCTGACGTGATGTCGAGCATATTGGGTACCGCGCTGGCCAGACTGGTGCTGTGCAGCATCATCACCACCTCGTTGCTGTAGGCGGGCAGGGTGCGGCGCATGGCGCTGGGCAGCACCACCCGCAGCATGGTCTGGAAGCGGCTCATGCCGTAGGCGTGCGCCGCCTCGATCTCGCCGGCACTGGTTTCACGGATGGCACCGGCCAGCATTTCAGCGGTGT
>NZ_JAMPXE010000212.1 GCF_023701345.1 Rhodoferax sp. | reverse complement strand
GTTTGCGGCTTCATGTCGGCCAGGTTGACGATGGTGCCGTCATCGGCCACAAAGGCAGCACTCAAGGGCAGCAAGGTGTTTTTCATCCAGAAGCATTGTTCGCCGGCTTGCTCAAAGACAAACAGCATGCCCTCAGCCTGCGGCATTTGCCGGCGAAACATGAGACCGGTGGCGCGCTGTTGCGGGGTGGCCGCCACCTGGGCGTCCACCAGGTACATGCCCGCCGTGAGTTTGACGCGGGGCAAATCCATTTGCGGCGTTTGCTGGGCGTGACTCACGCTGCAGCCAATGAGGGTGAGGGACAGCAGTCTGTTGACAACGGTGTTCATGGCAGGATTTTGACTCAAAAAAAATGCCCGCAAAAGCGGGCATTTGGACAAACCAAAAGGTCTGATTATTTAGAAGCGGCAGATGCCTTGGCTTCAGCTTTGGCAGCCTTCTTGTCGGCCTTTTTCTCTGTCTTGGCAGCAGCCTTTTCTTCAGCCTTTGCAGCTGGTGCAGCAGGAGTAGCTTTTACGGCAGGCGTAGCGGGGGCAGCAGGAGCGGCAGCTTGAGCGAAAGCGCCAACAGCAAAAAGACCAGCAACCAGAGCAGCGAGAAGTTTGTTCATTTTAAATTTCCTTGAGATGGTAAAAAAACCTCGCGGATTATGTCATGGAGATGAAGCGACATCGTCAACCCTGGACTGGGCTTGACAGTATTTTTCATTTATTCGGACTAGAATAAAAAAGTTTGAAAACACGGGTCAGTTTGATCGCTGGCCCATGCCGCGACCTTTGATCAACTACCGGAGACCCAAGTCCATGTACCAGCATATCAAGGTGCCCTCAGAAGGCCAGAAAATCACCGTCAATGCAGACTACTCATTGAATGTGCCAGACCAGCCCATCATTCCTTTTATCGAAGGTGATGGCACCGGTTTTGACATCACACCGGTGATGATGAAGGTGGTGGACGCTGCCGTGGCCAAGGCCTACGGCGGCAAGAAGAAAATCCACTGGATGGAAGTCTATGCCGGCGAAAAATCGACCAAGATTTACGGCCCCGATGTCTGGCTGCCCGAAGAAACCCTGCAGGCCTTGCGCGAGTATGTGGTGTCCATCAAGGGTCCGTTGACCACTCCTGTGGGCGGCGGTATCCGTTCGCTCAACGTGGCCTTGCGCCAGGAGCTCGATCTCTACGTCTGCCTGCGCCCAATTCAATATTTTGAAGGCGTGCCCAGCCCGGTCAAGGAGCCGCACAAGACCAATATGGTGATCTTCCGTGAAAACTCGGAAGACATCTATGCCGGTATCGAGTTCGAGGCCGAATCGGCCAAAGCGAAAAAGCTCATCAAGTTCCTGCAGGACGAAATGGGCGTCACCAAGATCCGCTTCCCCAACACCTCCGGCATTGGCATCAAACCGGTGTCGCGCGAAGGCACCGAGCGTCTGGTGCGCAAAGCCATCCAGTACGCCATCGACAACGACAAGCCCAGCGTGACCATCGTGCACAAGGGCAACATCATGAAATTCACCGAGGGCGGCTTCCGTGACTGGGCCTACGGTCTGGCGCAAAAAGAGTTTGGCGCCGAGCTGATCGACGGCGGCCCGTGGTGCAAATTCAAGAACCCGAAAACGGGCAAGGAAATCACCGTCAAGGACAGCATTGCCGACGCCTTCCTGCAGCAAATCCTGCTGCGCCCGGCCGAGTACAGCGTGATTGCCACGCTGAACCTGAACGGCGACTACGTGTCTGACGCCCTGGCAGCGCAAGTGGGCGGCATTGGCATTGCCCCGGGCGCCAATCTGTCCGACTCCGTTGCCTGTTTCGAAGCCACCCACGGCACGGCGCCCAAGTATGCCGGCAAGGACTATGTGAACCCGGGCTCTGAAATCCTGTCGGCTGAAATGATGCTGCGCCACATGGGCTGGATTGAAGCGGCCGACGCCATCATCAAGTCGATGGAGCGCTCGATTGCCAGCAAGAAAGTCACCTACGACTTCGCCCGCCTGATGGACGGCGCCACCCAGGTGAGCTGCTCGGGATTTGGTGAGGTCATGATCGCCAACATGTGATTGCGATCAACGGCCGTTACTGGCCGTGCCATCACAACCCCAATGCGCGCAAGCCCTTGGGGTTTTTTCATGATGCAGACCGCGTTAGCTGGCATCCAGGCCGCAGTAGCTTTTGAGCGCATCGATCTGTGATTGATCCACCACGGGTTGTTGGCCCAGGAAAGCCTCGACCTCCATGGCTGTTGGAATGCTCGACTGCGCACCGCTGGCGGTACAGGCCAAGGCGGCTGCGGCGCTGGCCGTGCGCATGGCCTGGGCAAGCGTTTCACCCCGGCCCAGATGCGCCGCCAGCGTGCCACAGAAGGTGTCGCCCGCGCCCGTGGTGTCAATCGGTGCGATCTTGAAAGCGGGTTGCAGCACATAAGCATCTTGCTGCCGTGCGATGCAACCCCGTTGGCCCAGGGTGACCACCACCGAGGGCACCTCGAGCTGCCGCAGCATGGCGACCACCGTTCCGGGGTGCGTCACCAGGGCACGCAGCTCACCTTCATTCACCACCAGCAGGTCCACCGCTTGCAGCAACTCGGGCGGCAAGCCTTGCGCTGGTGCAGCGTTGAGGACCACCTGCACACCGCTGGCTTGCGCGCGTTGCGCGTAAGCGGTCACGGTGGTGATGGGTATTTCGAGCTGCATCAGCAAGTGACTGACGTCCTGCAGTTCGGGCAGGTGCTGGCTTTGCAGGCACAGGTTGGCCCCTGGCGCGACCGTGATGGCGTTTTCTGCGTTGTCGGCGACGCAGATAAAGGCGCAACCTGTCGCTTGGTCGGGGCTGCGCAACGTGTGCAGCCGAACCCGGACACTTTCCAGCGAAGCGAGCAGGGGCAGGGCATGGGCATCGTTCCCCAGGGCCAGCAACATCGCGGTGGCAGCGCCACCGGCGCGGGCGCAGGCCACCGCCTGGTTGGCACCCTTGCCACCCGGGTAGGTGGTGAAGCCTTGCCCCAGCACGGTCTCGCCGGGCGCGGGAATGTGTGCAGCCCGCACCACAAAGTCCAGGTTGGCCGAGCCGGCAACCAAAATCATGAGGCATCCTTTCTGTTGCGCATCACATCACCGCGCCAACTTGCCAGGGCACACATTCGTTCATGTCAGCAGTCCGCGCTGGGCCAGGTTGCGCATCAGGTGGGAGCAGCCAAAGGTCCACGGCGCACAGGCGTCGGTGGGCTGCATGCGGTTGACCAGGGTGCCGAGTTGCGGCGCTGATATGCGCACGATGTCGCCTGTTTTGTGGG
>NZ_JAMPXE010000211.1 GCF_023701345.1 Rhodoferax sp. | reverse complement strand
GCCTGAACCCGCTTTTTGAAGAACGCCTGAACCCGCCAGGGTGCCGCTGATCTCGGGCCAGCCTCTGAAGGAGCCCATTGTTCAGTACGGCCCTTTTGTGATGAACTCGCAGGATGAGATTTACCAGGCGCTGAGCGATTTCCGCGATGGCCGCCTCGGGGAAACCGCTTAAACAGCTTTTGCAAAGGATGTCGTCATGACGATAGAGGCACACCTGCGAATTTATCGGCCCAATCCAACCAAGGGCGATTGGCAGGAAACGCAGGGGATGGCAGCCCTGTCGGCCCGGCTTGTCAAAGGCCTTGCGCCATCATTTCACCCAGCCGGATCGCGCCGCCCGGCTGCCAGGCCGGGTTGAACTGCAATGGCCCCTGCGGGAACAACATGACCACCGTGGAGCCCAGCAAGAAGCGGCCCATCTCGTCGCCCTGCTGGAACGTGATGCGCTCGCGGTCATAGCGCCATTCACTCAAACAACCCGGACGCGGGGCATTGACCCCACCATGCCAGGTGGTGGCCATACTGCCCACAATGGTGGCGCCCACCAGCACCAGCACAAACGGCCTATGAGCGCCCTCAAACACGCAGACCAAGCGCTCATTGCGGGCGAACAGGCCGGGTACGCCGCGCGCGGTGGCGGGGTTGACCGAAAACAGATCGCCCGGCACATAGATCATGCGCAACAAACGCCCGGCGCACGGCATATGGATGCGGTGGTAGTCGCGCGGGCTCAGGTACAGCGTGGCAAAGTGGCCGTTGTCAAACTGCGCGGCCAATGCGGCATCACCGCCGACCAGCGCGGTGCTGCTGTAGTGGTGCCCTTTGGCCTGGAAAATCTGCTGGCCTTCGATGCGGCCAAACTGGCTGATGGCGCCGTCCACCGGGCAAATCAGCTCGGCTTGCGCCAGGGGCCTGGCACCGTCTTTGAGGGCGCGGGTGAAGAAGTCGTTGAAGGAGGTGTAGCTGGCGATATCCGGGTTCGCCGCCTCCTGCATGTTGACGTGGTAACGCTGGACAAACCAGGCAATCAATCGGGTGGTGAGCCTGCCGCCCCGGGCACGGGCAATGCGCCCGGCCAGCAAGGTGATGACTTGCTTGGGGATCAGGTATTGGAATAGTACGGCGGTGCGGTCGGTCATAGGGCAGGGATTCTACGCAGTGCATTCAAATCATCCGCTGCCACAATCATGGCATGGCCATTGTCCGCATCCCCCCCATTCAATGCCTGCTGACATTTGAAGCGCTGGCGCGTCTGCGCAGCGTCACGCAAACGGCAGAAGAACTGTGCGTCACGCCCAGTGCGGTAAGCCACCGCGTCAAGCAGCTTGAGCAAATCATTGGCACCAAGCTGTTTGGCCGGGCCGATTTTTCGCTCACCGTCGAGGGCGTGACGTACCTCGCGCATGTGCGCGACGGTCTGACCATGTTGCAGAAGTTTCCCAGTTCGGCGGCGCTGCCGGGCAAGCGCAAGCTGCGCCTGGCGGTCACGCCGACCTTTGCGCGCGCCATTCTGATTCCGCGGCTGCGCCAGTTCACCGAGGCCTACCCCGAGATTGACCTCACCCTGCAAATCTCCATTCCGCTGCTGGACGTGGTCGCCGAAGACGCCGACCTGATGATCCGTTTTGGCACCGGCCGCTACGCCGATGTCGAGTATTTTTGCCTGCTCAAGGACGAGGTCACGCCCCTGGCTTCACCTGCCTTTGTGCGCGAACACGGCCCATTTGAGGTGGCGCAAGACCTGGAGGGCGAGGAATTGTTGCGCAGCCCGCTGGAGCCCTGGCGTACCTGGTTTGCCGCCCGCGGGCTGGACTGGCCCGAACCCACCGAGGGCTCACAGTTCAACGATGTCGGTCTGATGTGCGATGGTGCGGCTGCCGGCATGGGCATCGCGCTGATTCGACTCAAGCTGGCCCAACCCTGGCTGGAAAACGGCTCGCTGGTCCGCCTGGGCACCAGCGAGGTCTTTGCCAGCAATGTGCCCAGCCCACATGCCCACTACCTGTGCTGGCGCACCGGCATGATGGAGCGCTGGGAATGTGTCGCATTTTCTGATTGGCTGCAACAAAGCCTGGCTTGAGGAATTTCAACAAGGTTTATAAAAATGCTCAACGGCGATGCCTGCGGCAAGCATTAAAGTCGTGGCTCTGCAACCCGATTCAGCAAAACCGGTTACTACAAGGATTCAGATGAACGCCTCTGCGATGCCCCAAGAATTTTCAGCCCTGCAAAGAACAGAGCGTCAGGCGCAGGTCGTACAAGGGCTGTCTGCCCATTTGCCTGCCCACGCCCTGCTCTGGAACAGCGAGGACACGACGCCGTACGAGTGCGACGGTTTGACCGCCTACCGTCAGCGCCCGCTGGTGGTGGCGCTGCCAGAGAATGAAGCCCAGGTGGCCGCGGTGCTCAAAACCTGCCACGCCCTGAATGTTCCGGTGGTCGCGCGCGGCGCCGGCACCGGCCTGTCGGGCGGCGCCATGCCGAACGCCCTGGGTGTGACCCTGTCGATGGCCAAGTTCAACAAAATCCTGAAACTTGACCCGGTGTCGCGCACGGCAGTGGTGCAATGCGGTGTGCGCAACCTGGCCATCAGCGAGGCGGCGGCACCGCTGGGACTGTATTACGCACCGGACCCCAGCAGCCAGATTGCCTGCACCATAGGCGGCAACGTGGCCGAGAATTCGGGTGGCGTGCACTGCCTCAAATATGGCCTGACCTTGCACAACATCGTCAAGATCAAAGGTTTCAGCATGGAAGGCGAGCCGGTTGAATTCGGCTCGGACGCGCTGGACGCGCCCGGCTACGACCTGATGAGCGTGGTGATTGGCTCGGAAGGCATGCTGGCGGTGGTGCTTGAAGTGACCGTCAAACTTATCCCAAAACCGATGCTGGCACGCTGCATCATGGCCAGCTTCGATGACATCCGCAAAGCCGGTGAAGCCGTCGCAGCAGTGATTGCCGCCGGCATCATCCCGGCCGGCCTTGAGATGATGGACAAGCCCATGACGGCGGCAGTAGAAGACTACGTGCACGCCGGCTACGACCTGAGCGCCGAGGCGATTTTGCTGTGCGAGAGTGACGGCACCCCGGAAGAAGTCGAAGAAGAAATTGGCCGCATGAGTGACGTGCTGCTGGCCGCCGGTGCCACCAAAGTTGCGATCAGCCAGAACGAACAGGAGCGCCTGAAGTTCTGGAGCGGACGCAAAAACGCGTTTCCCGCCAGCGGCCGTATCAGCCCCGACTACATGTGCATGGACAGCACGATTCCGCGCAAGCGCGTGGCCGACATTTTGCTGGCCATTCAGCAGATGGAAAAAAAGTACCAGTTGCGCTGTGC
>NZ_JAMPXE010000078.1 GCF_023701345.1 Rhodoferax sp. | reverse complement strand
TGGCCCAGTGGCTCGGCGCCATGGGTGTCGCGCTGCCGGCCATCGAGGCGGCACGCGCGCAGGCCCTGGTGTGGGCGCTGGAGCGGGGTTCACGCAGCGGCCGTGTCGCCTACCAGTTTGCCCTGGACTACGCAGGCCAGCACGCTGTTGCGGCATGAGCCTGACTGACAACAGCCCCGCAGCGCTGGTGGCCGACGCCGCCGTGCCGCGGGTCGGTGGCGTCGACCGGGCCGTGGTTGATGTGGCCGTGGGTGTGCTGATCCGGCAGGACGGCAACTTTTTGCTGACGTCGCGCCCCGCTGACAAGGTGTACGCCGGTTACTGGGAGTTTCCCGGCGGCAAGTTCGAGCCGGGCGAGTCGGTGCAGCAGGCGCTGCAACGTGAGCTCCAGGAGGAACTTGGTATTCACATTGACCAGATTGAACCCTGGCGGCAGGAACTGGTGGATTACCCGCACGCGCTGGTGCGACTGCATTTTTGCAAAGTGTGGCATTGGTCGGGTGAGCTGCAAATGCGCGAGGCCCAGTCCTTTGCCTGGCAGCGCCTTCCTGTGTCGGTGAGCCCGGTGCTGCCTGGAACCGTGCCGGTGCTGCAGTGGCTGGCCGAAGAACACGAAAAAGCAGGTTCTACTGCTGGGTAAACGCTGATTGGCTGGTTCGTTAATTCGTTAGTGCGGCCCGCTCAGCAGAAGTCTTTGGCGGCTTCCTCATACTGGCGTACCAGAAATCGTCAGCTGCCCCTGCCGGTTACCACGCCGGTTCAAGCGAGAACCACCCGCTAAGCTCTTTTATTCCGGCGCAAAGTCTTCTGGCGGGGCCGCGGCCGGCACGGCAAACTGCTCGCTGGCCCAGGCGCCCAGGTCGATCTGTTTGCAGCGCTCGCTGCAAAACGGCCGATAGGGGTTGGTGGCAGCGTAGACACTGGCACCGCCACAACCCGGACAGGTGACGATTTTGACCGGGATGCTGGCTTGCCTGGCGGGATTGCTCATGCGCACAAGGCCAGCTCCAGGCTGACATCTTCGTTGATGGCTTGCAGCCGATTGTCTTGATCCTGGTGCAGCAGTCGCACCGACACCATCAGCCGGTTGCCGCTGATTTCGGGCACCAGTTCAAGGCTGTCATCGAGCGCCAGCCGCAGCAACAAAAAGGTGCGTCCCTGGGGCAGGCTTTGTTGCAGCTGGCCGTTGTTGACGATGACTTTTTGTGGTGCGCCGGAGCCGCGCAACAACTTGAGCAAGACGTGCACGGCATCGGCCATGGGCTTCAGCGACAGGGCCCATTGCTGCAATTGGGCTTGTCGAAAAGCAGGGGACTTGTGCTGCCAGGCGTGGTAAGTGGGCAGATCAAAGCCGCAGGTGCCACCCGGAATGACGATGCGACTGCGAATGGCCATGAGCCAGTCGTTTTCGGTCAGGGCTTGCCCCACTTTGCCGGGCCGGTTGTTCAGGGCTTCAAAGCACTGGTCCAGTTGCTGGATCACTTCATCGAGCGCTGCCTCGGCAATGGCCGGGTTGCCGCGGTACCTGTCGAGGGTATGTTGTTGCTTGTCGAGGTCTTTGAGCAGATCGGATTTGAGGTCGGCGCGCGTGCTGACTTCCAGGATTTCGAACATGCTTGCCAGCGCAAAGTGGTGATCCATGGCCGTCACGCGCGGCAACAATTGCTGCAATTGGATGAAAAGATGTTCCAGTCGCAAATAAGTGCGAATGCGTTCTTGCAATGGGTATTCGTAAAGGATCACGCTATTCAATCGATCAGTTTGCTGGGACTAATGATAGCTTGAAGCGGGGCGCCAGGGCTGTCACTTCGGCGCTTAAACCCTCACGCGTCAGGCCATCGTTGAAAATCACGCTGTCAGCCGCCTGCAAACGGCGCAGGCGACTGCTTTGGGCGGCGATGATGGCCTCGACCGCCGCACGCGCCAGTCCATTGCGTGCCATCACCCGCGTGATCTGGGTTTCTGCCAGGCAATCCACCACCAGCACATGGTCCACTTTTTGTCGCCAGCTGACTGACTCCACCAGCAAGGGCACATCAAACACCAGGCAGGGGTAAGCCGCCTGCTCGGCGGCACCGGCCTGGCGCCGGGTTTCTTCGGCCACCAGCGGGTGGATGATGGCTTCCAGGCGTTGCTTGGCGCCGGGGTCGCTGAAGGCCAGGGTACGCATGCGCTCGCGGTCCATGGCGCCATCGGCGGAAATGAATTCGGGGCCAAATTGTTGGGTGATGGCCGCTACCGCCAGACCGCCGGGAGCGGTGAGCGAACGGGCGATGGCATCGGCATCCACGATGGCGGCACCCAATTGGGCCAGCAGGGCCGCCACGGTGCTTTTGCCGCTGCCAATGCCACCCGTCAACCCGACATGAAACGGTGCGCGCACGTTTTACAAGCCGACGGCCTTGAGCATGGCGTTGGGGCCCGCCAGCAAGGCGGTCAGTCCGGCACCCGCCAAAAACGGGCCAAACGGGACATAGCCACCTTCGCGCAGATTTTTCGAGAATTTCATGGCGATACCCACCACGGCGCCGATCACGGAAGCCATCAGGATGATGGGAATCAGCGCCTGCCAGCCAAACCAGGCGCCCAGGGCGGCAAAAAGCTTGAAGTCGCCATAACCCATGCCTTCCTTGCCGGTGACCAGTTTGAAGGCCCAGTACACCAGCCAGAGCGACAGGTAACCCGCCACTGCGCCCCAGAAGGCATCGTTCAGATTGACGTTGCCCAGTTGCAGGGCGGCAACAGCCAGGCCGGCCCACAGCAGCGGCAGCGTGATGTCGTCGGGCAACAAGGTGGTGTCCCAGTCAATCATGCCGAGCGCCACCAGGGCAGCACAGAAACCACACCAGACCAGGGCGGTCGCCGTCGCACCCCATTGCCAGCCACACCACAGGAAGAGCAGACCGGTGGCCAGTTCAACCAGCGGGTAGCGCAGGCTGATGCCCGCCTGGCAATGGCCGCAGCGCCCGCGCAGCACCAGGTAACTCAGCACCGGAATGTTTTCAAACCAGGCCAGCTGGTGATCGCAACTTTGGCAGCGCGAGCGCGGCACGAGCAGGCTGAAGGGCGCTTTTTCCGGCAAGGTTTTTCCCTGCATGTCGGCGCATTCGGCTTGCCACTGGGCTTCCAGAATGACCGGCAGGCGGTAAATAACGACATTGAGAAAGCTGCCGATCAGCAGGCCCAAAATGCCCAGCAGGCCCGCGTCCAGACTTTGTATCCCTATCATCAGACCACCTGACCGAGCTTGAAGATGGGCAGGTACATGGCCACCACAATGCCGCCAATGACAGTGCCCAGAATCACGATGATGATGGGTTCCATCAGGCTCGATATGCCCGCCACCATGTCGTCCACTTCCGCTTCATAGAAGTCGGCTGACTTGCCCAGCATGTGGTCGATGGAGCCCGATTCTTCGCCGATGGCGCACATTTGCAGCACCATCGAGGGGAACAGGTTGACGTTGGTCATGGCCTGTGTAAGCGCCGTGCCGGTGGAGACTTCCTGCTGGATTTTGACGGTGGCCATCTCAAACACCGAGTTGCCTGCAGCTCCACCCACCGAGTCCAGCGCCTCGACCAGCGGCACGCCGGCGGCAAACATGGTGGACAGGGTTCGCGTCCAGCGGGCAATGCAGGATTTTTCCACGAGCACCCCGAAGATGGGCAATTTCAGCATGATGCGGTCCATGATGACCTGCATTTTCTTGTTGCGCCGCCAGGCTTGCATGAAAAAATAAATCGTGCCACCGATGCCGCCAAAAATCAGCCACCAGTACTGCACGAAAATCTCGCTGATGGCGATCACCGCCAGGGTCGGTCCGGGCAGGTCTGCGCCAAAATTGGAAAACACCTCCTTGAACGCCGGCACCACAAAAATCATGATCACGGCGGTCACGACAAAAGCCACGACCAGCACCGAGATGGGGTACATCAGGGCCGATTTGATCTTGGATTTCATGGCCTCGGTTTTTTCCATGTAAACCGCCAGCCGGTCCAGCAACTGGTCCAGGATACCTGCCGCTTCGCCGGCCTCGACCAGGTTGCAGTACAGGTTGTCAAAGTACAGCGGGTACTTGCGAAACGCCACACTCAGCGAGGTTCCGGTTTCGACATCGTTGCGGATGTCGTTGAGCAGCCGGGTCACACTCGGGTTGGGGTTGCCCCGGCCGACAATGTCAAAGGCCTGCAGCAGCGGCACACCGGCTTTCATCATGGTGGCCAACTGGCGCGTAAAAATGGCCATGTCCTTGGGCTTGATGGACTTGCCCGCGCTCATGCGCCTTTTTTTGATCTTGAGGGGCATGATGCCCTGGCGTCGCAAGGAGGACTGCACCTGGTTTTCGCCCCCGGCGCGGGTTTCCCCCCGGACCTGTTTTCCGTTGCGGTCCTTGCCCTCCCACTCAAAGACAAATTCCTTGGTGGCTTTTGTTTTTTCGGTTGCCATAAAGTGGTTGAAAGCTTAAGTTAAAGGTTCCTGCATGTGCACACGCGTTTCAGCAAATCAAGCGCTATTTTCACTTTTTTCACGTCCCGCTTGTAGAACTCGTTGAAACCAGCGAACGGCGGTTGTTTTCAGGTCACTTGAGGGGCCAGCACCTGACTCAGAAAAACGGCGATGTCGGCAACTTCACGCGGGTGCAGGCTGTGCGGCATCGGGTAGCTGTGCCATTGCACCGGGTAACCCAGTTTGACCAGCAGGTCGCGACTGGCTTCGCCACGGGCGGGGGCCACCACCGGGTCCTGGCTGCCGTGCGCCATGAAGATCGGGGTGTGGGCATTGGCCGCGGTGCGCTCCGCTGCAAAGTGCTCGGCCAGCGGCAGGTAGCCCGACAGCGCCATGATACCGGCCAGTGCCTGGGGAAAGCGCAGCCCGGTGTGCAGCGCCATGGCACAGCCTTGCGAGAATCCGGCCAGCACAATGCGGCTGGCCGGGATGCCGCGCGCCATTTCCCGCTCGATCAGTGCCGTGATCGCCTTTTCTGACGTCCGAATGCCCGCTGCGTCCTGGCGACTGATCAGGTCGGTGCCGAGGATGTCGTACCAGGCGGGCATCACATAGCCGCCGTTGATGGTGACGGGGATCTCGGGGGCATGCGGAAAAATGAAACGGATGGCGGGGCAGCCAGTGAGGTCAAGCTCGGGCACCAGGCCGGCAAAGTCATTGCCATCAGCGCCCAGGCCATGCAGCCAGATCACGGCGGCGCTGGGCTTGGGGGCGGTGTCGATCTGGATATGGGGGAGCAGTGTTGTCATGTGGGTCAGGGTGTGGAAGGTTCGGCGCGGGGGTTAGGACAGCAGCGCCTGGGCAAATTCACGGGCGTTGAAGGTTTCCAGGTCCTCCAGTTTTTCACCGACACCGATGAAATACACGGGGATGGGGCGCTCACGCGCAATGGCGGCCAGCACGCCGCCCTTGGCGGTGCCGTCGAGCTTGGTCACGATCAGGCCGGTCAAACCCAGCGCGTCATCAAAGGCCTTGACCTGCGTGAGTGCGTTTTGCCCGGTGTTGCCGTCGATCACCAGCAGCACCTCGTGGGGCGGTGTGGCGATGGCGGGTTCATCGGTCGTGCTGGCGGCTTCAGTCAGGTTGTCACGCGCTGGACCGGCTTTCTGGATCACGCGTTTGATCTTGACCAGCTCCTGCATCAGGTGCAACTGGGTGGGCAGCCGTCCGGCGGTGTCCACCAGCACCACGTCGCGGCCACGGGCCTTGCCGGCGCTCACCGCATCGAAGGCGACGGCAGCCGGGTCGCCGCCTTCCTGGCTGATGATGTCCACCGCCGTGCGGTCAGCCCAGACGCCCAATTGCTCGCGCGCCGCCGCCCGGAAGGTGTCGGCAGCGGCCAGCAGCACGCTGGCATGGTTGACGGCCAGATGCCGCGTGAGCTTGCCAATGGAGGTGGTTTTGCCCGCGCCATTGACACCGGCGACCATGATCACGGTGGGTTTGAAACGGCCGATCTCCAGTGATTTTTGTAGCGGCGCCAGCAGTTCGGTGAGGGACGCCACCAGCAGGCCCTTGACGGCAGCCGGGTCGGTGGTTTTGCTCTCCTTGACGCGGCGTTTCAGGTCTTGCAGCAAATGCTCGGTGGCCTTGACGCCGGTGTCGGCCATCAGCAGGGCGGTCTCCAGGTCTTCATAGAGTGCATCGTCAATCTGTGTGCCGGTGAAGACAGTGGCAATGCTGCTGCCGGTTTTGCGCAAACCCGCCTTGAGCTTGTCGATCCAGGATTTGCGCTCGGGGGGGGACGAAGATTCTGCCGTGAGCGCCTGGCCGGAGGCCGCAAGCGGTGACTCCGGCACGGCATCGGGCACTGGCGTCGTGGCGGGTTGGGCCAGCGCATCCGGGATGGCGCTGGCGACGGCAGGGTGTGGGGCAGGGGGCTTTTTTTTGAAAAAACTGAACATTTTTTTGGTTCGTGGTATCACTGCATTCTATGAAACACAACGCACCTGATTTGAACCCCCGAAACTTGACCCGTCTGGGTGCTGCATGGCTGGTCTGGGCCACCCTGTCGACTGCCAGTGCCCAGGCATCTGTTGCGCCCGCGTCACCCCCTGTCCAGGCCCAGCAGTTCATGCTGGCCAACGGCATGAGTCTTATCGTCAAACCCGACCGGCGCGCCCCCACGGCCGTGCACATGCTGTGGCTGCGCGCCGGCTCGATGGACGAAGTGGATGGCAGCTCGGGTGTGGCGCACGTGCTGGAGCACATGCTGTTCAAAGGCACGCCCAGCGTTCCGGTCGGTGAGTTTTCGCGCCGTGTGGCGGCCCTGGGCGGACGCGACAACGCGTTTACCAGCCAGGACTACACCGGCTATTACCAGCAAATCCCTGCTGCCCGACTGGCCGATGTGATGGCGCTTGAAGCCGACCGTTTTGCCAATAACCAGTGGTCCGACGAGGAATTTAAAAAAGAGCTTGAAGTGGTCAAGGAAGAGCGCCGCCTGCGCACCGACGACAACCCGCGGGCGCTCATGAATGAAGCCCTGCATGCGGCTGTTTTCGTGGCCTCACCGTACCGCCGCCCGATTGTTGGCTGGATGAGTGACCTGGAATCCCTGACGCCCGACGATGCCCGCGCTTTTTACCAGCGCTGGTATGTGCCGGCCAATGCCGCCGTGGTGGTGGCGGGTGATGTGGAGGTGGCGGAGGTGCGCCGCCTGGCTGAAAAATACTATGGGCACATTCCCGCGCGGGCGGTGCCCGAACGCAAACCGCGCGTGGAGCCCGCGCAAACAGGCCTCAAACGGATCGCCATCAAAGCGCCGGCCGAGCAGGCCATGGTGACATTGGCGTTTAAAGTGCCATCGTTCCAGTCCTTTAAGGGCGGGCAGGACGAATCCGACGCGCTGGCACTGACTGTGTTGTCTGCCGTGCTCGACGGCTACAGCGGCGCCCGGCTGGAGCGCGCCCTGACCCAGGGCGCCGACCGGGTGGCCGACAGCGCCGGCGCCGACAACGGTTTGTGGGGACGTGGCCCGCAGTTGTTCCTGTTGTCGGGGGTGCCTGCCCCGGGCAAAACAGCTGAGCAGGTGGAGGCCGCACTGCGCGCGCAGGTGGCACGCATTGCCGCTGAAGGTGTCTCAGAGGCCGAGCTTGCCCGCGTCAAAACCCAATGGGTGGCCAGTGCGGTTTACAAGCTCGATTCAGTATTTAACCAGGCGCGCGAATTGGGCACCAGTTGGGTCCAGGACCAGCCGCTGGATGCCCATGAACGTTTGATTGAGCGCCTGCGCGCCGTGACGGCGGAACAGGTCAGGGCGGTGGCGGGAAAATACTTTGGCGACGATCAGTTGACCGTGGCCCGCTTGCTGCCGCAGCCGTTGGACAAAACCGGTAAACCGCGCACCGCACCAGCTGGCAGCAGACATTAAAACAATTCCAGATTGAATCCATGATCACGCTCAAAAAAATAACGCTTCACGCGGTGTTGACCGCCTTGGCCAGTCTTTTGTATATGCAGGCCGCCATGGCCGGCATTGCCATTGAGCACTGGATCCAGCCCAGCGGCGCCCAGGTGTTTCTGGTGCAAAGCCACGCCATCCCGATGGTCGATGTCCAGCTTGACTTTGATGCCGGCAGCCGCCGCGATCCGGCCGAACAAGCCGGGCTGGCCAGTGTGACCGCCAGTCTGAGCGGCATGGGCGTGCTGGCCAACCCGGCGCGGGGCGAAGCGGCGCTGGACGAAAACGCGCTGGGTGAGGCCTGGGCCGACCTGGGCGCGAGCTTTGGCGGCCACGCCAGCAGCGACCGCATGAGCTTTGCGCTGCGCTCGCTGACCTACCCTGATTTGCTGTCTCAGGCCGTGCAACTGGCGGCGCGGCAACTCGCCGAGCCGGCTTTCCCCCAGAACGTCTGGCAGCGCGAGCGCGAAACCATGATTGCTGCCATCAAGGAGGCCAATACCCGTCCGGCGACGCTGGCCCAGCGCGCGTTCGACCAGGCTGTTTACGGTTCGCACCCTTATGGTTATGACACGACCGAGGCCAGTTTGCAGCGCATCGAGACCTCGCACATGGCGGCCCTCTATCGGCAGTCGATTCAGCCTTGCCGCGCCAAAGTCACGCTGGTGGGGGCCTTGACGCGTGCGCAGGCCGACACGCTGGTGACACAACTGCTTGCCAGACTGGCGGGGCCAGAGACAGCAGCGGCAGCTTCCTGCCCGGCGCTGCCTGCGCTGGCTGAGGTGGCGCCGCTGAAGCAGGCCAGCGAGCAGCGCATCGCGTTTGACTCGGCCCAGGCCCATGTGCTGCTGGGCCAGCCTGGCTACAAACGCAACGACCCTGATTTTTTTGCCATGCTGGTGGGCAATTACATCCTGGGGGGCGGTGGTTTTGTCTCGCGGCTGACGCATGAGGTGCGGGAAAAACGGGGCTTGAGCTACAGCGTCTACAGCTACTTTGAACCCGGGCTGCATGCGGGCGCTTTCACCATCGGCTTGCAAACCCGCCCCGACCAGGCCGATCAGGCCTTGCAGGTATCACGCGAGGTGCTGGCCCGCTTTGTCACCGATGGCCCCACCGAGGCCGAGCTGCAGGCCGCCAAGGACAACCTGATCGGCGGTTTTGCCCTGCGTCTGGACAGCAACCGCAAACTGCTTGACAACGTGGTCAACATCGCCTGGAACAACTTGCCGCTCGATTATCTTGACACCTGGACGCAGCGCGTTCAGGGCATCACACGGGCTGATGTCAAGGCGGCCTTCCAGCGCAAGCTCCAGCCCGGGAAGATGGTGACCGTGGTGCTGGGTGGGGCAGGAGGAGCGCCCACGTGAGTCCTCTGGAGGGGTTTCCGCGGGTAAGATGCCGGGCATGAAGCGAGCCCCCTCAGAACCCAAAGATCGTCCCCCCCGGGCACCTCGTCCGCGCGCGGTGCAAAGCCATGAAGTGCGCATCATTGGCGGCCAGTACAAGCGCAGCAAATTGCAAGTGGCCGACAAGCCCGGTTTGCGCCCGACACCGGATCGGGTGCGGGAAACCCTGTTCAACTGGTTGGGGCAGGACCTGAGCGGCTGGCGCTGTCTGGATGCTTTTGCCGGCACGGGGGCGTTGGGCTTTGAGGCTGCGTCACGCGGTGCCGCGCAGGTGCTGCTGGTCGAGCAGGATGCTGCACTGGTGGCGCAACTCAGACGTGTGCAAACACAGTTGAAGGCGGATGCCGTTCAGGTGGTGCGTGGCGAAGCGGTGGCGTCGCTGCGCCACGCACCCGCTGGCGGTCTGGACCTGATCTTTCTGGATCCACCCTTTGACTCGGAATTGTTTGAAGCCGCCGCGCAAGCTGCGGCCCCGGCGCTGAAAGCCACCGGTTTTCTTTATCTGGAGGCGCCCAAACGCTGGTCTGACGAGCAGCTGCAGGCGCTGGGTTTGCAGCTGCATCGTCACCTCAAGGCGGGCATGGTGCACGCGCATTTGCTCAAGCGCATCGAATCAGTCCCCGCGCCAGCGGGTTCATAATGTCCGCATGACCACTGAAACTCACTATTTGCCATGGCCAATGATCTGATCGCCGTTTATCCGGGTACCTTTGATCCGATCACCCTGGGCCACGAGGACGTGGTGCGCCGTGCGGCCCAGTTGTTCAGTCATGTGATTGTGGCGGTGGCGGCAGGGCACCACAAAAAGGCCATGTTTTCACTTGAGGAACGACTCGACATGGCGCGTGAGGCGGTCAAACCCTATGCTGGCGTGCAAGTGGCAAGTTTTGATGGCTTGATGCGTGACTTTGTGGTCTCCTGTGGCGCCAAGGCGATGGTGCGGGGCCTGCGCGCCGTGACCGATTTTGATTACGAATTTCAATTGGCAGGCATGAACCGCAGCCTGATGCCTGACGTTGAAACCGTGTTTTTGACCCCCGGCGACAAGTACCAGTTTATTTCCAGCACCTTTGTGCGTGAAATTGCCACACTGGGGGGTGAAGTGGATAAATTTGTCTCACCTGCAGTCAACCAGCGACTGCTGGAAAAAGTAAGCCGCCTGGCCCGCAGGCCCCCTTGAATTTTTGGAGAAAACATGAAGATCCTTTTGCCTTTTGATGGCTCTGCTGTCGCCCTGGAAGCGGTGCGTTTCGTCATTCGCATGGCGGCCGATGGCCTCGACACCGGTGTGGTGCTGGCCAATGTGCAGGAGCCTGCCAGCCTGTATGAACTGATGGTGGCGCACGACCCCGAGGTGATCGAGCAGGTCAGCGCGGCGGCCGGGAGCAACACCTTGCAGGCCGCGCGGGTGCTGCTGGATGCAGCCGGGCTGGCTTACGAGGAGGAGGTGGCCTCGGGTGACCCGGCGCATACGCTGGTGGACATTCTTGAAAACTACGGCTGCGATCTGGTGGTGATGGGGGCCAGTGGTACCAGCGCCCTGCGCAGCGCACTGTTGGGCTCAGTTTCCAATGAAGTGCTGCATGCCGCCGGCGTACCGGTGATGATCGTCAAGGGTGCCGAGCAAGACAATGTTGACACCGAGGAATAAGCCAAACTTTTAAAATCAGGGCTTACTTACTTTTGTCTGATTGCGTTTATGGCCCTGTTGATCACCGACGAATGCATCAACTGTGATGTTTGCGAGCCGGAATGTCCCAATGACGCCATTTACATGGGGCAGGATATCTATGAGATCGACCCCGCCAAATGTACCGAGTGTGTGGGCCACTTTGACGAACCGCAATGTGTGCAGGTGTGCCCGGTGAACTGTATTCCGGTCAATCCGGACTTTGTCGAAGACAAAGAAACCCTGTGGCAAAAGTACCGGCGCCTGCAAGCGCAAAGTGCCCAGTCGCCAACTGCTTGATCCTCACCCGGCTTAAGGTTTCGACTTCTTTTTCTGCGCTGCTGGTTTGTCGGAGCCTGGCACTTCAGCAATAAAGGCGTCCGGCTTCTTGTGCTTGGGTTGCCCCCGCTTCGGTGTCAGTGTGATGCTGCTGCCTGTGCTGACGGTGCTGGCTACCGGTTTTTTGGGCCGCGTGGAAGGCCCGGATTGATGACCAGCGAGCAGCCGTTTTTCTTCTGCGATGCGTGTTTGCGCCATGGTTTGTGCCAGCCTGGCCGCTTGTTCTGATGCCGCATCTGTCTGCCGCTTTTGCTCTGGCTGGCGTGGGTCATTCAGCTGCAAGGGTGCAGCACCCGGGCAAGGCACCTGACTGTAAACGTTGCCACAGCGATAAATGGTTTGGGCTTGAGCGCCCAGCGCCAGTGCGGCCCCAGCCAGCATGAGCGCAGCACCAATATGGAATTTTTGCACCTGGATCTCCCCTGCGCCAGGGATTGTGGCGCAAGGCCCAAGCGTATCACGTGTCGTTGGCTGCTGGTGGCTGCGCCGGGGTGGTGACGGGTTTGGGCTTGCCGGGGCGCGGCGGTTTGCTGGTGTGCACCAGGCGGGTGGCTTGTTCCATGTCACCTGCCAAAAATTGGGGCAGGGCCTTGAGGGCGCGGTCAATGGCCTGATCAATGGCAATGCGATGGTCCAGCATGGGTTTTTTAAGCACCCAGTGCAGCACCTCGGCCCGATTGCCAGGGTGACCAATGCCCAGGCGCAGCCGCCAGTACTGGTCTGTGCCCAATTGGGCGTGAATGTCACGCAGACCATTGTGGCCCGCATGGCTACCGCCCAGCTTGAGTTTGGCCTCGCCGGGAGCGATGTCAAGGTCGTCATGGGCAACCAGGATGTCCTGCGGCGGTATCTTGAAAAAGTTGGCCAGCGAAGCCACCGATTTGCCGCTTAAATTCATGAAGGTTTGCGGTGCCAGCAGCCAGACCGACTGGCCCTGGATGCTGGTGCGTGCGACCAGGCCATGGTAGCTTTTGTCGGGCATCAAATTTACCTTGAGTTCTCGCGCCAAGGCATCCAGCCACCAGAAACCGGCGTTGTGACGGGTCTGTTCGTACTCCGGACCAGGGTTGCCCAAGCCTACAAAAAGTCTGATCATGTTGCGATTATCTGAAAAAAAGAATGACTTGCAGGTAAAAAAAAGGGCTCACCAGGTGAGCCCTTTTGATAAGCACAGGCGCTTATTTCTTGTTTGCTTTTTCTGCGGGTTTGGCAGCAGTTTTGGCGGCTGGCTTGGCAGCGGCTTCCGCAGCAGGTTCGGCTACAGCGGCTGGTTCAGCGCCGGCAACAGCCACCACGGAGACCACCACCGGGTTTTTGTCGCTGCCGTGCTTGACGGCCGAAACGCCCTTGGGCAGGCTGATTTCTGCGAGGTGCAGCGACGAGCCTTTCTTCAGGCCGCTCAAGTCCACCTCGATGAACTCGGGCAGGTCGGCCGGCAGGCACAGCACGTCAATTTCGCTGATCACGTGGTTGGCAATGCAGCCTTCGGTCTTGATGGCGGGTGAGTTTTCGTCACCGAAGAAGTGCAATGGCACTTTCATGTGCAGCTTGGTCGAGGCATCGACACGCTGGAAGTCCACGTGCAGGATGAGCTGCTTGAAAGGGTGAACCTGCACGTCGCGCAGCAGCACCGGGCTGCTGGTGTCACCGATTTCCATGGTCAGAACGCTGGAGTGGAATGCTTCTTTTTTCAGCGCATGCCACAGGGCGTTGTGATCAACCTCGATCACTTTGGGGGGCGTTGTGCCACCATAAACAATAGCGGGCGTGCGACCGGTGATGCGGAGACGGCGGCTCGCACCCGTACCCTGCTTGGAACGCTCAAAAGCGGTAAATTTCATAACTGACTCCTGGAAGGGCCCACCGCGACCAGCGGTACCCTGATTGAAAAAGCCGGGCACCTTTGACGGCGGCACCGGCGACTTGAAATCCGATCAGAAAAGGTTTTCCTGATCAGAAAAAAAACTCATCACTGACTTGCCCTTGGCAATGCGCTGAATGGTCTCGCCAATGAGCGGGGCCACACTGAGTTGGCGAATCTTGGGGCAGGCAAGGGCCGTGGCCGACAGGGGAATGGTGTTGGTGACCACCACTTCATCGAGCGCCGCACCGGTGGTGATGCGCTCGATGGCCGGACCTGAAAAAATGGGGTGGGTGCAATAGGCGTACACCTTTTTCGCGCCGCGCTCTTTCAGTACTTCAGCGGCCTTGACCAGGGTGCCGGCGGTGTCGATCATGTCGTCCATGATGACGCAGTTGCGGCCATCAATTTCACCGATCACATGCATCACTTCGCTGACATTGGCCTTGGGGCGACGCTTGTCGATGATGGCCAGATCGCAGTTCAGCTGCTTGGCCAGCGCCCGGGCGCGCACCACGCCACCGACGTCAGGCGACACCACGATCAGGTCGTCGTAGTTTTTTTGTCGCAAGTCACCGAGAAGGACGGGCGAGGCATAAATGTTGTCAACGGGAATGTCAAAAAAGCCCTGGATCTGGTCGGCATGCAGGTCCATCGTCAGGACCCGGGCCACGCCCACGGCTTGCAGCATGTTGGCGACCACTTTGGCAGAAATAGGGACTCGGCTGGAGCGTGGACGGCGATCTTGCCGGGCATATCCAAAATAGGGAATCACGGCGCTGATGCGTTCGGCGGAGGCGCGCTTGAGCGCATCGACCATGATCAGCAGTTCCATCAGGTTTTCGTTGGTGGGGGCGCAGGTGCTTTGCACCACAAAAACGTCGCGTGCACGCACATTTTGTTTGATTTCGACGGTCACTTCACCATCAGAAAACCGGCCTACCTCGGCATTACCCAGGCTAATGTGAAGGTAATGCGCAATATCGTTGGCCAGGGCGGGATTGGCATTGCCTGTAAAAACCATGAAATCAGGGGTTTGATCGGCTTGCATGGAAATCCCAACTTATGAATCGCTGTGGCAGTTTCATGTCTCAAGTGGACATGCGGAAAATTTGGCAGGGGAGGAAGGATTCGAACCTTCGCATGCTGGAATCAAAATCCAGTGCCTTAACCAGCTTGGCGACTCCCCTACGCGGGTTGATCATGAAACATGAGCAACCGATAACTCTTGCTAGCTAGCCCACCCTTGAAGGGGATGAGCTGCCAGATTGCGGCATTGTCTGATGTTAAAACCGGCAAGATCACCAATTTCAAAATCTTCCGCGATCCGCGCAAACACTGAACTTCCGGAGCCTGTCATTCTGGCGTTCAACCCACGATCCTGGCACCAGGAAAGTGCCTGTGTGACAGCGGGGCAAAGCAACTGAGCAACAGGCTGCAAGTCGTTGTGGCCGAAGCCATATGCGTCTGCAGCGAAGTCAGATATTGTAGCGGTTTTGGTGTCCCTTTTTAAGTCCGGATGTGAAAAAATTCGCTGGGTTTGCAAACCATTCCCCGGTTTGACCACCACGAAGCAGGCTGGCGCCAGTGTGATCGGCGCCATCTGTTCACCAATGCCGCTGACCCAGGCGTTGTGACCGCCTAAAAAGAAGGGCACATCGGCGCCGAGTTGCAATCCGATTTGCTGGAGTTGTGCCAGGCTCAACTTGAGCCCCCACAAATGATTGAGTGCCAACAGGGTGGAGGCGGCATCCGAGGAGCCGCCGCCCAGTCCGGCCTGCTCGGGTATGGATTTGGCGATGCCAATGTGAACCCCATGGGGGGTGCCGCTGATCTTTTGCAAGGCGCGTGCGGCGCGCACAATCAGGTCGTTTGCGGGCAGTGGCGTGGTCAGGTCTTCACGGCTGATGGCGCCGCCTGTGCGCAGTTCAAAGTGCAGGGTGTCGCACCAGTCAATCAGCATGAACACAGATTCCAGCAGGTGGTAGCCGTCAGTCCGTCGGCCGACAATGTGCAAAAACAGGTTGAGCTTGGCCGGGGCCGGAATATCAAACAAGGATTTCATCAGGCGTTCAGGGTTCAAGGACGACACGTATTTCGGCAGCGGGTGCGGGGCTGGTGCGTCGGGCAGTAATTTTGCCATCGGTAAATTGCGACTGATCCACCTGCCAGCCGTCCAGGCTCAATAATTCGCCCGCGAGCCAAGTGAACAGTGCAGCCACCGGTACCGGCGTGCCCAGGACGCGTTCGATCAATTCGGCGATGCTGCTGAAAGCATGCGTCTCCGTTCCTGATTGCATGTGTGCCTGTTGGGGTGACCAGGTAATGGCGGCGGCGGTACTGCCCAGCGGGGTAAAAAAGAGCAGCTGCCCTTGCGAGGGTCCACCCTGCAGTTCAAAGCTTGACGAAAAGGCCTGGGGACCTTGCGCCGGGGTGGCCTCGACCCGCACCGACATGCGGCCAATCCAGCGGGCTGTCTGTGCGGCTTTTTCGCCGGGGATGCGGCTGGGCACAGCACAGCCGGTCACGGCAAACAGCAAGCACAGACTCAGCAGTGATGAGGTAAGCCGCTTGCTCACAATTCAACACGCAGACGTTGCAAGGTTGCTTTCAGGGTGTCGTTATCAGGGTTGATCTGAAGGCCTTCACGCCAGATTTTCCTGGCCTCGTCGGGTTGCGCTGTGACCCACAACACCTCGCCCAGATGGGCGGCGATTTCGGCATCCGGTTTCTGCTTGAAGGCGTTGCTCAGCAATTGCAAGGCTTCTTCGTTTTGTCCCATGCGAAATGCGACCCAGGCCAGGCTGTCCATGATGAAGGGGTCGCCGGGCGAGAGCGTCAGTGCTTTTTCAATCAGTTGCCGGGCTTCGGGCAAGCGCTGGCCACGGTCTGCCAGCGCGTAGCCCAGGGCGTTGTAAGCCTGTGGGTCTTCCGGTTTGAGTGTCATCAGTTGACGCAACAGTCGTTCCATTTCCGCCAGATCGTCCA
>NZ_JAMPXE010000077.1 GCF_023701345.1 Rhodoferax sp. | reverse complement strand
TCAAACTGTCGAGTGTTATTTTTCATAATAGAGTATCCAGTTAGAAGAAATGGGGTCAGACTCGATTTATTCAAAACGCCCTGCGCGTCACTGCGAGGCCGGGTGGCAGTAGCGTGCTGCCAGACGGTGTTGGTTGAGGTTGGTGGCTGTGTGGTCAGGTAGTCTTCGATCTCGACATCTTCAATGGGTGATTGCTTACTTACGGTTGAGCATCTCGACCTTTTCGGGGACGATGTCGATCGCCACCACTTCAATGTGTTGTGCCAGCAGAATGGCGTTAGAGAGGCCGACGTAGCCGGTTCCGGCTATGGTGATTCTCATAGACTTTTATTCCACACTCACATTGACGTTGTAGCCATGCTGTTTGAGCAAGGCATGTTGTTTGGCTTGTTGCAGGTCGTAGGCGACCATTTCAGCGCACATTTCTTGCGCGGTGATCTCAGGCACCCAGCCCAGTTTTTGTTTGGCTTTGGTGGGGTCGCCCAGCAGGGTCTCGACTTCGGTGGGGCGAAAGTAGCGGGGGTCGATGCGGACTACCGGGACTTCCGGGGGCATGGATTGCCGCGCTTCGCTCGCAATGACGGGGCCCGCAGGACGATTCAACCAATAACCGACTTCGTTAACGCCTTCGCCTTCCCAGCGGAGTTGCATGCCCAGCGCCGCTGCTGTCCATTCAATGAACTGGCGCACGCTGTATTGGACGCCGGTGGCAATCACAAAGTCTTCAGGCTGGTCTTGTTGCAGCATCATCCACTGCATGCGCACGTAGTCTTTGGCGTGGCCCCAGTCGCGCAGGGCGTCTATGTTGCCCATGTACAGGCAGTCTTCCAGGCCCTGGCTGATGTTGGCCAGGCCACGGGTGATTTTGCGGGTGACAAAGGTTTCGCCACGGCGCGGGCTCTCGTGGTTGAACAATATGCCGTTGCAGGCATACATGCCATACGCCTCGCGGTAGTTCACCGTGATCCAGTAGGCATAGAGTTTGGCCACGGCGTAGGGGCTGCGCGGGTAAAAGGGTGTGGTTTCCTTTTGCGGGGTTTCTTGCACCAGACCATAGAGTTCACTGGTGCTGGCTTGGTAAAAGCGGGTTTTCTTTTCCAGCCCCAGGATGCGGATGGCTTCCAGGATGCGCAGCGTGCCCATGCCGTCCACGTCGGCGGTGTATTCGGGGGACTCGAATGACACGGCCACATGGCTTTGCGCGCCCAGGTTGTAGATTTCGTCAGGTTGGGTTTCCTGGATGATGCGCACCAGATTACTGGTGTCAGACAGGTCGCCGTAATGCAGCTTGAAGTTGGCGTTGTCAATGTGCGGGTCTTGGTAGATGTGGTCCACGCGCTGGGTGTTGAAGCTGCTGGCACGGCGTTTGATGCCGTGCACGATGTAGCCTTTTTCCAAAAGGAATTCAGCCAGGTAAGAGCCGTCTTGGCCGGTGATGCCGGTGATTAGGGCGGTTTTTTGGGTCATGTTGGGGGTGTTTTGTAGGTCAGAATTTATTCTGACGGCTGTGGGGTGTCAGAATAAATTCTGACCTACAGGGGACCTTGGGATTGGGTGGTTTCAAAATCTTGGTAGGCCAAAGTCAGACCTTGTTTCAAATTGACTTTGGCTTGCCAGCCAAGCGCGTTCAGGCGGGTGCTGTCCATGAGCTTGCGCGGGGCGCCGTCGGGCTTGGTGGTGTCGAAGGTGATCTGGCCCTGGTAGCCCACGGCTTCTTTGATGGCCTGGGCGACTTCGGCAATGGTGATGTCGCTGCCAAAGCCAACGTTGATGTGGCTTTGCATGGGGGTGGTGTGCTGCTGGTAAGTGGCCTGGTCCAGGTTCATGACAAAGACGCTGGCTGCGGCCATGTCGTCCACATACAAGAATTCGCGCTTGGGTGTGCCGCTGCCCCAGATGGCCACGCTGGGGGCGCTGGCCACCTTGGCTTCATGAAAACGGCGGATCAGCGCGGGGATGACATGGCTGTTTTCGGGGTGGTAGTTGTCGCCGGGGCCATAGAGGTTGGTGGGCATGACGCTGCGGTAGTCCACGCCGTGGCTGGCGCCGTATTGGCGGTTGTAAGACTCGCAGAGTTTGATGCCGGCAATTTTGGCAATGGCATAGGGCTCGTTGGTGGGCTCCAGTGGGCCGGTGAGCAAGGCATCTTCACGCATGGGCTGCGGAGCCAGGCGCGGGTAGATGCAGCTTGAGCCCAAAAACAAGAGCTTTTGCACGCCGTGGCGGAAAGCCGCCTCAATCACATTGGCCTGCATCATCAGGTTTTGGTAGATGAAGTCTGCGGGAAAGGTGTTGTTGGCGTGGATGCCGCCTACTTTGGCTGCGGCAAGGTAGACCTGGGTGGGGTTTTCTTGGGCGAAGAAGGCGTTGACGGCGGCCTGATTACACAGGTCGAGTTCGGCGTGGGTTCTTGTGATGATGACACCCCCGTCATTGCGAGGAGCGTCAGCGACGTGGCAATCCATGGCCTGAAGCGTGCGCACAATGGCCGAGCCGACCATGCCGCGGTGGCCTGCCACATAGATTTTTTGGGTGTTGCTCATAAATTAAATTTCGCTGGTGCGGACGGTGATGGCTGTCTTGATCCAGCCTTTTTCGACCAGGGCTATGTGATGTGGGTGGCTTGACACAGCTACGGCACTGAATTTGTCATGCGAGTTAATCACTCTTGGGCCGGGAGATGGCGCAACTGATGTTGGGGTAACGTTGCTGCAATGCGTTGAATCCTTCTTGTGCAAGCTTGCGCCAGGTTGGCCCCCGCGTTTGCAGGTCGGACCAAGCCTCTTGAAGTGCATCTGGCTCGTTTTGACTGAGGTAGTCGATAAGACTGGCGGCTTGAAGAAGGTCTTTGTTTGCCTTTTCAGGCTGGGTACCGGCCAGACGCTCCGGGTACAACACGAGCTTGGCCAGCGCATAGCGCTCAGGCCTGGGAACATTGGTCACAATCGGCCCGCTCGGCGCCACCAGCACCGAGACTGCAGGGTCTTGCATAGAGAACTCCATGAACCGAAGTGGCTGCAGCGTGAGGTTGAGCTGCGGCATTTTTACTGGCGCATCACCCCCGCGATGCAGGCAGGTAAGAAAGTCCAGGTCAAAGTCTGGCTCGTCTTGCTTGATGTACCGCGTACCCTCGTTGACGGGCAAAAAGCCCATTTTTAAAGACGCTATGGCACCATGACCATCAATCTTGAGGTCTTCGTTGATAGCGATTGAAATATTCTTTCCCGGATGGGCGAAGTCGAGGTCAACGGTGGTTTCGCCGCCCGTCCAGCGGATGCCAAAACGGTTTTGGTAAGAAAGGTAGGCATGTGTGCCGACGAGCACGCCACCGGCACGAAAAAGACCGTGATCTGCCAGGCGCTCCAGTACCTTGGCGTGTTTTGGGATGACGCTGTAACAACCCAGGGCAGTCACCGCTTCACACATGTCGCTCAGGTGCTTTCGGGCACGCAGCACCAAAGGATTCTTATGCGCTGCCAGCAGAGCGCGTGTGGCCTCGTCATCTGGGCCGATGTAGAACTGCTGGGGCGTACGGTCAGGTAACTTGTATTGGTAATACCAGTAGTTTTGACCCTTGATGGCCTTTGTGACAAACCCGCCTGGGAGGTCTGCAATTGAGCGCTGCAAATGATGCTGACGCGCTGCTTGCGCCAGATTGGCGTATTGCGTTTGCGCGACGGCTGACAAATCAAGGAACATGGCTATAGTTATACTCCCAATTTTATTTATGGGAGTATAACTTTATATTGAACTGACTTCAGGTGATGGCCGTAACGTTACCGGACTAAAGCACCAGCGGAACTGGGTTAGGCGTGCGTAAACTGCTGCGTAAGCCAGGATGGCGAGCGCAAAACCAACGATCAGCATGGGCGTGTCTTTGGCAAAGATGATCGCCCAGCCAGCTGGCAGGGCAGCACACAGCCAGCACAGCGGGCTGGTTAAGCCATTTTGTAATTTGGCGTCAGCTTGCGGAAAAAGCTTGCATATGACACGGCGGTGAATGAAATGGTGCAGGTGGGCCTTGTCGGCTTGGCCCGGGTGGTGGCCTTGGCGGTTGTGGCGCCTGCGCACCGAAAACATGACCTCCAGCACCGGGTAGGCACACACCAGCAGTGTGGCAAATGCGTTGACCTGGGGGTTGCGCATGGGCAACAGCACAGCCAGCCAGGCCAGCAAGAAGCCCAGCAGGTAGGCACCGCCATCGCCCAAAAAGATTTTGCCCAGCGGCCAGTTAACGGCGCCAAAGCCCAGCGTGCAGACTGCAAACAAATAGCACACAGTTGCCAGCGTGTTGTCGCCAAGGCTGCCTGCCATCAGCCCCAGGGCGCCAAACATGATGGCCACGGCGCCAGTTGCCAGGCCGTTAAAGCCGTCGATGATGTTGATAGCATTGGCCACGCCGCCCACGGCAAAGGCAGTAAAGAGCACTGCCAGGGGGGTAAAGCCCAGCACCAAGTCCAGAGGTGGCACACCCGTGTTTTGCATGGCAATACCGGTGAGGTACCAGGCCAGCGCACCGCTGGCCATGGTGGCCAGCAGCCGGGTCCGTATGCTGACTTTTTTGGTGACGTCTTCCAGCAAGCCAAAAACAAAAGCCGGCACACCTGCGAGCAACATGGGGCCTAATAAGGTACGAATTTGCTGGCTTGCCAATAGCCAGGCGGTTGCCAAACCCAGCAAGATGGCCAGACCACCGACGCGCGGTGTGGGTTCGGTGTGGTGGTTTTGTACGCCACGCGCTGTGTCATGGCTGAAGCGGCCGTGCCACTTTTGGGTGATGACCAGGGCAGCTGCGGCGAGTGCGGTGACAGTGAAAATAATCAAGTAACTTGGCATGTTGAACTCCATGGATTGCCGCACTACGTTCGCAATGACGAACTACGGCCCAGGGCTCTGGCCCACGCTTGGCGCAAGCGGCTTAGCTTTTCAGCAGACTCCGGCGTTTGGGCGGCACCGCGCAGGGCCTGGCGGATAAAGACGAAGAGCAGCAGGGCAAAACCGGTGGCCAAGGTGGCGATCACGGCGATTTGGGCTTTTTTGGGTTTGGCTTTGAGTTCCGGGGGCAGGGCGACGTCAACCACCTGAATGACTGCGCCTTCGCGGCTTTCGTCGATGCGGGCCATTTCATACTGCTTGGCAAACAGCTCAAACAGGGTTTCGTGGTACTTGAAGTCGCGGAACTTGCTGATGTAGTCGCCATCAGCGCCAGCGCTTGAGGGTTCTTCTTTTTCTGCCTGGTTAAGCTGTGCCCGCATGGCAGACAGCTCGGTTCGGGCTTGTTTGAAGTCGGGGGCCGATTCTGTGAGGTAGCCGCGCATGCTGGCCAGTTTGATCTCTTGCGCCGTGATGCTGGCCTTGAGCTTGGCCAGGCCTTCTACGGCGGCGGCTGGGTTGGACTTGAGCACGTTGCTGTTGATGCCGCTGGCCTTGAGGGCCTGGTCGGCCTTGGTCAAGTTGTCTTTGGTGTTGTTAAGCTGTTTTTCAAAGAACATGCGGCGCTGCTGGGCCTCGGTAACGGCCAGGCGGCTCAGCAGGTGGCCCAGTTCTTCCACGTAGGCGTTGGCCAGTTGGGCGGCAAAGGCGGGGTCTTTGTCGCTGGCGTCGATGGTGATGAGGCCGTCTTTGCCGCTGGCAATGGCTACATTGGCAGCGAGTTCCTTGCGGGCGTTGTCCTTGTATTTGGACTCGTAGCGCTCCATGAGTTTGAAGCGGTCAATCAAGGTGTCTTGCACGGTGCGGCTTTTCATGAAAGACACGTATTGGTCGGCCGGGTTTTTCAGGCCGGTGGCTGCGCCAGCCAAACCACCCAAGGCACCGAGCGAGGCCAGCATGGACGCCGCAGCGCTTTGCTGCTGCTGGGGCGGCATGAACTTGGTGGTGGCGGTGAAGGTGGGTGCGATGGCAAAGCTGATACCTAATGCGAGCAGGCCGGCCGCCAGCGGGCCGAGCACCAGCAGGCGCAGGTTGTCGGCGACGACCTGCAGCAGGTCCAGCAGGCTGATTTCGTCGTCTTCTTCGGTGTTGATTGTGTCGGTCATATTTTGGTGGTTTGTAGGGCCGAATTTATTCGGCCAGGTCGACTGAAGTCGACCCTACTGGGGTCAGGTACCGGGATTCTGTAGGAGCGGCGCCCCCGCCGCGATGGTATTGATGTATTCAAATCAGATCTCAGCAATTTTTTGTTGAAACTGGGCCATGACCGTCAACAATTGCCTGGCGGCCTGAGTTGCGGCTTGAAGGCGTTCAAAGCGCTCTACTGGACTGTCTGGATAGTCGTGCGCAAACTGGTTGCGCACTTGTCGCAGGGTCAGCCAGTTGTCGGCACTAGGCAGCCAGCCGAGTTGCTCCAGACGTGTAAAGCGGTCTATGGCCGAGATGGGCGCAATGTCTTCGCCCAAGGCTTTGAGCACGGCAGGCATCAGACGTGCGCCCATGTCATCCTGTAGCCGGGTGTAGCGGTATGCAAACTGGTCGAGCAGGCGGCGGTCTGCCTTGCTCAGGTGGCTGTAGTCGTTGACGCTGAGCGCACGCAGTTGCATATCTTGCAAGGCATCTGACAAAGCTTCAGCATGGCCTTGGCACACGGTCTGTATGTGCTGCAGCGCGAGTTGTTCGGGCGTGTTGTTCATTGGATCTGGATGCCCGTGGCATGGGCTACTGTGACGATAGGCCGGGCATCAAGGGGTTGTTCTATGACCAGGTCGATTTTGCGTTCACCCAAAAGGCGCTCAAGCATTGTCAGCATTTTGATTTTTTTGGCAAAGGGCTGATCGGCTGCGGTGGGAGCCGGGCGCACCAGCAAGTCAATATCGCCACCTTTTTTGGCATCGTCCACGCGTGAGCCAAACAGCCACACCGCCGCGTCATCACCAAAGGTGCTTGTGGCGGCGTAGCGTATGGCTTGGATTTGATCAGGGCTTAGGCGCATGTGGGGGTGGGTATGGAATTTGTTGAAATCACAGGGAATTCAATGCGGCTACGCCCAGGCCCAGGTTGGCCAGGATTTGCGTCCAGTCCTTGAAGCCGCGAATGATGGCGTTGTAGCGGCTCTCACGGTCCATTTGGGCGGGCACCACCAGGGTGTCGCCGGGCATCATGGGTACCGATTCGAAGTTGCTGCCAAACCAGCCGCTGCGGTCGTTGCGGGCAATGATGCTGCCGTCGGCGCGCAGCACAAAGGCCTGGTCTGGCTCGGCGTCTTCGGTCAGGCCGGCGGACTTGATGACGTCGCCCACGGTTTTGCCGTTCCTGTAGATGAACATGTTTTCGTTGTTGACCGAGCCAAACGCCGCCACATAGCCGGGGATGCTGGGCACCAGAATGCGGTCGCCGTCTTCAAGCGGCAGGTCGGGCAGGGCGGCCAGGTTGGGGTTGCGCGGGTCCAGCTCCAGGGACAGGCGGCCGTTGCTCTTGAAGGACTTGAGGCGTTCGATCTGGCTTTTGAGCTGGGCTTGCTGCAATTGCAAAATGACGGCGGTCTGGTCTGCCGCGCCAGTATTGTTGCGGTTGGCCACCAGGCTGCCTTGCTGGGATTGCGATTGCGCCTCCAGGCGGCGAATCAGGGTGTCCAGGTTGGCCTGTTGCCGGGTCTTGACCGACTCGCGGTTGAGTTCGGTGCCAAATACGTAGGCTTGTGGTGTCAGGCCGCCAATGCGTTTGATGAGCTGGGGCAGGGTTTCGCCAGGCAGGGTTTGGTAAACGCCGGGGGCGGCCACTTCGCCTTCAAGGCGCACCAGGCGCGACTGGCGCTCTTGCGGCAGGCGCAGGTCGGTCTGGCTCAAAATGGTGACCACGTCGCCGGGCAGCAGGGCCAGGTTGTGCGCCGGGTCTTTTTGCACGACGGCTTTGCCGAGGTTGAAGGGGATGAGCTGGGTGCTGAGTTTGTCGCGATCCAGCCGTTCTATTACCGCGTATTCCCAGTTGATCTGGTCGACCATGCTGCGGATGCGGGTGTCAATCTGGGCGCCGGCTTCTTTGGATTTATCAGCCGCATCCTTGATGGATTCCCCTTTTTGTACCAGGACGTTTTTGCGTTTGTAGTAGTCGGGGGTGATCAGGGCTTCACGGTCCGGAATCAGGTCAAGGATGCGCATGCCGTCAAACCAGCTGGAGCGAATGCGCTCTGCCACCACGCCTTGCAGCGTGACGGCGTTGGCAAAGGCCGGGCTGATGTCAAGCAGCATCAGCACGTCGCCGTCTTGCAAGTTGCTTTGCAGGCCTTGGGTGTTGAGCACAATTTCTTTCACACTGCGTGCAGGTGTGCTGTCAGGGTTGATGCGCTCCAGCAAGGCTTTTTTGGATTTGGCCAGTGCGGGCACGCCGCCGCCCAGGTTCAGGATGTCAGCCACGCTGGTTGAGCCTGGTTTGAGCTCGTAAATGGCGGCCTGGTCAAAGGCGCCGGCCACGGCCACGCGCGGGCCCACGGGCGGGATCACGATGACGTCACCGGCCAGCAGGGGCAGGTCGCGCGACTTGTCGCCCTTGGCAATAAAGTCGTACAGGTCAATGGTGGTGATGGTTTTGCCGCCGCGCTTGAGCTGGATGGCGCGCATGGAGCCATTGGCACTGGGGCCGCCACTGGCAAACAGGGCGTTGACGAGCGTGCTCAGGCTGGACAGTTGAAAGGTGCCGGGCTGCTGGGCCTGGCCGACCACATACACCTGGATGCCGCGCAGGCGGCCCAGGCTGGCGCTGGCCTTGAAGTTGGTGAAAACCTTGCCCAAATGGCTGGTAAGCGTTTGTTCCAGGTCGCGCACGGCCACGCCGGCCAGGCTAACCGGGCCTACTTTGGGCAGGTTGACCTGGCCATTGCGGTCCAGCACCAGGGTGGTGTTGAAGTCTTGCGGGCCAGACACTTGCAATTGCACCTGGTCGCCCGGACCCAAAATATAGTTGTCTGGCGCGGGCACGGCCGTGTTGGCTGCGTAATTTTGCGGGTTGCTGAACAAGTCGCTGCCATAAACCGGGAGCAGCCGGCCGGTGGTTTCCTGCACAAAGCGCTGGAACTGGTTGGGGGCAGAAACCCGGGCCGGTGAGCGCAGCGGTGCGGCATCTGGGGGGGGCGCATCTGACCCGGTTTTTGCCAGGTTTTGGGCCGCCGCCAGGTCGGCAATGCTTGGCTGCAAGGGCTTGCCGGCTGGGCTGGCGGGGGCTGTGATGGCAGTGTCGGTGGCGTCAATGCTGGTGCCACCCGTTGCAGACCCGGCGGTGCCTGTCGCCAAGCTGAACTGTGCCTGCGCCGTCAGGCTGACAGACAAAGCCAGCGCCATCACGGCAAGGGAGCGGCCTATTAATTTCAACATGGGGGTTTCAGTAGTGTGCATATGGGGACAGATTTTGAAATATTTAACAAGACACGCTACCGCCATGCCGCGACATGATGACCATGTGCAGCAAGCGTTTGGTTTGCCGATTATGGCAAACCAATTTTTCAGATTTTTGGCGGCATTCATTCCGCCAGTATTAGCTTATCTTTCTGACTTCCGTCGGTTCAAGGCTTAATTTGACGGGCTTGCTCATGATATTCAGTAACACCATGACGCGCTGTTCGCCATCGCACATTTGGTAGATGGCTTCCAGGCCGCTAAAAGGGCCATCGGTGATCTGCAGGGTTTCACCCGGCCTGAAATGCCGCTGTTGCACTGCGCCTGAGCTGCATTGCGCGCGGATCAAATCAACCAGATCGTCACCCACCTTGGCTGGTTCCTGGCCAAAGCTGACCAGGCGGCTGACGCCTTTGGTGGAGCGGATGGGGTGCCAGCTTTGGGCGTGGTTGCCGGTGTCGAGCTGAATGAAGAAATAGCGCGGAAACAGGGGTTCATCAACTTCGACCAGCTTGCCGCGGCGCAATTTTTCGGCGCGAATCTGCGGCAGAAAGCACTCAAACCCTTGCTGCTGCAAGTTTTCCAACGCGCATTGTTCTAGCCGGGGTTTGGTATGGATAAGGTACCAGTTCATGTGTCTTGCAGAGTTTCGCAGGGTCGATTTCAATCGATCTGACGGACTGATGTCCACCCTGCAGGGCTGCTGACATTTTTTAGGGCCGTATTCATTCGGCCCTGGCTCATAAAGTGGCGCAACGCGCCAAGTGCAATCGACATATGTGACAGTTCCCTAGGCTTGGTGCCAGCTCTTTTATCGTGAACTTTAGCGTGCGGCATTATAGAGCGGCCCTGTAGGTCAGAATTTATTCTGACAATGGCGCGTCGACCCTGTAGGTCAGAATTTATTCTGACATGTCTTTGTTGCCATTGCCACGATACCGTCAGAATAAATTCTGACCTACAAATTGCCGGTGGGTTTTGGTACAAATCACCTGGCTTTGGTATCCTGTGGGTCAGAATTTATTCTGACATCTCCCACTCACCATGACTTATTCCAATTTGCTTGCTGGCCGGTTTTCGGCTCCGGGGCTGGTGTATTTGGTGACCTCGGTCACGTCTGATCGGCAGGCCTGGTTTGCTGACTTTGCACTGGCCCGCGCGGTGGTGGCCGAAATGCGGCATCTGCATGATTCGGGTGCGGTGCAGTCCATCGCCTGGGTGTTGATGCCAGACCATTTGCACTGGCTGATTCAGCTGGGTGAGCAAGGCACATTGGCGCAAGTGATGAAGTCGTTCAAGGGCCGGTCGGCGCAAGCGCTGCACGCCATGGGTCACGCGCCAGGGCCGGTTTGGCAACGCGGTTACCACGACCGCGCGCTGCGCCGCGAAGAGGATGTGCTGCAGGTGGCGCGTTACCTGGCGGCCAACCCGTTACGGGCAGGTTTGGTTCAGTCGTTGGGGGATTACCCGCATTGGGATGCCGTGTGGGTGTGATCAGCGGGCGGTCTGAATACCGTCAGAATAAATTCTGACCTACAAACTTCCGGCTGGGCCCTTGTTGGTCAGAATTTATTCTGACAATGCCCCAATGCCCCTGTGTAGGTCAGAATTTATTCTGACAATGACCTGCAATGCCCCTGTGGGTCAGAATTTATTCTGACAATCCGGCTATCTCTGCCACCGCCTCGCGCACGGCGGCTTTGTCGCCGGCGCTGGCAAATTTGCTGTATTTGCCCAGAATAGTCACCATCTGGCCGTAGATGCGCGGGTTGGCGGCCATGCATTCTTTTTGCTCCAAAAAGTTGGCGTCGCCCGAGAAGTTGCCGACCAGGCCGCCGGCTTCGGTGATCAGCAGCGAGCCCGCGGCCACGTCCCAGGGTTGCAGGCCGAGTTCAAAAAATCCGTCGGTAAAGCCGGCTGCCACGTAGGCCAGGTCGAGCGCGGCGGCACCGGGGCGGCGCAGGCCGGCGGTGCGCTGCATCATGTCGCCCATCAGGCGCAGGTAGGTGTTGATGTCGTCTTCGGGGCGGTAGGGAAAGCCGGTGGAGATCAGGCATTCTTGCAGGCGGGTGCGCTTGGCGACGCGCAGGCGGCGGTTGTTGAGGTAGGCGCCGCGGCCCTTGGTGGCGGTAAACAGGTCGTTGCGGCTGGGGTCGTAAATGACCGCCTGCTCGACCTTGCCCTTGACCGCCAGCGCAATGCTGACGCAGTAAATGGGCAGGCCGTGGATGAAGTTGGTGGTGCCGTCGAGCGGGTCGATGATCCAGACAAATTCGGAGTCTTGCGCGCCATGCACGCGGCCCGATTCTTCGGCCCAGATGGCGTGGCCGGGGTAGGCGCCCAGCAGGGTTTCGATGATGATTGCTTCGGACGCGTGGTCCACCTCGGTGACAAAGTCATTGACCTGCTTTTGGGAAACGCGGACCGATTCGACATCAAGCGCGGCGCGGTTGATGATGGCGCCGGCAGCGCGGGCGGCTTTGACGGCCACGTTGACCATGGGGTGCAAGTTTGAAATTGTCATATAAATTGTGTAAGACGGACGGTTCGGGCCTGGGTCTGTATGAGGGATGAGCAGTTTGGCTGGCCGGCGATGCGGGCAGCGACAATGTGCGTATTTTAACGGCTCCTGTTTAGGCAACCCATGCAGACGCGATTTATCCTGATCAACACCAGCCACGCCGGCAATGTCGGCGCTGCCGCACGCGCCATGAAAACCATGGGTTTTGATGACCTGGTGCTGGTGGCGCCGCGCTGGGCCAATGTGCTCAACCGCGAAGAAACCATCCAGCGGGCCAGTGGCGCCCTGGATGTGCTCAAGAACGCGCGCATCGTGGCCACGCTCGACGAGGCGCTGGATGGCATGACGCACTTGTGCGCCACCGCCATGACGCCGCGCGACTTCGGCCCGCCCACGGTGGCGCCGCGCGCGCACTTTGATGCGCTGCTGAAAGCCCCCGAGGCCAGCCAGACCGGGGTGGCTTTTTTGTTTGGCTCCGAGCGTTTTGGCATGGCCAACGAAGACGTTTACCGCTGCCACGCGTGCCTGAGCATTCCGAGCAACCCGCAGTTTGGCTCGCTTAATCTGGGGGCAGCGCTGCAGGTGATAGCCTATGACTGGCGCGAGGCGCTGGGCGGCTACCCGGTGCAGGCCGCCACCGCCGAGCCGGTGCTGGCCGACGCCGCGCAGGTGGCCGGCATGCTGGCCCACCTGGAGCAGGCGCTCACCAGCATTGGTTTCCTCGACCCGCAATCGCCCAAAAAACTCATGCCGAGGCTGAACCAGCTGTTCAATCGCGCGGCAGTCACGCAAGAAGAAATCCACATCCTGCGCGGCATCGCCAAGATGATGATGAAGCAGCAGTGACAACCGGATCCGTCATTGCGAGGAACGTAGTGACGTGGCAATCCAGGATGTCCTGCAAGTCATGGATTGCCACGCTTCGCTCGCAATGACGGGAACCGGGGTCCTGGATTGCCGCGCTACGCTCAATGACGATACCGGGTTCATGGATTGCCACGCTTCGCTCGCAATGACAACTTCCTCCGTCATTGCGAGGAACGTAGCGACGCGGCAATCCATGTCCCCGCCGGGTGCTTACTGCTAGCGAATAAACTCACCCCATGTTTTCAAGACTCAAATCTGACGTTCAATGCATTCTGGAGCGCGATCCGGCGGCCCGCACCGCCTGGGAAGTGTTGACCTGCTACCCCGGCGTGCACGCCGTGTTGCTGCACCGGCTGGCGCATGCTTGCTGGACGCACAACTTCAAATGGCTGGGGCGATTCATTTCCCATCTGGCGCGCTTTTTCACCGGCATCGAGATTCACCCCGGCGCCAAGATTGGCGAGCGCGTGTTTTTTGACCATGCCATGGGTGTGGTGGTGGGCGAGACCGCTGAAATTGGCGACGACTGCACCATTTACCAGGGTGTGACACTGGGCGGCACCTCGCTGTACAAGGGTGCCAAGCGCCACCCCACGCTGGGCCGTGGCGTGGTGGTGGGGGCGGGCGCGCAGGTGCTGGGCGGCTTTACCGTGGGCGACGGCGCCAAGGTGGGCTCGAACGCGGTGGTCACCAAACCGGTGCCGGCGGGCGCCACGGCGGTGGGCAACCCGGCGCGCATCATCCAGGCCGAGCTTGACGTGAAGCGCGAGGAAGTGGCTTCCAAAATGGGGTTTTCGGCCTATGGCGTCACGCAAAATGACGACCCCCTGAGCCAGGCCATGCGCGGCCTGATCGACAACGCGGCCACCCAGGAGCACCAGATTTCGATGCTGTGGCAAGCGCTGGAAAAACTGAGCAGCCAGCGCAACGAGAGCACCGTGGTGCCGGACGACGCCGCAGTGCAAGAGCATTTCCAGGCCGACAAGCTGAACCAGCTGGTGGGCAAGTAGTTAACGAGAAATGTCGTCATTGCGAGCCAGCCGTATCCGGCCCGATCCCGCACGCGGATTGCCACGTCACTACGTTCCTCGCAATGACGGTGTTATTTGCGTCATCGCGAGGCCGCAGGCCGTGGCGATCCATGCAGCCGCAAGGCATGGATTGCTTCACTGCGTTCGCAATGACGAGTCTGCTCATGGAAAGCGAAGCGCGGCAATCCAGGGCTGCCGGACTTCGTGGATTGCCACGTCGCTTCGCTCCTCGCAATGACGATGGATGGGTTTGCGACTTCTGCCTAGCGGTTGGCCTGAACCCCGAGCCGCTGTTGCAACAGCGCGCTGCTGGTGGTGTATTGCAGCACGCCCGATGCTTGCGGGTCCAGATAGCTGGCGGCGGCAAAGGCGGCCAGTGTGGCCTCGTGAAAACCGCAGACGATCAGTTTCTTTTTGCCGGGGTAGCTGTTGACGTCACCCACGGCGTAGATGCCGGCTTCGCTGGTGGCAAAGCTGGCCGGGTCCACTCTGAGCTGCTTGCGTTCCATGGCCAGGCCCCATTCGGCCACTGGCCCCAGTTTGGGACTGATGCCCTGGTTAACCAGCAAGGCGTCCAGCGGCAGGCTCAGGGTTTGGTTGTCGGGGGTGTTGACCGCCACGGCCGTGAGCCGGTCGCCATGGGTCTCGATGCCGGTGATCTGCCCGGCGATAAATGTGATGCGGCTGTTGGCGCGCAGTTCGGCCAGTTTTTTCAAGGTCTCTGGGCTGGCCTGCAGCACGTCGCGCCGGTGCACCAGGGTGACGCTGGCCGCTTGATGTGGGCCTTCTTCCGCCAGGGCGATGGCGTTGTCCACCGCGTATTCTTCGCCGCCGACCACCAGCACCTGCCGGCCAGTGAGTTGTTCCGGGCGGGGCAGGCGGTAAAACAGCTGGTTGCCGGCAAACGCTGCCAGCCCGTCCAGCTTGAGTTCTTTGGGCACAAAGGCGCCAACACCCGCGGCAATGAACAGGGTGCGCGTCAAAAACTGCTGCTGCGGCGTGGCGACGAGCCAGCGGCCATCGGCCTGGCGCTTGAGCTGGCTGATCTGCTGGCTGAAATGAAACGCGGGCTTGAAGGGTGCCACTTGTTCAAGTAGCCGCTGCGTCAACTCGCGGCCGGTGCTGTACGGCAGGCCCGGAATGTCGTAGAGGGGTTTGTCGGGGTAGAGCGCGATGCACTGGCCGCCGGCCTGCTCCAGCACATCGACCACCTGCGCATGGATGCCTTGCAAACCGAGCTGAAACACCTGGAACAAACCCACTGGACCAGCCCCGATGACCAGCGCGTCGGTGTCGATGAGGGTGGTTTCAGGCATGGATTGCCGCGCTACGCTCGCAATGACAGCCAAAACACCGTCATTGCGAGGAGCGATAGCGACGTGGCAATCCAGGGCTTCATGGATTGTCGCGCTGCGCTCGCAATGACAGCCAAAACACCGTCATTGCGAGGAGCGATAGCGACGTGGCAATCCAGAGGCCGGGATTTCATGGTGACGGGTTCAGCGGATCAGCTCGGACAGCTTGCCAGTCTTGTCTTTCCACTCTTCGGCTTCAGGCAGCGCGGGCTTGCGCTTGGTGATGCTTTTCCAGGTGGGCAGCTTGGCCAGTTCGGCGTTGAGCTTGGTCATGTGGCGCTGGTCCTTGGGCACGTCTTCTTCGGCGTAAATGGCGTTGACCGGGCATTCGGGGATGCAGACCGCGCAGTCAATGCATTCATCGGGGTCGATGGTCAAAAAGTTGGGGCCTTCGCGAAAACAGTCCACGGGGCAGACATCGACACAATCGGTGTACTTGCACTTGATGCAGGCTTCGGTGACGGTATGGGTCATTTTGATATTTCTTCGGTTGTAAGCAAATATAAGATTTTAAAGGCTCAGATTCAAGGGCCGGAGCATGGTGTCAATTCACCAGGGCCGCCCCCGCGGTTCTGTGGCTGGCGGTATCGACCAGCACCAAAGCGCCCAGCACGCGCGATTGCTTGAACGGCAGCACGGCAAGGGGCTCCTGCAGCAGCAGTTCGACGTGGCCGATGCTGTTGGCGGGGAGCGCGCTTGCGTCTTCCTCGGCCAGTGTGTTGATGTCGAGCCGGTGCACCACGCGCTTGACACGTGCCTTCACCCAGCGGTGGCCGTGCAGCGCCCAGTAGGTGCGCCCGGCGACCAGCGGCTCGTCGTCCATCCAGGCCACCGTGACCGCGAGTTCGCGGCTGGCGGGCGATGACTCGGGTGACAGCAACCAGTCGCCGCGCGACACGTCCACCTCGCGGTCGAGCACGATGCCGGCGCTGTGACCGGCGGACACCGTGCGCGGCTGGCGGGTGTGGCCCAGCACCTGGGCGATTGTGGCGGTTTGCCCGCTGGGCAGCACCTTGACGCTCTGGCCGACCTGGGCAACGCCCGCGCCGACCCGGCCCCAAAACACCCGGCGGCCTTGCGAGGTGTCGGCGCTGGCTGAGAATTTTTCGACCCATTGCACCGGGAATGCCAACGGCAGCGCGGTGTCGGCCGGGGTCACCGGCAGCTCTTCCAGGATGTCGAGCAGGCTCAGGCCGGTGTAGCCGCACCAGCCGTCGTCGGTTGACTCGACCACGTTGTGGCCCTTGAGCGCCGAGATCGGCACGATGAAGGCGACCTCAATGCCGGC
>NZ_JAMPXE010000076.1 GCF_023701345.1 Rhodoferax sp. | reverse complement strand
CTATGTAGAGGTGCTGACCGAGATCGACATCCAGACACCCATTCCGGCAGCGGTGCAAGCCTGGCGCACCGGGCGCAACTTTCTGTTTTTGGGTTGCCGCTTTGACGACCAACTGACCCGCTGCTTCGCACGCCAGATCATGAAACGCTCCAGCGACCGCCATTGGGCGGTGTTGCCCAATGAGCCGACCCGCATGGAAGCACGCTTTTTGGCCGAGCAAAACATCACCCGCATCGACATGCCGCTGGCGCAGTTCGCCACCGCGTTGATGGATGCGATGCAGCCAGCGCTGGCGGCCTGAACCATTTCCCATTTTTTTTAACCACCGAACGGCCTTGCGCCACTTGACACCATGACCACACTCACCGTCCTCCCCTCCGGCAAATCCTACGAAATCGCCGCTGGCACCAGCCTGCTCAAGGCCCTGCAATCCGTGGGTGAGCCCATCGTCAGCAAATGCGGCGGCGAAGCCAAATGTGAAAGCTGCCATGTGCTGGTGTCGGTGGGACGCAAGAGCCTGTCGAAAATCCAGCGCGTCGAGAACGAAAAACTCGACGGCATCGTCGGCGTCAGCTCCGGCTCGCGTCTGGCCTGCCAGGCCATTCTGGGCGAAGAGCCTGTCACGGTTGAATTGGTGAAATAGGCGCATTTGTCGCACTTTGCAGGCATCACGCCCACTGCGCCCGTGAGGTGACCCATGCCAGAGCCCGTACCCATGCCAGTGAATCGGCTTGTTGATGTCGCCATCGTTGGTGCCGGCCTGTGTGGCCTGGCGCTGGCGCGCTTGCTGATGGCTCGCGGCCAGACGGTGCAGGTGATCGAGGCGCGGGACCGCCTGGGAGGCCGCGTGCTCACCCAACAGTGCGCCACCACCGGCCAGGCGCTGGACCTGGGTGCCAGCTGGTTTTGGCCGGAGACCGAGCCGCGCATCACCGCGCTGTTGTCCGAACTCGGCCTTGCCAGCCACGCCCAGCATGACCCGGGTGATGCGCTGTGGTTGACCGACCCCAACCGCGAACCAACCCGCCGCACCGAGCCCAATGGCGTACATGTCGGTGCCCGGCGCATCACGGGCGGCGCGACCCAGTTGACCCATGCGCTGGCACAAAGTTTGCCGCCCGGCTGCGTTCGCACCAACCTGGCCGTGCAGGTGCTGCGCGACCGGGGCGCATTCATTGAACTGCAACCCGATACCGGACACCCGATCCGGGCGCGCCAAGTGGTCTTGGCCCTGCCGCCGCGCCTGGTTCACGAACATATTCAATTTGAGCCACCGCTACCCGCCGCCGTGTGGCAAGCGCTGGCTGCCACACCGACCTGGATGGCTGACCAGGCCAAGTCGGTGACCACCTTTGCGCAGCCGTTCTGGCGCGCAGCCGGCCAATCCGGCAACGCCTTTGTGCGCCATGCCCAGGCGGTACTGGGTGAGGTGTTTGATGCCAGCGCCGAGGGTACGGACGCCGGTGCCTTGGGTGGCTTTGTGGCACTTGACGCGGCCCAGCGGCAGCACTTTAGGCGCGGCTTGCCCTTGTTGATCAACAGCCAGCTGACGCAGCTCTTTGGCGCAGCGGCCCAGAACGGGGAGGCGTTCCTGCAAGACTGGGCGGATGAGCCCTGGACCTGCAGCTTGTCTGACCGCAAGCACCCGTCCGAGCCACCGCTGAACGAGCCCCTGTTGCGCCAGCCGCTGTGGTCGGGGCGGCTTTTTCTGGGTGGCAGCGAGACAGCGGCGCATGGTGTCGGTCACATGGAAGGCGCGCTGGAGTCCGCCGATAGACTGCATCACGCCCTGTGCCGCCCACATGCCAGCGCGCGCAGCGCCGTGGCCTTGCCGGTGGCAACGGTGGCGGGCGGTGCCTGTGACACCCGCAGCGCAGCCATTGCCCTATTTGCCAGCAGCGTGCAGGCGCTGCGTGACATGGCAGCGCACCGTTATCGGTTGCACCTGACCCGCTTGCTGTCAAGTCAGCAGGTGGAGTTGCTCACGCAACGCGCCTTGCTGGCAGCGGCGGATCAGGTTTACAGCGAGTCCCTGGCGCGACTGGACCGCTTGCTGCCCGCGCTGGACGCCGCCGACAGCCAGATCGTCAACGGTCGTCATGCCTTGACCGCGGCGCTGCTGGCACCTTTTGAGGGTTGGAACAAAGGCCTGCTGGAGGCGGCACTCCAACACAACGCCGCATCCTGCGCCCTGTCCAATTTCCCGACCGAGCATCAGCCGGACGCGGAAACACTGCGCGCCATCACCCTCGACCTGGCCGCCGCCTGGCGTGAGTTTGCGCTGGAACTCAACAGCCGGCTGCTCGTCGCTGCGGGTGATGAAACGCTGGTCTCATAAGCCATGGCGCACATCATCCACAGTGCGCTGCTGAGCCTCATCGAGCAAGCCGGCACCTCGGTTGCCATTTTGACTGAAGGGCTGGCGCGTGACGAACTGCTGCGCTCGCGCCTGACCCGCCAGGAGGTGCTGCGCCAGCTCAACACGCTGGCCGACAGCGCCGCCCAGGTCGACCCGGTTGAGCGCTCGCACATGCCCGAGCTGGACTGGGACGGCTGGGATGCCATGCGGCTACGCTTTACAGGTCCGGCAGGCCCGGCGCTGGACGAAGCCCTGTGGTTTGCCTGCGAATCCCTGGTACCTGCCACGCTGTTGTGGCTGCGTGTGTACCAGCAGAGCCAGCCCGAACTGTTTCGAATGACACCGTGAGGAAGGCTGTTTCGCAGCGGTTGCGGGTAGTGGCGACCGGCAAAAGTAACACATGTGTTACCATAAAACATGGCGATCAAAGTCGAAAAGAAGCACAAGGGTAAAGGAAATGACACTGACCAGAAATTTCAAAGAAACTGTCATCCAGCGGGCGCAGAGTGACGCGTCATTTGCGCAAGCGCTGTTGGATGAGGCTGCGACTCTGTTTCTCAACGGCGAGCCAGAGACCGCGCGCCTGATCCTGCGTGACCTGGTAAATGCCACCATCGGTTTCGAGCAACTTGCAACGCTGACCGCCAAGCCAAGCAAGAGTTTGCATCGGATGTTGTCGCCAGCAGGAAATCCCAGTATGGATAACCTGGCTGCCATCTTCCGGGCGGTGCGCGAACGGCTTCAAGTCAACCTGTCTGCGCACTCGGTAGCTGCCTAAAGCTGTGCGCCGCCCAGGTCGACCCGGCTGATCGCTCGTTCATGCCCGAGCTGGGCTGGGATGCCATGCGCTGGACGAAGCCGTGTGGTTTGCCTGCGAATCCCTGGTGCCTGCCACGCAGTTGTGGCTGCGTGTGTACCAGCAGAGCCAGCCCTAGCTGTTTCGCATGACACCGTGAGGAAGGCTGTTTCGCAGCGGTTGCGGGTGGCAGGATAAGGGCTGGGGCGGCGGCCTCATACTGTCAAAGGCCCAGAAATCGGCCGCCACCCCAACCCTTACCCTGCCGGTGAGCGAGCGTTGTTGGTGGTTAAGCAAGAAGACAAAAATTTCGGATGTCTGTGCCAGCTTTGTTGACTGTTCTGCAGCGTTTGAAGTCACTGATTAACGACAGGTTGCTGGCAGTCCAGTTCATTGGCTGATCAGCTCAGACGCTTGCCGTGTTTTGATTTGTAGATTAGTTTACGAACAGTGCACTCCCAAAAATGGGCTGGCCCTTAACGGGGCGTGGGCGCGCCAAAAACGATCGTTTGGTGGGTACCTGACTGGAATTTCTTCCGTACTTCTTTAAAGATATTTCCCTAAAGACGCGCGATTGATTGTAGACTTCTCACCATTCAACAATTCAGGAAGCAAGCAGTCATGAAAAAAATTACCTTCCGCGTACCAGCCTCATTGTGGGCAAGTTTCACTGTTCAAACCCAAAAATTGTTCATCAACCGTGGCCCTTTTCTTGACCATATGCTGGCGACCGAGCTGCCGTCGGTGACTCAGGATCTTGGGAGCTACAAGATGTCCGCCAAGGCAAGACGTTACATCAGCGGACTCTTGGCACACAAAACCCCCCAAATAGTCAACATTGAGATTCAAGACTCAACTGCTCAGTTGCTAAATGACATAGTGGAAAAGCACGGTCTCTTACGTGATGCACTTTTATGTCGTCTCATAATTTTTCTACGTGGTTCAGATACTCTTTTTAACTATTTGGATATGCCAAAAAATGTTACTAAATTTGGTGGCAGAGTCGAGTCTCTATCCACAAGCCCTATGAAAGCCATAGAAGATATTTACTTCGATCCCTTATTTTATGTCAGGTTGCACCTAGAGGGAGAGGACTGGAAATGTGGTATTTATAACTGCCAACTTTCTAAAAAACTTGATTGGTCTGCATGTTATTTGGTAGATGAAGATGTGCCAGGGACAAAAGAGAATAAGCTTCGATTAAAAGAATTATCTGATTTGGCAGATGATTTCAATCGCGATGAAATTGAAATGTTTTTAAGTTGATTAATAAATATTTTTTATTTAATAAATTCTGTGGGAGAAATAAATTATGAACACTAAGCATTCGACTCAACAAAGTCAACGCCGTGGCATTTTGCCAATAGCTGTTGAGGCTTTAGATCGGTATGGACAAGAGCAATACGATGGAAATGGCGCAATTATTGTTTACATGAATAAGGCCAGTCGTAGGGCAATGGAACGGGATTGGGGCCATCGAGCCGTAGCCAAGTTATGGGAATTGCTTAACGATGTTTACAAGGTTGTGAGCACTGACGGAAAAATTATTACAGTTGGTCACAGATACAAAAAAATCCAAAGAGCTTAAATTAATCGAGAAACACATGAATTCATACACAGTCATATCCAAAAATTTTATGTATTTAAGGACGGTATTTTTTGGAACACATGATAATGCAGTTGCTCAGATGCATCCATGGGTAACACGAGCGCAACTTACAGATTATTGTCATGCCTTAAAAGTACCAAGCCTTGATAAAATGCGTGCTTTGGAAAAGCATCTTGATTTACCTGATGGCTGGCTTGAGCGAGATATTCAAGCTTTATCCAAAATGTCAGAAGATGACTTTGATCTGATTCAATTGTTGCTCAGAAAACCAGTCAATATAAAGGCAGCCGTAAAAACTTTACTGAGTCTTTAATGTATATAAGAAATGTCGCCTAGATTAACTATTAATTTAAAATTCAATCAACATATATATGGAAATTATATTGGGATGTCTCATTATTATTGGCGTGATCGTTTTCCTCCAACTACTGCGACCTAAGAATTTTGATCAGCCTGTAAAAAACTGGAGTGATGATGAACTTGCCCGACGTTTAATGAACTATGAGCGCATTTGGTCTATCGCAGTTACGCAAGCCGTTTCTGGAAACATTGATTCAATGACCAAACACATTGAAGCAGGGAACAAAGCTAAGGAGATTAGGGATGAAATTGCGCGTCGCCAGTCATTGCAGACATTAAAAGACGATCAAAGAAGCTCTGTGACCACAAGCGGAGAACCTATTGATGTAGTGACGATAGCAAAGGCTCATGCAGGCGACACTAACTCCCAATTTCTCATTGAGGCAACTTGCCGAAGTGGCACCAACGGACTACTTAAGGGCACGGAAAAAGCAGTGAAGGTGCCTTCAAAGGTATCCAACCAGAATACGCCACGTAAACTTCCAGTCAGCGGTACGGGATCCATCCCCAGCGCCGCCTTGGCCGCCGTTATTGGTGCCGAACCCGTGGCGCGCGCCGAGGTGATCAAGAAGCTCTGGGACTACATCAAAGCCAACAACCTGCAGGATGCAACCAACAAGCGTGTCATCAATGCCGACGACAAGTTGCTGGCCGTGTTTGGCAAGCCGCAGGTAACGATGTTTGAACTAGCCGGAATCGTGGGCAAGCATTTGGGCTGAGGTGCTCACTGCTCCAGCCACCGATCGAGCACACCGCTCACGTAGCTCTTTTCCAGACGGTGCCTCCCGCCTGGAACCACCGTAACAGAGTGACCCCATGAACCAGCCAAGGCGGTGACAGCCGTAGGGCTACTTTGCCAGTCGAGTTCACCCACATGAAACTCGCAGCGCAGCGGAACTGGATAAGTTCTGGCTTTTGTCATCGCCTGTAGTTGACCCGGACGCGGTGGTTCGAAAATCATCAAACGTTCTTCGTCTTCCGACGCACCCACGATTGGAGACAGCAGCAGCACATGGCCGATATATGGGGGTAAAAGGGTCTGGGCGTGAAGAAACAGATAAGCTCCAAAGGAGTTTGCGATCACCTTTGCATCTTCATACCAGAACAGGCTCCGTAAGTCATTGGCCACCAGATCAATCTGTTCACTAAAGGTCAAATCATGAAAGGAACCTATCGTTTGACGGCCTGCAAGGTCAAATCCTCGCCCGATCAGTGCCGCACCCAGTCCTGCATCAAGACTTCCGCCATACCCAGGCAAGCAATAAATAGTAGTCATAGGTCTCCTCCTTGTGGTTCCTTGAGGGCATTATGGAGTGCCACAGCACCACCGTGATGAGGAAATCAGCCTTTGCAGTTCAATCGAGACAATCGCTATCCGAAGGGCTGGTACAGCTGAAGCAATTCGGCAAACTGACTGACAGCAACGAGTCTGAAGCCGCCCCTAACATAGCAAACACAGCCACCAAGCCGCTGTGCATTCCGCAACAACGCAACCCCTTCGGCTCAGCCGCCGCCTGCGCCAACGATCAGGTTAAACACTTCCCGCAGCAAAAGCAGTTCGCTCATCGCGCTGCCGCGTAACAGGCTGATCGGTTTGAACTCGCCGCCCAGCGCTTCGATTTCGGCTTTTGGCGCATCGAGGGTGGTGAAACGCAGCAGGTGGATGCGCACCGGGCCGGACTCTGTTTGCGCCCAATGGTTGAAGTCGCCGACATGTTCCAGTTCGTCCGGGTTGAGGCCGCAGCGCTCGACCACGGCTTGCTTGACCGTGTTGGCCACATGTTCTGGATTGACCGTGGTCGGTGGTGGCATCGGCGTGGCGGATTCGGGCAGGGCAGCAGGCCACAGCAGCGTGTTGTCCCAGCGCGGGAACAGCAGCGCTGCACTGTAGCTGTCGAAATGCGTGAAGATCACGCGGTTGCGGGCAAAGAGGTCTTGGGTATTCATGATGGCTTCTCTCAACAATAAACGCTGGGTACTGGGCGTGGGTGCAGGGTGCCGTTCGGGCTGCTTCAGCGGTAACCTTCCTCGCGCAACACACGTTGCACAACCGGCCGGTTGCGCACCAGTTGGTAATGCGCAGCGCAACGCGGTGGCAGGGTCAGGCCGGTCTTGTCAGACCAAAATTCAACGTAAAAAAGGGCCGCGTCGGCGATCGTAAAGTCTGCACCCAAGGCATAAGCGGCGTCGGGCAAGCGCGACTCAATGACGGCCAAAGCCTCGTTGACGATCTCGCGCCCGCGTGCCTGAACACCTGATTGCAACGCCTCCCGGTGGTTATCGGTCAGCCCGGCGGGCAGATAACGGTCGGTGGTGAAGATGCGGGTAAAGCCCTGGCCGTGTACCGTGCCCACCACATAGTCCATCAACTCCAGCGCCAGCGCAGCTTGCAGCGGGTCATCGGGCAGCAGGCGTTTGCGCGGATAACTGCGGGCCAGCCAGTAGGCAATGGCCTGAAACTCGGTCAGGGCCTGCCCGTCGTCCAGCACCAGGGTCGGAATTGTCCCTTTGGGGTTGAGCGCCCGGTACGCGGGCTTGAGGTGGTCACCTGCGGGCAGGTTGACGATGGTCACTTCGAAAGGCAAGTCCAGCTCTTCGAGCAGGATGTGAATACCGGTCGAGCAGGAGCCGGGGGTCATGTAAAACTTGAGTGTCATGGGGCATGCCAAGCAAGATACGTGACTGTTTGAGCGAAGACGTGAAAAAAGGTAAAAATCAGGTTATGCCAGTCGGACAAAACCGGACACCTCAGGTAAAACAGGCCTGCACGTCCAGCGTGCCGTGTTGTCCGAGCGCGGCGGCATGTTGCGCCAGCCAGTCCTGGCCGCGCGTGCGGCCCTGCTCGTGAAGCAGTTCCAGAAACGGCCCGTGGGCCAGCAGCTTGGTGTCGCTGTGCTCCAGATTGGCCAGCCCGCTGGAATCGACCATATGAAAACGCATGGCGTGCAAACGGCGCTCCAACCGCCCCCAGCGGAAGAAGGGGCGACCGGCAAATGTCCTGGCGTGGGCAAACATGCGCATCTCGCGCATGAAGTGGGTGCTGAACCCCAGCTCGGCAATGCGTGTGTCGATTTCCTTCACCGTGTGCGGCGTGCCTTCGCGCCGGAACGGGCTGAGCATCACCAGCATCACGTCGCGTGACTCGCAGTCGTAGAACAACGGAAACACCGCCGGGTTGGCGCTGTAGCCGCCATCCCAATACGGTTCGCCCTCAATCTCCACGGCATGGTGGATTTTGGGCAGACAGGCCGAAGCCAGCAGCACGTCCACCGTGAGCTCGGTTTCGCGAAATATCCGCAGCTTGCCGGTGCTGGCCTGTGTTGTGCCGACAAACAGCTTGAAGGGCGAGCGCGTGCGCAGGCCCTCGAAGTCGATCTGGCGCAGCAGCAAGTTGCGCAGCGGATTCAACTCAAAAGGGTTGAGCTGTGCCGGAGAAAAATAACCCGCCCATTGGGCCATCATGTTGGCGGCGTGAGACAAGTTGACGGCATCGTTCTCCCCGCGTGTCATGGACACCCAGGGCATCTGCCGCCCGACGTCGCTCCAGAATCCGGCCAGCGCCTGGCCCGCGCCCTCGCGGCCGCCTTTCATCCAGCCGTCGGCAAACACCACGGCGTTCATGGCGCCGGCGCTGCTGCCGCTCAGGCCCTCAAACGTCAGTTCCGGCTGCTGAAGCAGCGCATCCAATACGCCCCAGGTAAAGGCCCCGTGTGCGCCACCGCCCTGCAGGGCCAGATTGAGCCGGGGTGGGGTTTTGCGCAGCAGGTGCGTGAACTGCGACCAGCCCGCGGTGATCGACGGAATGGTATGGTGGGGCGTTGCGGCGGGGTCGCTCATGGGTAGCCTTTCTTGGCACAGGTCGCGCCATTTGCAGGCAGTATGGCTGCTTGGCATGACGCAGCCAATGGGAAGGGTTTTTGCTAGCCAATCAAGGCCACTGCCTTGATCTGAGCCCAGACTGGCAAACCCGGCAACAGACCGAGCCCCACGGCCGCTTTCCGGGTCAGGCGCGCCAGCACCGGCGAGCGCCCCACCTTGAGTCGAATCAGCGACAAGGCCGGGTGGTGGTCATCGGCGATTTCATCGACCACCGCACTCAGGCAATTCTGGATGCTGGTGTGGCTGGTTCTTTGCAAGGCGATGCTGACATCACGCGCCAGAATGCGCACCCGCACCGCCTGGCCCAGCGCGTGGCCGCCGTCGCGCACCCACAGGCTGCCACCGGGAAATTCCACGCGCGCCAGGTGCCAGGCCGCGTCGCGCTCCGCCACCACGGCATCCAGCACCACACCGGCGTCTTCTCCCAGTTGGATCGGCAGGTCGAGCCGGGCCAGGGTGTCGGTGAGCGGCCCGGTTGCCACGGCACGGCCCGCTTCCATGACCACAATGTGATCGGCCAGGCGCGCTACCTCGTCAGGCGCATGGCTGACGTAAACCACCGGGATGTCCAGCTCGCGGTGCAGCCGCTCCAGGTAGGGCAATATCTCTTGCTTGCGTTTCAAGTCCAGCGCGGCCAGGGGTTCGTCCATCAGCAGCAGGCGCGGGCTCAGGGCCAGCGCGCGTGCCATGCCCACACGCTGACGCTCACCGCCCGAGAGTTGATCGGGTTTGCGTGCCAGCAGGTGGCCAATACCCAGCAACTCGATGGCGTGGTCCAGACTGACGCACTGCGGGCCGGAGTTGCGTCTGAGCCCATAACGCAGGTTGCCCATCACCGTCAGGTGCGGGAACAGGCTGGCCTCCTGAAACACATAACCCAAGGGTCGCTGGTGCGTGGGCAACCAGTACCCATCGTCCTGCCAGACCTCGCCGTTGACGGTGAGACGGCCTTGTGGTGCGCGTTCCAGCCCGGCGATGCAACGCAGCAGCGTGGTTTTGCCCGAGCCGGAGTGGCCAAACAATGCGCTCACGCCGCGTGCCGGCAAGTCCAGGTCGACATCGAGCGAAAACCCGGGCCAGTCGAGTCGAAAGCGGGCTTGTATGCCGTTCACCTCAGGCCCCTTGCTTCGGTTTGGGTCGCCATGCGTACATGGCCAGCAGCACCAGGAAAGAAAAAACCAGCATCACCGCCGAGAGGCGATGCGCGTCCGTGTATTCCATGGCCTCGACATGGTCGTAAATTTGCACCGAAGCGACCCGGGTCACGCCTGGCAGGTTGCCGCCAATCATCAACACCACGCCAAATTCGCCCACGGTATGTGCAAAGGTCAGGATCGAGGCGGTCAAAAAACCCGGCAAGGCCAGCGGCACGGCCACGCTAAAAAAGGCGTCCAGTGGCGAGGCGCGCAAGGTGGCCGCCACTTCCAGCGGGCGCTCGCCCATCGCCTCAAATGCGCTCTGCAGGGGCTGCACCATGAAGGGCAGCGAGTAAAACACCGACCCCACCACCAGCCCCCAGAAGGAGAACGGCAGCAGCCCGATGCCCGCCGCCTGGGTGAGCTGCCCCACCGGACCATTCGGCCCCATCACCAGCAGCAGGTAAAAACCCAGCACCGATGGCGGCAACACCAGCGGCAGCGCCACCACCGCGCCCACCGGCCCTTTCCACCAGGCTTTGCTGCGCGCCAGCCACCAGGCCATCGGCGTGCCCAGCAGCAACAGGATCAGTGTCACGATGCCCGCCAGGCGCACCGTCAGCCAGATGGCTTGCAGATCACCGGGGCTCAACAGCATGCTTACACCTCGGGCGAAAAACACTTGGCGTGGTCGGCACATTCGCCGCACGACGGTGCCGGGCAGACGTAAATGCCTTCCCTGGCGCAGTAATGGCGGTAGATGAACTTTTTCCACTTCATGTCGCCCACGTTCAAGCTTGCCAGCGCGGGAAAGGCCAGCGTCATCAAGGTGGAGAGTTCGCCCCGGTCGGCCAGGCCCAGGTCCTGCCACAGGTGGTTGCGGCCACAGCAGCTGTAGGCCACGATGCGGGCCAGCCAGACTTCCGATTCCCGTAATCCGGCCCGGTATTCGAGCAGCAGATGCAGCAAGTCTTCCAGCTCGGCAATGTCTTCGCCCGGGCCATGCTGCAAGTTCAGCCGGGCACCGGGAAAGTAGTCGCGCCAAAGTGCCTGGAAATCAGGCTCTGCCAGACCCAGCGTGGCGGGCAATACGCCCTGATTGAGCGAGCGGCCCGCCAGCAAGCTGGCCAGCACCGGGCGCAATGGGTCGCTGGCGGCCTGCGCGGGCGCGGGTCGGTCCAGCAGTTCGGTCTGCAACAAGGCGCGGCAGTCGTGGGAGGGGTTCATGTCAATGGCTCCTGTCGAATGGCCTAAGACATCGCATAACCAGATGCCTTGATGATGGTTCTGGCTTTGTCGGTTTTGAGGTATTTCAGCAAGGCTTCAGCGGCTGGTTTACCCTTGCCTCCTTCCAGCATGACAGCGTCCTGGCGGATCGGCGAATGCAGCTTGCCCGGCACAAGCCAGGCGGAGCCTTCCAACTTGCCATCTTTGAGCACCTGTGACAGCGCCACAAAGCCCAGCTGGGCATTCCCGCTGCGGATGAACTGGTAGGTTTGCGCAATGCTTTCACCCGTCACGATTCTGGCTTGTGATGCCTCATACACACCCAGAGATTTCATGACTTCGACTGCGGCGGCGCCATAAGGTGCCAGTTTGGGATTGGCAATGGCCAGGTGGTCAAAACTGCCGCTTTTAAGGACAACCCCGGCGGGGTCAACCAGGGCTGGCCTGGCCGACCACAGCACCAGCGTGCCAATGGCGTAGGTGAATTGGCTGCCAGCCACGGCGAGGTTCTCCTGGATCAGCCTGGCAGGGGTGTCGTCGTCGGCCGCAAACAACACCTCGAAGGGCGCGCCGTTTTTGATTTGTGCGTAGAACTTGCCGCTGGCGCCAAAAGCGATGGCGACCTTGTGACCGGTGTCCTTTTCGAATTCAGCGGCGATTTTTTGCATGGGCGCGGTGAAATTGGCCGCCACGGCGACCGACACCTCGTCAGCCCTGGCCTGCAGGGTGACAAGTGGCAGGCTGACCAGCAGCATGGCGATGAGGCCGGATGAATTCATGACAATTCCTCCTTGAATAAATAAAAGCCGCGTTGACTGCACGATGCCGCGATGGCCACCCGCATGTTGTCGCAATCCGGACAAATACCGCAGTCGCTGTCTACCTAGGCAAATAACGTGCCTGTCTGACGGGTTGGTTGGCAGGGGAACAGGCTCGGCCGCGCGGCAGTCAGATGTTTTTCTTGCCCTGCAGCAACTTGGCCTTGTCGGACGGGCTGTAGTGGTCCAGATGGCCCTGGGCGGCGGCGACGCGGCGGTGTGCCATGCGGATGGCCTCGATCTTGCCTGCCGGGGCGAGGGGCGAGACGCATTTTTCCAGCGCCGTGCCGCCGCAGTTCGGGCAAGCCGGGATGGTGTCCGAGCGCACCAGCACCTCGAAAGGGTGGCTGCAGGTTGTGCATTTGTAGTCGTAGATGGGCATGGTGATCTCCAGGGTGATTCAGATGGGGATGGCGCAACTTTCCGACGGGGAAGCGCAGCCTTCCAATGTGCGGGCAGACGCAGGCTTCGTGCCAAGGCCAACCCAGGCCTCCACCGCGGCTGTGTCAAAGCCGACATGGCGGGTGGCGGTGTCAGTGCGCTGCATCAGCGGGCGCCGGATCAGCAGGGGTTCTTTGAGCAGCAAAGCCAGCGCGGCATCACGATCCAGCGCATCAGGTTGAATTTCGCCGCTTTTGACACGGGGTGCGGCACGGTTAAACCAATCTGGCACAGGTAGCGGCACCAGAAAAGCCAGCAGGCCGTCAGGAGTCCAATGGGCGGTCAGCAGATTGCGCCGCTCCAGCGTGTGGCCTGCGGCCTCCAGCGCGGCACGCTGGCGCGCATTACCGCCACAGCCGGGTTTTTCAAAGAAGACAAGGTGGGTCATGGTGATTCCTTTCAGGTTTCATTCAGGTTTTGTGCCAATGCCAGCAGGCCGTTGGTCTGGTCGGTGATGGCCTGGACGACATCAGGCTGCAGCCGGCTTAGCCAGCGCTGCGGTAGTTGTGCCGCCCCGCAGCGCGCGCCAGCCAGCATGCCGACCAGCGCACCCGTGGTGTCGGCATCGTCGCCCTGATTCACGGTGGCCACCAGCGCCGCCTCAAAGTCCTCGTGCAGCGTGAAGTAATGCAGCACGGTTTGCACCGTGTCCACCACATAGGCGGTGGCGTAACCGCGGTAAGGTGTAAAACAAAAGCCCGGGTTGTCTGTGACCCACTGGTTGACCCACCGCTGGCAGGCGCTGTGGCCCATGCCGCCCAGCAGCAGGGCAGACAGCCGGCCCAGACCCAGGGTGGCGGCGTCAGACAGCGGGTGATGGTGTGTCAGGTGGGATTGGGCGATGGACAGGCGCGCAAAAGCCGTGTCGTCGCCCAGGGTGGCCAGCACGGCGGGCAGGTTGCGCATCAACGCGCCGTTGCCACCGTCGCCCGGGTTGGGCGCGCCCGCCAGCGTGCCATCGCGCATGTAGCGCATGATGCCGCGACGGCAGGTGTTGCCGCAGTCCACCGGCTTGCTTTTGAACCAGCGCACATAGGCATCGCCAATACCGCGAATCAGCCGGTCGTCGACGCGGGCGTCACCGGGAAAGGCGCTGCAGCCACCCTGCAGCAGGGCATCGCCCAGGGCCAGGCTCATGGTGGTGTCGTCGGTGACCTGACCGCGCGCCAGCTTGAGCCAGCCACCACCGATGATCTCGCGGTGTACGCCGTATCGGGCTGCAATTTCGCGTGGGCGCATGAACTCCACCGTGGCGCCCAAGGCATCGCCAATGGCGAAACCCAGGTAGGCACCCAACGCGCGGTCATGCAAGTCACTCATAGCGTGCCATCACTTCATAGTCGCCACCAATGGCCAGCACCTCCTGCTCACCTTGCAGCACCTGGCCGGGCAGCAGGTCGGGAAACACCAGCACCTTGCACATCGGTACCTGCACTTCAAACACCCAGTCGCCAAAGCACGAGGCGTCTTCCTGCGACAGGCTGAAAGACACCAGGTTGTTCAGGCGTATGGTGCAGCGGCGGTTTTGCAGGCGGCCAGTCACCACCTGTTCCTCGCACTGGTTGCTGCCCCGCCACAGGCGCAGATGCTGCACAGGCTCCGCCTGGTTTTGTGTGCGAATGCGACGCAAGGCCCATTGGCAGAATTCAAACAACAAGTCCAGTTGCTGGTAAATGTTGTTGTTATTGAGGCGGCTGGAGGCTTTTTCTTGCAGGTAGGCGATCCAGGCCGGGGACGGGAAACGTGCCAGCGGGGCCTTGTGGAAACTGGGAACCAGCCCGAAGCGGCTCTCAACCCAGCCCTTCAGGACGGCGCCGGCCGCCCCATTGGCATCCATGCCCCAGCCTTGCAGCAGTTTGCGCCAGCTGCTGCGCCAACGCCGCTGTTCAGACTGGCCCATGCCGATCAACTCATGCGGCGCGGGTTTGCGAAGTCCAAATGCGATGCTCAGGTAATGCACAAACATGTCGTGGGCCTCGCTCAGGTCATGGCTGCTTTCCAGCAACGCGAACAAGCCCGCATGTGACTCCCGCGTGCCAGCAATGGAAAGCGCCACCGGGTTGGCGTTGAACGCCGTGCCAGCCAGTAAAGGCGCAGGCACGCCGACCAGATTGGTCGCATACCAGCGGTTGTGCTGGTCAGGCGCATCGTCTTCTGCCACTCAAACCGGGCGGTTTTCGTTGGGGTTGCGCACCGGGCCCATTAGCGCCAAGCCTTCAGCGTAAGTGATGGTGTCAAAGGTGATGTCGAACTTGAGCGCAGCATCAGCCACCGCATCAAGTTTGCCGGCCGTGTCTTTTTTCTTGAGGTCGTTTTTCTCAAGGTACAACAGGTCCAGCATTTCGTTGTAGACGGTGGATTCGTCAATCGGCAGCACATAGAACATGGCGCCCTTGTAAGGCACCTGGTACTTCTTGGACAAATCAATGTTGTTGCAAAAGAGAAAGTACTTGCCGCCAGCGCTCATGCTGTCACCCAGCACTTCTGCCACGTCCTTGAGGTGCTCAAAACTCAGCAGGTAACCGGCGAAGAAGGGGATGTGTTTTTCACCCACATTGGCAATCGCCATGGCCTGCGGGCACATCAACTCGGGCGGACGCGCTTCGTCTGCCAGTTTGGGCGCAAAACGCAGCGCCAGTTCACCGCGAAAGCCGACACGGCCGGGTTTGCTGGTGAGCGCCTTGTGCAGCGGGTTCAGCAGCCGGCCCTCGGCCTCAAGGCGCGCAAGTGCGGTGTCGTCGATCTCTTTAAGGGCCAGGGTGGCTGTCATGAGGATTCCTTTGTGATGGTTGAAAGAACTGGAGCGACGCTCGCAGTGATCCCGGTTCTATCTGCAATGACCGTACCAGGTTGAAACCTGGACAGCCACGCTGCAAACCCGACATAAATCCGGCTTTTCAGCATGGGCTTGCGGAATTTTTACGACACGGTTTGCGGTTTTGTCGGGAAACGGACAAAGCCTGGAATGCCATGTTTTGGCACCTGAAAAATTGGCTTTCTCCAATGAGAAACCTCTTTTTTCAGAAATTTGAAGACCTTTGTTTTTGCATGGCACGGAAGCTGCAATGTGCATAGGGCGGGACACAAGTCCGGCCGACGTGAACCTAGACAAAGAAGACCAACAGGCACGAAAGCTGACCCAGTCGCGGCAACGCAAGCTTGGTTCTTAACTTTCTCTTTTCATTGGAGTAATGACATGGCAAAACTTCGGCAAATCGCCTTTTACGGCAAGGGTGGTATCGGCAAATCAACCACATCCCAAAACACCCTGGCAGCGCTGTCTGACCTGGGCCAGAAAATTCTCATCGTCGGCTGCGACCCCAAGGCGGATTCCACCCGCCTGATCCTGCACGCAAAAGCACAGGACACCATTCTGTCCCTCGCTGCTGAGGCCGGTTCCGTGGAGGACCTGGAACTCGAAGACGTGATGAAGATTGGTTACAAGAACATCCGTTGCGTCGAATCCGGTGGCCCAGAGCCAGGAGTCGGTTGTGCTGGCCGCGGTGTCATCACCTCGATCAACTTCCTGGAAGAAAACGGCGCTTATGACGGCGTGGACTACGTCTCTTACGACGTGCTGGGTGACGTGGTGTGCGGTGGCTTTGCCATGCCCATCCGCGAAAACAAGGCACAGGAAATCTACATCGTCATGTCCGGCGAAATGATGGCCATGTATGCGGCCAACAACATCTCCAAGGGCATTCTGAAATACGCCAACTCGGGTGGTGTGCGTCTGGGTGGCCTGGTGTGTAACGAGCGCCAGACCGACAAGGAGCTGGAACTGGCTGACGCCCTGGCTGGCATG
>NZ_JAMPXE010000075.1 GCF_023701345.1 Rhodoferax sp. | reverse complement strand
TGCAGGTCAAGGGCGATGACGGTGGTTTGGTCAATTTTTCAGCCACCGAATTGGTGGTGCCCGCGCTGACCTGGATTGTGGATGTGCCCACGCTGGAAGCCCAGTTGCGCGACGCAGTGCGTTTTCAACCGCATATCGAACTGCTTGACACCCCCCGTCCGGCCACACTGACCGTGGTGTGCGAAGGCAAAGCCAGCCGCACGCGGGAAGAGTTTGGCGTCGAATTTGTCGCCACACCTTACCCGCAACACGCCATTGCAGCACGGCTCACCTGCGAAAAACCGCATGGGCAGGTGGCGCGCCAATGGTTCAGCCGGGGTGAGATTCTGGCTTTTTTGCCGCTTCACGGCACCCATGGCAACACCGTGGCCATGGTCTGGTCGGTGCGCGACGGGCGCACGCTGGAGCGGCTCGACGACAGCGAGGACGCCTTTTGCGGGCAGGTTGAGCACATGAGCGAGGGCGTTTTGGGCAAGCTCACGCTGGCCAGTCCGCGCAAGGCCTGGCCGCTGCAGTCGGCGCAGGCCAGCCGCTGGATCGGCGTCACCGATGGTCAATCCTGGGCGCTGGCGGGAGATGCGGCGCACACCGTGCATCCACTGGCGGGCCAGGGTCTGAACCTGGGGCTGGGGGACGTGGCCGAGCTCACCCAGATCTTGCACAACCGTGCCTACTGGCGCCCGGTGAACGATGCCAGGTTGCTGCGCCAGTACGAGCGCGCCCGCAAAACCGAAGTCACCGCCACCGACGCCGCCATGACCGCCTTGCAACAGTTGTTTGACAAACCCGGCAATGGCTGGCAAAAGCTGCGCAATTGGGGCATGTCGGGCTTTGAGCATGTGGGCTTCTCCAAACACTGGGCGGCACGCCGGGCGATGGGCATCTGAACGCATGACCAAGAACTTATTGCACGCAAGCTGGTCTGATCAAGCTACCTACATCACAGGACACACATGAAACGATTCCTCCTCCCTCTGATGGCTTGCGCCTTGCTGATGGCCAGCACGGCCTGGTCGCAAGAAGCCACCATTCGCAAAAACCTGGGCGAACGCATTCCGCAACTGAAGCAAATTGACGAGGTCAGCAAATCCCAGATTGCCGGGCTGTACGAGATACGTGTCAACGGCAGCGAGATTTACTACACCGATGCCGAAGCCAACTACCTGGTGCAAGGCAATCTGATTGACACCCGGCAAAAGCGCAACCTGACCGAGGAACGCATCGAAAAACTCTCGGCGATCGCGTTTGACGCCCTGCCGTTCAAGGATGCCTTCACCATCGTGCGCGGTAACGGCAGCCGCAAACTGGCGGTCTTCGAAGACCCCAACTGCGGCTACTGCAAGCGCTTCGAGAAAGACCTGCAGAAGATCAACAACGTCACGGTTTACCTGTTTCTCTACCCGATCCTGGGCCCTGATTCTGGTGAAAAGTCCAGAAACATCTGGTGCGCCAAAGACAAGGCCAAGGCCTGGCAAGACTGGATGGTGCGTGATGTCACGCCCGCAGCGGCCAGCTGCGACAGCGCAGCCGTTGCCCGCAATGTGGAACTGGGCCGCAAGTTCAGGATCACCGGCACGCCGACGCTGGTATTTGCCGACGGCAGCCGCGTGCCGGGCGCCATCGGTGCCGATCAGGTTGAAAAACGCCTGAACTGATGCGCTCGCTGACGGCAACCAAGACCGCGGCCCAACTGGGCTACGTGGTGCGCGTGCTGGACCTGCATGCGCATCTGTTCGAGGTCACGCTCACCGTTGCCCAACCAGCGCTTGATCAGGTCGTGAGTTTGCCGGTATGGATTCCGGGCAGTTACCTGGTGCGCGAATTCGCCAACCATCTGCAAGACCTGCAAGCGCGCCAGGGCGCCAAGCCGGTAGCCATCACCCAGCTGGACAAATGCAGCTGGCAGGTCCACGCCAGGGCGGGCAAGGCGTTGGTGCTCAGCTATCAGGTCTATGCCTTCGACAGTTCAGTTCGCACCGCCTGGCTCGACAGCCAGCGCGGTTTTTTCAACGGCACCAGCCTGTGCCTGCGCGTGCACGGCCAGGAAGACACGCCGCACCAGTTGACGCTGGCCGACGATGATCTGCCCAAGGACTGGCAAGCCGCCACAGCTTTGAGCGCACAACGCATCTCAAAACGCGGTTTTGGCGATTATCTGGCCGCCAATTACGACGAACTGGTGGACAGCCCGGTCGAGCTCGGCCCTTTTTGGCGTGGCGAGTTTGTCGCCGCCGGCATCCCGCACCGCTTCATCGTCTCAGGTGCGCCAGCCAGTTTTGACGGTGCCCGCCTGCTGGCCGACACCCAGGCCATCTGCGAGGCTGAAATCAGCTTTTGGCATGGCGACCAGCCGCAACAGGCGCCGCAGCGGCACTACCTGTTCATGCTCAACGCGGTGCACGATGGTTACGGCGGACTGGAGCATCGCCATGGCACGGCGCTGATCTGCAAACGCGCCGATTTGCCGCGCCTGGGACAAGTCAACACGGGCGCGCCATCCGATGGCTACACCACCCTGCTCGGCTTGATCAGCCACGAGTACTTTCACACCTGGAACGTCAAACGGCTGCGCCCGGCAGAATTTGCCCGCTACGATTACGCACAGGAGAATTACACCGAACTGCTGTGGTTTTTTGAAGGTTTCACCAGCTACTTTGATGACCTGCTGCTGCGCCGTGCCAAGCGGATTGACACCGCACATTACCTCAAGATACTGGCCAAAACCATCAACCAGGTGCTGCAAACACCGGGCCGCCAGGTGCAAAGCGTGGCCCAAGCCAGCTTTGATGCCTGGGTCAAGTACTACCGGCAGGATGAAAACACGGCCAATGCCACGGTGAGTTACTACACCAAGGGCGCGCTGGTGGCGCTGTGCCTGGACCTGAGCTTGCGCCACGGTGGCAAAACCAGCCTGGATGCGGTGATGCAAGCGCTATGGCAGCGCTGCCAGGGCGGCCCCATGACGCAAGACGACCTGCTGGCGGTGCTGGCAGAGCTGTCGGGCCAATCCTGTGCGGCTCAATTGCAGCAGTGGGTGCACGGCACGGCCGACCTGCCCCTTAAAAAATTGCTCAAGCAGCACGGCGTCCGTTATGACGAAGAGCGCGCCTCACGCCTGGATCAATTGGGCATGAAGGTCAATGAGCAACAAGGCATCCGCGTCAAGAGCGTGCTGCGCGGTGGCGCAGCCGAACTGGCTGGTTTTGCCGCGGGCGACGAATGGCTCGGTGTGGCAACCGGTGAAGGCAAAACCACCCAGCGCTGGCGCCTGAACAAGCTCGACGAGTTGTCCACTTACCTCGGCAGCGACACGAACTGCCGGGCGCTGATTGCCCGCGACCAGCGCCTGCTGACGCTGTCATTGAACTTGCCTGACACGGTGCGCAGTGTCAAACTTGGTGTGATTGACCCGAAACAGGTCGACACCTGGCTCGATGGCAAAAGCCCCGCCTGATCCCTTATTTTTTTACCTTGCAGGAGACCCAATGAGTTACGAACTGATCACCGTCCGCACCGAAGCCGACAAAGTGGGCATCATCACGCTGAACCGTCCCAAGCAGCTCAACGCCCTCAACGACCAGCTCATGACCGAGCTCGGTACCGCCTTGCAGGCCTTCGATGCTGACACGGCCATCCACTGCATGATCATCACCGGCAGCGAAAAAGCCTTTGCCGCCGGCGCCGACATTGGCGCCATGGCCACCTACAGCTTTGCCGATGTCTACAAACAAGACTTCATCACCCGCAACTGGGAAAAAATTCGCGCCGTGCGCAAACCCGTCATCGCGGCGGTGAGCGGTTTTGCGCTGGGTGGCGGCTGCGAACTGGCCATGATGTGCGACTTCATCATTGCCGCCGACAACGCCCGCTTTGGCCAGCCCGAGATCAAGCTTGGCATCATTCCCGGCGCCGGTGGCACGCAGCGCCTGCCGCGTGCGGTGGGCAAGGCCAAGGCCATGGACCTGGCGCTGACCGGGCGCATGATGGATGCCGTTGAAGCCGAACGCGCCGGGCTGGTGAGCCGCGTGGTACCGCTCGACAAACTGATGGAAGAAACGCTGGGCGCCGCGCTCATGATCAGCGAGTTCTCGCAAGTGGCGGTCATGGCCGCCAAGGAGTCGGTCAACCGCGCCTTTGAAAGCACGCTGAATGACGGCATCATGTTTGAGCGCCGCCTGTTTCATGCCTTGTTCGCCACATCCGACCAAAAAGAAGGCATGGACGCGTTTGTCAACAAACGCAAGGCCGTTTTTACGCACCAATGAAGCACTGTGCCGCCAAAAAGCGGCTCACAAACCGCTATAATTTCGCCCTGTTGGTGATATAGCTCAGTTGGTTAGAGCGCAGCATTCATAATGCTGATGTCGGTGGTTCAAATCCACCTATCACCACCAAGTCACCTGAAACCCGCATCGGCCAACAGCCTTTGCGGGTTTTTCATTTACAGCAGTTCGTCGTCCGTTGGCTCGGCGCCGGTGCGGGCGGTGCGGTGTCCCGGTTTGGCCAGCAGCTCCAGGTAAAACGCATCGCCGCCCTCTTTGGCCACGGCATCGATCAGGGCGGTCAGGGTGGCAAAGTGCACCCCCTGCGCGTTGTCCGGGCGGGTGCCAAACTGGCAGTCAAAGTCCCAGAAGTCGACGCCTTCGGGCAGGGTTTTGCGGCGCTCGCGCTTGATGTATTGGCGAATTTCATGCTTGGTGGCCTCCAGCACGCGGTCGCGGTTTTTGCCTTCGATATTGAGTTGGAATGTTTTTTTCATGCTGTCCTTTGAATCTGTTGTTGGCTGCCTGCTACTGGCGGCCTTGAGTGGGGGTGATTATGCGTCCAGCCCCGCCACTGTCGACCGCCAGCGCCTCCTGATGCGAAACTCGTAAACTGCCCCAATAAATGCCTCCTTTTACCGCCCCCCACACCACCTTTATGTCCTTTTCAACACTTGGCTTGTCCAGCCCGCTTCTTGCAGCCATTCACAACCTGGGCTTCGACGCGCCCACGCCCATCCAGTTGGGCGCCATGGGGCCGGCACTGCAGGGCCGCGACGTGCTGGGCTGCGCGCACACCGGCTCGGGCAAAACGCTGGCCTTTGCGCTGCCCCTGCTGCAAAGCTTGTCAGGCACACCGGGCAGGCAGGCCCAGGCGCTGGTGCTGGTGCCGACGCGGGAACTTGCGACACAAGTGGGCGACACCCTGCGTGCGCTGGCGCAGCACTTGCCGCAGCAGCCCAGAATCAGCGTGGTGTTTGGCGGTGTCTCGATCAATCCGCAAATGATGGGCTTGCGCGGTGGTACCGAGGTGCTGGTGGCGACACCGGGGCGGCTGCTGGACCTGGTGGCGCACAACGCCGTCAAGCTCTCCGGGGTGAATTTGCTGGTGCTCGACGAGGCCGACCGACTGCTCGACCTGGGTTTTGCCGAAGAACTCAATCAGTTGCTGGCGCTGCTGCCCGCCAAGCGCCAAAGCCTGTTTTTCTCGGCCACTTTCGCACCGGCGGTGCAGACGCTGGCCAACACCCTGCTGCGTGAGCCGGTGCGCGTCGATGTGCGCCCCGACGCCGCGCCGCCCCTTGAGATCGTGCAGCGCGCCATCGCGGTGGACACGCCCAAACGCACCCAATTGCTGCGCCACCTGATCCAGCAGAACGCCTGGTCACGGGTGCTGGTCTTTGTGGCCACCAAATTTGCCGCCGAAATTGTGGCTGACAAGCTGCGCAAGGCGGGTTTGACGGCTGAGCCCTTTCACGGCGAGCTGAGCCAGGGCAAACGCACCCAGGTGCTGACCGACTTCAAGGCCGAGCGCCTCGGCGTGGTGGTGGCCACCGATGTGGCGGCGCGCGGGCTGGACATTGCGGGCCTGCCGGTGGTGGTGAACTTTGACTTGCCGCGCTCGGCCAACGACTACACCCATCGCGTGGGCCGCACCGGCCGCGCGGGCGAACCGGGCCTGGCCGTGAGTTTTGTCAGCGCGGCCACGCTGGCGCACTGGCGGCTGATTGCCAAACGCCAGGGCCTCGACCTGGCGCTGGAAAGCATTCCCGGCTTTGAAGCGCTTGAGACCACCCCGCCGGCATCAAGCCACCCGGACGCAGCCGGCAACGGCGGCATCAAGGGCCTGCGCCCGAGCAAAAAAGACAAGCTGCGTGCGCTGGCAGCGGCAGGCAAACCACCTGTGCTTTAAAATCGCGCCTTCTTTCACAGCCTCTGGATTTACACCATGAACCGCTGCCCCCCTGCCCTCCAGGGCTTTTCCTTGGGTCTGATGACCCTGCTGCTGACCTTGGTCACGCTGGCTCCCGAACCCCTTGCGGCGCAAGGCCTGTTGCGGCAATTCCCGGCGGCGGCCAACATCCTGATCAACGGCCAGCCCGAGCGGCTGTCACCCGGTGCCCGCATCAAGAACCCCAACAACATAATCGTGTTGTCGGGCAGCCTGGTTGTCCAAGCGCTGTTGGTCAATTACCTGCGCGACCCGCAGGGCCAGGTCCATGAAGTGTGGCTGCTGAGTCCGGCTGAAGCGCAGCAAAAACGCGCCGGAATGGAAATATTGACCAACTTTGTCTTCGGCTCGGATGCCGACAAACCCAAGACCGACGACGGCAAGACACCGTTCAACCAGTTGCCCGGCTTTCAACAATGCTAGATCGGCTTCACGCCGGGAGGACTGGAACAGTCACTGCAGCTACAGCAAGTCTTGCGGCGCAGTTGTCCCACCAAATTCAATTCATCGAGATTCACCATGAGCAAAAAAGTCTTCATCAAAACCTACGGCTGCCAGATGAACGAGTACGACTCGGACAAGATGAGCGACGTGCTCGGTGCCGCCCAGGGTTACGAGCTGACCGACAACGTGGAAGAAGCCGACCTGATCCTGTTCAACACCTGTTCGGTGCGTGAAAAGGCGCAGGAAAAGGTGTTCTCGGACCTGGGGCGCGTCAAGCACCTGAAGAAACGGGGCGCCCTGATCGGCGTCGGCGGCTGCGTGGCGAGCCAGGAGGGCGAAGCCATCATTGCCCGCGCGCCTTATGTGGACGTGGTTTTTGGCCCGCAAACCCTGCACCGGCTGCCGCAAATGCTCGACGAACGGGCCCGCCTGAACCGCTCGCAGGTGGACATCAGCTTTCCCGAGATCGAGAAGTTCGACCACATGCCCGCCGCCCGCGTGGAAGGCGCCAGTGCCTTTGTGAGCATCATGGAAGGCTGCTCCAAATACTGCAGCTACTGCGTGGTGCCCTACACCCGCGGCGAAGAAGTGAGCCGTCCGTTCGAAGATGTGCTGGTGGAAGTGGCGGGCCTGGCCGACCAGGGCGTGAAAGAAATCACCTTGCTGGGGCAAAACGTCAACGCCTGGCGCGCAAAGATGATCAGCAACCCGGGCGTTGCGGGCGACACCGGCGAAATGGCCGACTTCGCCACCCTGCTCGAATACGTGTCGGACATTCCCGGCATCGAACGCATCCGTTACGTGACGAGCCACCCCAACGAGTTCACGCCGGCGCTGATTGCCGCCTACGACAAGCTGCCCAAACTGGTCAGCCACCTGCACCTGCCGGTGCAGCACGGCAGTGACCGCATTTTGATGGCCATGAAACGCGGCTACACGGCCATGGAATACAAAAGCACGGTGCGCAAGCTGCGCGCCATCCGTCCCGACATGGCGCTGAGCAGCGACTTCATTGTGGGTTTTCCAGGTGAGACCGAAGACGACTTTGGCAAGATGATGAAGCTCATCGACGACGTCGGCTTTGACAACAGTTTCAGCTTCATTTTCAGCCCGCGCCCCGGCACGCCAGCGGCCAATTTGACCGACGACACGCCGCACGAGGTCAAGCTGCGCCGCCTGCAGCACCTGCAAGGCGTGATCAACGACAGCATCAAGCGCATCAGCGAAAGCCGCATGGGCACCGTGCAGCGCATCCTGGTGGAGGGCGCCTCCAAGCGCGACGCCACCGAGCTGATGGGCCGCACCGAGTGCAACCGGGTGGTGAATTTTGTCGGCCAGCCGCGCCTGGTGGGGCAGATGGTGGATGTGACCATCACCGACACCCGCACTTTCACACTGCGCGGCGAGGTGCTGACCCAAGAGCTGGCCTGAAGCGGCTCGGTTGCCTAAAAAAAGGCCCCCCGAACAGGGAGGCCAGCGTATCAAGAAAGCGTTGAATTATTTCTTGCGTGCCGCAATGGAAGCTTCTGCGCTCTTCACCAGATCTGCGCCCACGGTGTTTTTCCACTTGTCATAAACCGGCCGGGTCGCCTTGACAAAGGCATCCCGTTCAGCGGGCGTCAACTGGGTGATGGTGACACCCAGGGCAGAAATTTCTTTCAGCAGCGGCTGGCCAGCCTCAACCAGCCCTTTGCGTGCAATGACCGTTTCTTCCTTGCCCGCCTCAATGGCGGCCTGACGCACAATGGCCTGGTCAGCCGGCGTCCAGGAAGCCCAGATGTCCTTGTTGACAACAAAAATCAGTGGGTCCGCCACATAGCCCCACATCGTCACATGCTTCTGGCTGACGTTGTGCAGCTTGGCAGCGGTGAAGATTGACAGCGGATTTTCCTGGCCGTCAACGGCGCCGCTGGCAAATGCGGGCTGCGCGTCAGCCCAGGACATTTGCGTCGGGTTGGCACCCAGGGCGGTGAAGGTGTCGAGAAACAGCGGTGAGCCGACCACACGGATTTTCATGCCCTTGAGATCAGCCGGAGTGCGCACTGCGCGCTTGGAGTTGGAGAGTTCGCGGTAGCCGTTCTCACCCCAGGCCAGTGGTACCACGCCAGATTTGTCCAGGGTGGCAAAAATTTGTTTGCCCACCGGCCCTTGGGTCAGCGCGTCAATTGCTGCGTAGTCCGGCATCAGGAAAGGCATGGAGAACAGGTTGAGCTGCTTGACTTGCGGTGACCAATTGATGGTCGAGCCCACCGCCATGTCGATCACACCCTGGCGCAGCGCGGAAAATTCGCGGGTCTGGTCGCCCTGGATCAGCGACACGCCGGGGTAAAGCTTGATGTTGATGCGGCCTTGCGTACGCTCTTTCACCATATCCGCCCAGATCTGACCACCCTTGCCCCAAGGAAAGGCGGTGCCCAGCACCAGCGACATGCGGTACTCTGACTTATAGCTTTGGGCAGAGCCCACCGTGGCAAAGCTCAATGCGGTCGCGGCCAACGCGAACTTGAGTAACGAGCGAACTTTCATGACAACAGTCTCCTTGGTTAAAAGTCTTTGAAAATCAATAGCCCAAACGCGTGGGCAGCCACAGCGCAATGGACGGGAAAATGATAACCAGCAGCAAAACGCCAAACAGCGCTGCCAGCAACCAGCTCACCCAGCGCACGGTTTCTTCCATGCGCACACCGGCAATGCGGCAAGTCACCATCAGGTTCACCGCAATCGGTGGCGTGAACTGACCCAGCGCCACCATCAGGGTCAGCAGCACGCCAAACCAGACCGGATCCCAATGGTAAAAGTTGACGATGGGCAGCAACAGCGGCACAAAAATCAGAAAGATCGAAATTCCGTCCAGAAACATACCCACCACCGCCAGCAGCAGGATCAACAGCGCCAGCACCCCGTACTCCCCCAGGCCCGAATTGACGATGGCCTGCGTCACCGGGTCAACAATGCCCAGGGTCGACAGCGAATAGGCAAAAATGCCCGCCAGCGCCACCACCAGCAAGATGATGGCCGACAACTCGCCCGATTCCCGCAGGATATGAAACAGGTCGCGCACCCGGATGCTGCGATAGATCACCATGCCGACAAACAGGCCGTAAAACACCGCCACCACAGCCGCCTCGGTGGGCGTGAACCAGCCGGCCCGCATACCGCCCAGAATCAGCACCGGCGCGGCCAGACCCCAGGAGGCTTCGCGCAGGCTGGCCCAAAACGGCGGCTTGGGCAGCAGTGCCTCTTGCTGGCCAAAATGGTGTTTGCGCGACAGCCAGACCGCCGGCACCATCAGGGCCAGTCCCACCATCAAGCCGGGCAACATGCCCGCGGCAAAAATGGCCGGCACAGACACCCCCGGCACCAACACCGAATACACAATGAAGGCAATCGAGGGCGGAATCAGGATATCAATCGACGCTGCAGCGCCCACCACGCTGGCTGAAAACGCCGGCGGGTAGCCCGAGCGGGTCATGGCGGCGATCATCACGCCACCCACAGCGGCGGCCGTGGCCGGCCCCGAGCCCGAGATGCCGCCCATCAGCATGGCCACGGCAACCACCACCACGGGCAACATGCCGGGGCCGCGCCCGACAATGGCAATGGCAAAATTCACCAGTCGCAGCGCCACACCGGAACGGTCAAAGATGGAGCCCACCAGCACAAACATCGGAATCGCCAACAGCGGGTACTTGCCCAGACCGGCATAAAAATTCTGAGGCACAGCCAACAGACCAAACCACTGCGACTCGGCATTGGCCAGCCCAATGGCGGCCGCACCGGCCAGCCCCAAGGCCGCGCCGATCGGCACACCGACCAGCATCATGACAAGAAACACCACAAACAGCATCGTGACAATCATGCGCGACGCCCCCGCCGGATGAACAGGCCCAGCGCCCGCAAGGCAATGGCAGTGGCAAGAATGGGCAACCACATGCTGTACCACCACTGCGGGATACCAATGCCGGGCGAGGTTTCACCGTATTGAAAATCGTCATAGACCATGCGCGTGCTCAAGGCGGCAAGCATGGCGAACAACAGGGCCACCATCAGGGCGCCAAAACGCGCCAGCCGCCGCTGACGTGCGGGTGAGCCGCTGTCGGCAAAAAACTCGATACGGATCTGGCGGTTACGCGCCACCGAGGCCGAACCCGCCACCAGCGCCAGCACGATCATCAGGAAAACGGAAAACTCTTCGGTCCAGGCGAAAGACTGGTTTGTGAAGTAACGCACCAACACGTTGGCAAAGGTAATGAGCGCCAGCAAACCCATCACGATCACGGTAAGCCAGTCCTCAATCTTGAGAGGCACCACGGTCACTTCATCCTGCGCAGCAGGGTCAGGCACGTCGATGGGCAAATGGGTAGGTTCGTGAGGTAGATGCATGAAAGAAGAAAATGGACGACGCAACCACTAAGATGAAGACTGCGCATTGTAAAAGGCGCGCCAACCCGGTCAGCCACCACGCCAAAACATGAATCCTTCACTCATCTCCTCACCTGTTGTTGCGCTGAAATACCTGCAGGGCTACCCGACGGCAACGCTGGCGCAGGTGGCGCAGATGCTGCAGCAGGACAAGGTGGCCGACTGGCTGCTGCAAAAATACCCGCAGGCGCACACGGTGCGCACCGACAAGGCCTTGTTTGAGTACGTGCAAGCTCTAAAACAAGACTACCTGCGCGGCGCAGATCCGGTCAACAAGGTGCTTTTTGACAGCAAGTTGCATGTGGTCAAAAATGCCCTGGGCACGCACACCAGCGTGTCACGCGTGCAGGGTAACAAGCTCAAGGCCAAGCGCGAAATCCGCATCGCCTCGCTGTTCAAAAGCGTTCCCGATGAGTTCCTGAAAATGATCACCGTGCACGAGTTGGCGCACCTGAAGGAAAAAGCCCACGACAAGGCCTTTTACCAGCTCTGCAACTACATGGAGCCCGGCTACCACCAACTTGAATTCGAGGTGCGGGTGTATCTGACGCACCTGGAAACCGCAGGCGCGCGGCTGTGGGAAGCATCGTGAGGCCTTGCGGGTCAGACCATTCGCGTAGCGATGTGCTCTGACCCCAACTGATCAGAGCGCAGCGGCTTGAGCAAGTCAGACAGCCCGTTGTGATCGATCTCATGCATCAGCGCGAGCAGGCGGCCAATCTCACCCTTGGGCACGCCCTCACGCACAAACCAGCGCAGGTAGTCGCCCGGCAAATCGGCGATCAGGCGGCCCTTGTACTTGCCAAAGGGCATGGTGCGTGTCACCAGCAACAGCAGGTCTTCGGGGTTCATCTCAGCCCCCCGCGCGTTTGACGCTGTGGCCCTGGGCCTTGAGCAACTCCATGACGCGCTCGACATGGTCACCTTGCACCTCGATCACGCCCTCTTTCACCGTCCCGCCCGAGCCGCAGGCGGTTTTGAGCTGCTTGCCCAGGGCGATCAGTGCCGCTTCATCCAGATCCAGGCCTTTCACCAACGTCACGCCCTTGCCGGCGCGCCCCTTGGTCTGGCGCGACACCCGCACGATGCCGTCGCCCGCCGGGCGCGCAGTGGCCGATCGGCAACTGCACTGCGCCAGCGGCTGGCGGCACGCGGGACACATGCGACCGCTGTCGGTGCTGTACACCAGGCCGCTGCTGAGGAGTTTGTTTTTCATAATTAGTTGGGGTCAGAGCACGTCGCTTCGCGAGTGGTCTGACCCGCAAGCTTTTAAACTGGCATTGTCCCGCACAACGCCGCCGGATCAGCCAAAATAGCCTCCCACAGCATTCAAAGGAAATCGCACATGTCACGTCCCAGCGTTTGGGCACCCAAAATAGTCGCCTTGATCAAGGGCGGCAACAGCGCGGCCGCCATTGCGCAGATCAAGGTGGCGCCCACCGTGAAAGACCTGCAGGACCTGCGCAAGCTGCTGAGCGCGGCCAATCTGCTCAAATCCCAGCCCAATGTGGACGCGGCCACCAATGACATGATCGCCGAGTTGTCGGCGCCCCGGCTGCACCGCTCGCCCTGATACCCTAAGGCAACAGGTCGAGCGCCCGCATGTAGGCGGGCTGCACCATCAAATCGTCCCAGGGCGTGGCGCGGCTGGTGGGCAACAGGGCCAGACGGCGCTCTTCGCTGGCGTCACTCGGCTGCCACAAGCCCTTGAGTTGTGCTTCGGTCAGGCCGTTGATCAGGGCGTCCAATTCGGCGCCCTCGCCCAGTGACTGGTTGCACAACAGCACCATATCGCAACCCGCATTCAGGGCCGCCAGCGCCGCCTGGGTCGGGCTGACCGGCTGGCCGTCAAGGACGCGGGCACCGGCCATGGACAGGTCGTCGCTGAACACCGCGCCGGTAAAGCCGAGCTGGCCGCGCAGGATGTCGCCCAGCCATTTGCCCGAAAAACCTGCCGGCCTGGCGTCGACCTTGGGGTAGATCACATGCGCCGGCATGACGCTGGTGAGCGCCGTGCCGAGCCAGTCATAAGGCCGGGCATCGTCGGCCAGGATGGCTTTCAGACTGCGCTTGTCGACCGGAATGTCGGTGTGCGAATCGGCCGCAACATTGCCATGGCCCGGAAAATGTTTGCCGCAGTTGGCCATGCCGCTTTGCAACAGGCCGTGCATCAGGCTCTTGGCCAGCAGGCTCACCACGCGCGGGTCACGGGAAAAAGCCCGGTCGCCAATCACGCTGCTCTCGCCAAAATCAAGATCCAGCACCGGAGTAAAACTCAGGTCGACGCCGCAAGCGCGCAACTCGGCGCCCAGCACATAGCCGCAGGCGGCGGCGGCCCGGGTGGCACGCAGGGCACCGCTGCCCTCGCCCGCCTTGCCGTCTTGCAGCCAGAGCTCGCCCAGGGCGCGCATGGGCGACAAATGGGTAAAGCCGTCGGTCTTGAAGCGCTGCACGCGACCGCCTTCGTGGTCAACACAAATCAGCAAATCCTTGCGCACCTTCTTGATGCTGTGGCACAGGGCCGTGAGCTGGTCACGGCTTTGCCAGTTGCGGGCAAACAGGATCATGCCGCCGACCAGCGGGTGTTTCAGGCGCCGCTTGTCTTGTTTGCTCAGGGTCAAACCGGCGATGTCGATGATCAGGGGGGCGTGCAGGTTCATGATGTATTCCCGGGTAAATTGCGTCAGGGGCGGAATGTATAGAGATTAAAGACCATTTTTGCCAGTGATTTCAACCACGCAAAAGCTCGCTGCGTAGTCGGTCTCGTCGGTCACGCTGATGTGGGCGCTCAAGCCTTTGGCCTCAAACCAGGTTTTGAGTTCGCCGTGCAGCACGATATGCGGCTGGCCGCTGGGCAGCTTGCCCACTTCACAGAGGCGCCAGGTCATGGGCATGCGCATGCCCAGACCAATGGCTTTGCTGAAGGCCTCCTTGGCACTGAAACGGGTGGCCAGGTAACGCACCCCGCGCTCGGGCCAGCGCTGGCTTCGCGCGTGCCAGGTGGCGAGTTCACCCTCACTGAGAATTTTTTGCGCAAAGCGTTCCCCGTGGCGTGCCAGGCTGGCCTGGATGCGACGCACGTCGCAGATGTCGGTGCCAATGCCGTAGATCATGCGGCTTCACGAATGCAGCGCAGGTAGTCCTTGACGGTGGCGCTGTAACCCAGCTCCAGCGCATCGGCGATCAGCGCATGGCCAATGGACACCTCGCTCACCCCCGGCACCTGGGCAAGAAAGGCGGTGAGGTTGTCACGGTTCAGGTCATGGCCGGCGTTCACTTCCAGGCCCGCGTCCAGCGCAGCTTGGGCGGCCTGGGCGAAGCGCGCCAGTTGCGCCGCCTGATCGGGCGTGCCCCAGGCTGCGGCATAGGGTTCGGTGTAGAGCTCGACCCGGTCCGCGCCCACCGCCTTGGCAGCCGCCATGGCGGACGCGTCGGCATCCATGAACAGGCTCACGCGCAAACCCCAGGCATGGGCCTGGTCAATCAGCGGTTTCAGCACCGGCGCATCGGCCGGCAAAGTCCAGCCATGGTCGCTGGTGAACTGGCCTTGCGCGTCGGGCACAAACGTGACCTGGTGCACCGGCAGCTGCTGCGCGACCAGTTGACCCACCACGTCCATCAGGTTGTGCAACGGATTGCCTTCGATGTTGTATTCACGGTCCGGCCAGTCCTTGAGCAAGCTGGCCAGCTCGGGCACGTCACTGGCGCGTATGTGGCGCTCATCCGGGCGTGGGTGCACCGTGATGCCGTGGGCACCGGCTTGCAGGCACAGCGTGGCCGCGCGCGTGACGCTCGGAATCCCCAGGTGCCGGGTGTTGCGCACCAGCGCCACCTTGTTGAGGTTGACGGACAAAGAAGTAGTGTTCATAAGCTTTGCAAATCGATCATCATTTGCCGGGTGCGAAGACTGGGCACCCCGCAATGGTAATTGAGCAGCGTGCGCAATTGGGGCTTGAGCGCACCGGCCACGTCGGCGCAGGCGCGCAACACGGTGGTCAGGGGCACGCGCTCGCCCAGGACTTGTTGCAGCGCCGTCCACTGGGCACCGCTCAGGCTGCTGCGGTCCGTGTCGTTGGCCTGGCGCAAGCCGCCTTCGGGCACCAGGCTGTAATGTTCGTCGGGGTGCAGCGCCAGCAACGTCATGGTCTGCGCATCGAGCAAGGGCAGCAGGCCGATTTCACGCAGCAACAGCAATTCGAAGGCGCGCAGGGCGGCTTCGAGCACCTCGCCGTGCTCGCTGGCAATGATCTGCACCACACCGGCGTAAACATCAAACAGCACCGGATGCGGGTCTTCGCGCGCCAGCAGCAGCAAAAGCAGCTCATTGAGGTAGTAGCCCGACATCAGCGCGTCACCCGTGGGCATGACATGACCGCCCTGCCATTCGGCGGCCTTCAGCGTTTTGATTTCGGCCTCGCCGCCAAACGCCAGGTGCAACGGTTGCAGCGGCAACAAAATCGGCCGAAAGCTGGAACTTGGGCGCTTGACGCCCTTGGCCACCAGCGCCATACGGCCGTGGTGGCGCGTGAACACCTCCAGGATCAGGCTGGTCTCGCTCCAGTCGTAGCGGTGCAGCACAAAGGCCGGTTCGTCAGAAATGCGCTTGGTGGCCATTAATAGGAATTGATCATCATTGGGCTTTTGGAGGTCCGATTGAATCCACCACTGATGGCGGTCAGCCGGTTCTTTAACCGGCTGTCATTCAAAGTGAAGATCAGCGCTGCGCAGTACCGGCACGAGTCCGTTGTAACGGCAAGTTGGAAGCGGTCGCTTCAAGGCGCTCGGCAAGCCAAATCTTGATCACGGACTGCCTTGTGACCCCTATTTTGCTGGCTTCTTTATCCAAAGAATCGATCATCCAGGTTGGAAAATCAACATTGACGCGCTTCTGCGCCTGCAGCACACGCTTTGCTTTGGACAAGTCCAAAGAAGCGGTCAGGTCGACATTCTCGTCAAACTGTTGCTCGAACTTTTTAGCTTTCATACAGTGCCACCTCTTCTGTGCGTGCCCGACGAACGGATATCAATCGAATATTGGCGCCCCGATAAGTAATGACAGCCGACCAATGCTTCCCGTCAATCAGCCCGATCACGAGAAACCGCGGTTCATCCTCGGTTTTTGCCGGAATCTCAAGCAACATCGGGTCATTCCAGAGGCTCTGGGCCTCAGCAAAATCGATGCCATGCTTGATGCGATTGGATTCGCTTTTTGCAGCGTCAAATTCGAAGGAATTCATGGTATAAAAATTATACCTGTAGTGAAGGAAGGGCTACGACGAAAGCGCCCAGTTTTCAACCACGAGTCCCGGATTGGAGTTTGGGCGGTCTGGTTCAGACCCTTATGCACAGCTCACAGTTATGGGCAGTTGCCGTCTCCAGCGAGCTGTCTGTCATTGGCAAATCCATACCATGCATTGATCTGACCTCTACATAATTTCATCAACCAGCCTTTGACCAAGACCTTGAACGGCGAGCCGAGGTT
>NZ_JAMPXE010000074.1 GCF_023701345.1 Rhodoferax sp. | reverse complement strand
TTTGGCTCCTCGACCTGGGCTCGAACCAGGGACCTACGGATTAACAGTCCGGCGCTCTACCAACTGAGCTATCGAGGAACAAGCCCTGAATTATAGGGGAGTTTTTTTGCTGTTTTGGCTTGAGTCAGCAAAATTTGCGTGCTTTCAATTGGGTCTGCAGATTGGTTTTGATGCGAGTGATGTGTCAAAGCGGACGACTCGGTCATAATTTGACGATCATCAATAGCGTCACCTGCCATGACCCGAACCACCCAACAACTTTTCGACCTCACCGGTCAAACGGCCGTGATCACGGGCGGCTCGCGCGGGCTGGGTCTGCAAATGGCGCATGCGCTGGGTGAGGCGGGCGCGCGCATCATGCTGTGCGCGCGCAAGGCCGACGAGCTTGAGCTTGCCTGTGCCGAGCTGCAGGACGCCGGCATCGACGCGCGCTGGGTGGCGGCCGATTGCGCGGTCGAGGCCGACCTGCAAAAACTGGTGTCCGAGACCCTGCAGCGCATGGGCGATGTGGACATTCTGGTCAACAACGCCGGTGCCACCTGGGGCGCGCCGGCGCAGGACCACCCGGTGGCCGCCTGGGACAAAGTGATGAACCTGAACGTGCGCGGCTACTTTTTGCTCAGCCAGTTGGTGGGCAAACACAGCATGATTGGCCGCGGCGGGCGCATCATCAACGTGGCTTCCATTGCCGGGTTGGGTGGCAACCCGCCTGGTATGACCACCCTGGCCTACAACACCAGCAAGGGCGCGGTGATCAACTTCACGCGTGCGCTGGCCTGCGAGTGGGGCCGTTACGGCATCAACGTCAATGCCATTTGCCCGGGGATGTTCCACAGCAGGATGACCGCCGGTACCATTGCCGCACTGGGTGCCGACAAGCTGGCAGCCAGCGCACCGCTGCAACGGCTGGGCGATGATGAAGACCTGAAAGGCGCCACTTTGCTGTTTGCCAGCGCGGCGGGCAAGCACATCACCGGCCAATGGCTGGCGGTGGATGGCGGTGTGAGCGCGGTCATCGGAGGCTGAATGACAACTTCACTACCCACGACCGACTTTGGCATTGCGATCCCGTTTGTGAAGCACCTGGGTTTCGTGCTCACAGTATTCGAGGGCGGCGTTTCAGAGGTCACCTATGCGCCCCAACACGAGCATCTGAACTCTTACAGCGTGACGCATGGCGGCGCCTTGATGACGCTGCTGGACGTAACCATGGCCATGGCGGCACGCAGCGGCCTGAAAGACATGGGCGTGGTCACCATTGAGATGAAAACCAGTTTCATGCAGCCCTCACGCGGGCACCTGACGGCCAAAGGTAGCTTGATGCACCGCACCGCAACGCTGGCGTTCACTGAGGCCACGGTGTTTGATGCCCATGGCAAGCCATGCGCCCATGCCACCGGCACCTTCAAATACATCCGGCGTCTGCCCACCGGCCCCAAAACGGCTCACCCGCTAAATGCGCCCGAGAAGCCATTGGATCAATAGAAAAAGAACGTCGCACCATGACAAATCTCATCCTTCACCATGACACCATGTCGCCGTTTTCGGGAAAAATCGGCGTGGTGCAGGTGCACTTTCCGCAAATTGGCGATGCGCTTAATCAGGAGCTGACAGCATGACTTTCAAATTTTGGTCGGTGGGATCATCAAGGTCTCGTGAAACGCACATCCCGGTGTGGCGCCTGATGTCGTTTGAGGATTTGCGCGTGGGCGAGCTGTACGAGGTATTGCGCCTGCGCAGTGAGGTGTTTGTGGTGGAACAGCAGTGCGTTTACCAGGACATTGACGGCCATGACCGTGAGGCCATGCATTTGCTGGGCGTGCAAGGGGAAGAATTGAAGGCTTATGCGCGCTGCTTTGCACCAGGTGTCAAGTTTCCCGAGGCCAGCATTGGCCGGGTCCTGATACGCCAGTGCGCCCGCGGCACCGGCTTGGGGCACACGCTGATGGAGCAGGCGGTGGCCGCCATCAGCCAGGTGTGGGGGCCGCAGGCCATTCGCATTGGCGCCCAGGCGCATTTGCAGGGGTATTATGCCAAGCATGGTTTTAAGGATGTCGGCAAGCCCTACATGGAAGATGGCATTGCGCACCTCGAAATGCTGCTGGAGGCATGACAGCCATACACCCTGTGGCACACTCGCAGCCTTGTATTTTTTCAGCCAGCCGGGCGTTGGCTTTTCATTGACTCATGCAAAAAATCATCGCGCAAATCGCGCAAGAAATAAGGGTGCAGGCGCACCAGGTGGTGGCTGCCGTGGAACTGCTCGACGGCGGTGCCACCGTGCCTTTTATTGCCCGCTACCGCAAAGAAGTGACCGGTGGCCTGGACGACATCCAGCTGCGTGAGTTGGAGGCGCGCCTGGGCTACCTGCGCGAGCTGCGCGACCGCCTGCAGACCGTCATCAAGGCCATTGACGAACAGGGCAAGCTGACGCCCGCGCTGCTGGCCGCGCTGCACGCTGCGGCGACCAAACAAGAGCTTGAAGACCTGTATCTACCTTACAAACTCAAGCGCCGAACCAAGGGGCAGCTGGCGCGTGAAGCCGGGCTGGAGCCACTGGCAGATGCCCTGTTTGTCAACCCGGCCCTGGTGCCGGCTGATGAAGCGCTGGCCTATGTGATTCCGATGCGCCCGGTGGTCGAAGGCGAAGACAAACAGCCTGATTTTTCCACCGTGCCCGCGGTGCTGGACGGCGTGCGCGACCTCTTGAGCGAGCGCTGGGCCGAGACTCCGGCGCTGGTGCAAGACCTGCGCGAGTGGCTCTGGAGCGAAGGGTTGCTGCAATCCAGGTTGATGGCCGGCAAGGACGAGAACCATGCCGATGTGGCCAAGTTTCGCGACTATTTCGACTATGACGAGCCGATTTGCCGTGTGCCATCGCATCGGGCACTGGCGGTGTTTCGCGGCCGCAGTCTCGACATCCTCGATGCCAAACTGGTGCTACCAGAGCCGGATATGCCCGCGCCTGCCCCCGCTGCCGCGCTCAAATCCAGGGCTGCGCCTGCCGTGTCGCTGGCCGAAGGCCGCATCGCCCTGAAGCTCGGCTGGAGCCACCAGGGTCGCCCGGCCGACGACTTGATCCGCAAATGCGTGGCCTGGACCTGGCGCGTCAAATTGAGCCTGTCCACCGAGCGCGACCTGTTTGCCCGGCTCAGGGAAGAAGCCGAACGCGTGGCCATCAAGGTCTTTGCCGACAACCTGCGCGACCTGTTGCTGGCCGCACCGGCGGGCCCGCGCGTGGTGCTGGGGCTGGACCCCGGCATTCGCACCGGGGTCAAGGTGGCGGTGGTCGATGCCACCGGCAAGCTGGTGGACACCACAACGGTGTACCCGCACGAGCCACGCAAGGACTGGGACGGCTCGCTCCACATCCTGGCCAAACTGTGTGAAAAACACGGCGTCAACCTGATTGCCATTGGCAATGGCACCGCCAGCCGCGAGACCGACAAGTTGGCCGCTGACCTGATCAAGCTCATGGCCAAATCCTCCGAGCGACTGATGGAAAAAGTGGTGGTCAGCGAAGCCGGGGCGTCGGTGTATTCCGCCAGCGAATTCGCCTCGCAGGAAATGCCCGATGTCGATGTCAGCCTGCGCGGTGCCGCCAGCATTGCCCGGCGCCTGCAGGACCCGTTGGCTGAACTCGTCAAGATCGACCCCAAAAGCATCGGCGTGGGCCAATACCAGCACGATGTGAACCAGAGCGATCTGGCCAAAACGCTGGACGCGGTGGTGGAAGACTGCGTCAACTCGGTTGGCGTCGACCTCAACATGGCCAGCGTGCCGCTGCTCAGCCGGGTGTCGGGCCTGAGTGCCAGCGTGGCCAAGGCGGTGGTGCGCTGGCGCGAAACCAACGGCGCTTTTGCCAGCCGCCAGGACTTGCTCAAGGTCACCGGCCTGGGTGCCAAGACCTTTGAGCAAAGCGCCGGTTTTCTGCGCATTCGCGGCGGCGCCAACCCGCTCGACATGACCGGCGTGCACCCCGAAACCTACCCGGTGGTGGAGCAAATCATGCACCAGACCGGCAAGCCGGTGACCGAGCTCATGGGACGCACCGACATGCTCAAAACGCTGCGCCCCGAGTTGTTTGCCAATGCGCAATTCGGCGTCATCACGGTGAAAGACATTCTGGGCGAGCTGGAAAAACCCGGTCGCGATCCGCGCCCGGACTTCAAGGTGGCGCGTTTCAACGACGGAGTCGAAGACATCAAGGACCTCAAGGAAGGCATGGTGCTCGAAGGCACGGTCAGCAACGTCGCCGCCTTTGGTGCCTTCATTGACCTGGGCGTGCACCAGGACGGGCTGGTGCATGTGAGCCAGCTCAGCCACAAGTTTGTCACCGATGCCCGCGAGGTTGTCAAAACCGGAGACATCGTCAAGGTTCAGGTGGTGGAGGTGGACGTGGCGCGCAAGCGCATCGCGCTCACCATGAAGCTCGGTGCCGCCCCGGCGCGCAGCGGCAGTGCCGGCGACAACCGCTTTCAGGGTGCCAATGCGCAGCAACGGGGCCGCACCGGTGGCCAGGGTTTTGGCAACAGCACAGGACAGGGCGCGCATGCGCCACAATCAACCACCATGTCTTCTGCATTTGCCAAGCTCAAAAACCTGGGTCACTAGCCGTTATGCAACTGGCTGACCTGCTGGCCCATCCAACCCCGCTGCCGAGCAGCCCGCGGCTGCTGGCTTTGCTGTTGACTGAGCTCAAACAGTGGCAGCCTGATTTGCGCCGCATTGACCAGTTCATCAAGGCCGATCCGGTGCTGACTTTGCGCGTATTGCAGGCGGCCAACGAGCCTTCCTTGGGGCTGAGTGGCCAGGTGAACAGCGCCTCGGAGGCCCTGGCGCTGCTGCATCTGGATCAGCTGCAAGCGATGGTCAGTCGGGCCATCGGGCAGGCCTCTTTCAAGGTGGGCGCCGGTTTGCCTTTGGCCCAGTTTTGGGGCTACAGCCAGGACTGTGCGCGTGTGGCACGCGCCCTGGCCGGCTTGTTGCAATACAACCAGCAGGCAGCCTACGTGACCGGGCTGATCCATGCGCTGGGTGAATTGACCCTGCGCGCGGCCTTGCCGCAAGTTGCAGAACTGGATGAAAGCTGTCCGCCGCTGGACCTCAACCGTGCCTTTGTTGAGCGCCAGGATTTCGGGTTTTGTTACCTGGACGTCAGTTCGGCACTGGCCAGGCAGGCGCAATTGCCGCAGATTTTGTGCGATGCGCTGGCCTATGCCGACGCGCCCTTTGACAACGATGCCTGTGAGCCGCTGGCGGGGGTCATGCACCTGGCTCAATGGCGAGCCCGCGCCAACCAGTTGGGTTTGCAAAAGAACGCACTGACGGTCACTTTCCCGTCGCTGGTGGCTGAAATGTTGGGGCTCGACATCGACATGGTGCTGCAGCAGGACCCCATCGACTGGTCGTCCCAGGTGGGCGGGCGCGTGGTTGCAACTGCCCCAACCTGATCGACTGGAATGCGGGCGCTTGACATGGATGCCAGCCCGCATCTGCCCGCGTCGGAGGCTCGGTTCAGCCCCATCCATGGCCTGATGCCTGCGCTGCTGGGCTTGTTGCTGGGCAACGCCTTGCAGTTGCAGCAGACCACGCTGTTGTCAGCCAGCGGTTACCTTCTCGGGCTGTTGCCGGGCCTGCTGTTGCTGGGCTTGAGTCTGCGCGCACGCTGGCCGGCCTGGCGCTGGAGCCTGCTCGGGGCTGCGTTTGTCGTGCTGGCGTTTGCCAGCACAGGCTGGCGCGCCCAGGCCTTTGGCAGTCAGGCCCTGGCTCCCGCGCTGGAAGGGCGTGACATTGCCGTGACCGGGGTGGTGGCGGCGATGCCACAGCAGTTTGAGGGTGGCGTGCGCTTCCTGCTGGATCTGGAAAGCGCCAGCCTGGAGGGCGAGCAACTGCGCTTGCCGCCGCGGCTGGAGCTGGGCTGGTATGCCGGTGTTTATGCACGTGGCGAAGGTTCCGGCGAATCCACGGGTGAATTGCAGCGCCGGCCGGCGCCATTGCAGGCGGGAGAACGATGGCAAATGACAGTGCGCCTGAAAGCCCCGCACGGCAACATCAATCCGCATGGCTTTGATTACGAATTGTGGCAGTGGGTGCAAGGCGTGCAGGCCACCGGCTATGTGCGCGCCGGCCCGCGCGATCCAGCGCCGCTGCGGCTGGTCATGACCTGGCAGCGCCCGGTGCAATGGCTGCGCGGCCAGGTGCGGGATCAGATTTTGTTGCGACTCGCCGACTCGGATGCCGCCGGACTGATTGCTGCGCTGGTGGTGGGCGATCAGGCGGCCATTGAGCGCGCTGACTGGGATGTTTTCAGGGCCACCGGCGTGGCCCATCTGATGAGCATTTCGGGCTTGCACATCACCATGTTTGCCTGGGCAGCGGCGCTGGCACTGGGCTGGTTGTGGCGACGCTCGGCCTGGCTGTGCCTGCGCGTGTCCGCTCCCACTGCCGCCTTGCTCGGTGGCATGGCGCTGGCCACGGCCTATGCCTTGTTCAGCGGCTGGGGTGTACCCGCGCAACGCACTGTGCTGATGCTGGCCACGGTCGGCGCCCTGCGCCTGCTGGGTGTACGCTGGCCGTGGCCGCAGGTCTGGTTGCTGGCCTGTGCGGTGGTGGTGGCGGTGGATCCGTGGGCGCTGCTGCAAGCGGGTTTCTGGTTGAGTTTTGTGGCGGTGGGCGTGTTGTTTGCGACCGATGCAGGTGTTTTCCAGGCCGGGCGTTCTGGCTTGAGGGCACGATTCCTGGTATTGATGCGTGAGCAATGGGTGATCACGCTGGCGCTCACCCCCTTGAGTTTGCTGTTGTTTGGCCAGGTGTCGCTGGTGGGCTTGCTGGCCAATGCGCTGGCGATCCCGTGGGTCACCCTGGTGGTGACGCCACTGGCCATGCTGGGCGTGCTGCTGCATCCGCTGTGGGATCTGGCAGCCTGGTCCATCGGGCTGTTGGCGCAGGTGTTGCGCGGCCTGGCGCAATGGCCCTGGGCCAGCATCAGTCTGGCACAAGCGCCGTGGTGGGCCGGCGTGGCGGGTGTGCTGGGTGGCCTGGTGCTGGCGTTGCGCCTGCCCTGGCCGCTGCGCCTGGCCGGGGCGCCGCTGCTGCTGCCAGTGCTGCTCTGGCAGGTGCAGCCGATCCCGTCGGGCGAATTTGACCTGCTGGCGGCCGACGTGGGGCAGGGCAACGCGGTGCTGGTGCGCACCGCGCAGCACGCCTTGCTTTATGACGCTGGCCCCATGTACAGCCGCGAAAGTGATGCCGGGCACCGGGTGCTGGTGCCATTGTTGCGCTCCCTGGGGGTGCAGCTCGATACCCTGGTGCTGAGCCACCGTGACAGCGACCATACCGGTGGTGCCGTGGCGGTCTTGCAAATGCAGCCACAGACGGGTTTGTTGAGTTCGATCGAGCCGGAGCACGCACTGCAGGCCCTGCGGCCTGCCACACGCTGCCAGGTGGGTCAGCGCTGGCAGTGGGATGGTGTGGACTTCGAGGTGCTGCATCCGCAGGCCGGTGACTATGTCGACGCGCGCAAACCCAATGCATTGAGTTGCATCTTGCGCATTTCCAATGGTGCGCAGGCCGTGCTGCTGGCAGGCGACATCGAGCAGGCGCAGGAGGCGCAACTGGTGGCATCGGTCCAGGACAAGCAAGCCATGCCAGGCCAGCCGTCAGGGCGCTTGCACGCCGATGTGCTGCTGGTGCCGCACCATGGCAGCAAAACCTCCAGCAGCGAGATTTTTCTGGATGCGGTGCAGCCGCGCTTTGCGATCGTGCAGGCGGGCTACAGAAATCGATTTGGTCACCCAGCAGGCCCTGTCTTGGTGCGTTACGATGTACGCCATATCAAGCTGATCGACACGCCTCATTGTGGTGCGGCAAGCTGGCAGTCGTGGATCCCGGATCAAGTGCAATGCGCGCGGAAAGTGCAAAAACGCTATTGGCATCATTTGGTGCCATGAGGGCGTGTATCGTCATTGCGAGGAGCGAAGCGACGTGGCAATCCAGGACGTCATGGATTGCCGCGCTTCGCTCGCAATGACGTGTTTATTACCGCTCTGGCCCAAAGTTTGCTAAGTAAGTTGCAGGAGTAATAGATCATGCAGAAATTCGACGAGATGTACACCAAGTTGCCCTATGAGTTTTTCACGCATGGCGCAAAGATCCGGGATCATTACAAAATTTACGACGAGTGGCTGGCACGTCAGCCGGGCAACATGATGGCCAAGCGGCGTGAAGAGGCCGAGATGATCTTTCGTCGCGTCGGCATCACGTTCGCGGTGTATGGCGAGAAGGACGAGGACGGCGCGGGCACCGAGCGTTTGATTCCCTTCGACCTGATCCCGCGCATCATCCCGGCGCACGAATGGCGCAGCATGGAGCGTGGGCTGGAGCAGCGTGTCACGGCCCTGAACCGATTCCTGCATGACATCTACCACGACCAGGAAATTCTCAAGGCAGGACTGATCCCACGTGAGCAAATTGAAAACAATGCCCAGTTCCGGCCGCAAATGATGGGGGTCGACCTGCCCAACAGCATCTATTCGCAAATCTCGGGCATCGACATCGTGCGCGCGCCGGATGCCAAGGGCAAGGGCGAATACTACGTGCTCGAAGACAACCTGCGCGTGCCCAGCGGTGTCAGTTACATGCTGGAAGACCGCAAGATGATGATGCGGCTTTTCCCCGATCTTTTTTCTGCCCACCGCGTCGCGCCCATCGCCCATTACCCGGACTTGCTGCTGGACACGCTGCGTCAAAGCAGTCCGGCCACCACCGCCGAACCCACCGTGGTGGTGCTCACGCCCGGCATGTACAACAGCGCGTATTTTGAGCACGCCTTTCTGGCGCAGCAAATGGGCATTGAACTGGTCGAAGGCCAGGACTTGTTCGTCAAGGACAATTTCTGCTACATGCGCACCACCCGTGGCCCGCAGCGGGTGGACGTGATCTACCGCCGCGTCGATGACGACTTTTTGGACCCCAAGGTGTTCCGCCCCACCTCCACGCTGGGCTGTGCCGGGCTGCTGGATGTCTACAAGGCGGGCCACATCAACATCTGCAACGGTGTCGGTACCGGCGTGGCAGATGACAAATCGATCTACCCCTACGTGCCCAAGATGATCGAGTTCTACCTCGGTGAAAAGCCCATTTTGAACAACGTGCCGACCTACATGTGCCGCAACAAGGACGAGTTGTCTTATGTGATCGCCAACATGAAAGATCTGGTGGTCAAGGAAGTGCATGGTGCGGGTGGTTACGGCATGCTGGTGGGGCCGGCGGCGACCAAGGCCGAGGTCGAAGACTTCAAAAAGGCCGTGCTGGCCAACCCGGGCGGCTACATCGCGCAGCCCACGCTGAGCCTGTCAAGCTGCCCGACCTTTGTCGAAAGTGGCATTGCACCGCGCCACATCGACCTGCGGCCTTATGTGTTGTCGGGCAAAACCGTGCAAATGGTGCCGGGTGGCCTGACGCGCGTGGCGCTCAAGGAGGGTTCGCTGGTGGTCAATTCGTCGCAGGGTGGCGGCACCAAGGACACCTGGATTCTGGAAGACGAAGCCTCGCCCGCACGGCCTCAGGCGCTGACGCAGTCGCAAAGCCAGGCGGCCTGAAGCCGTCATACAAGTCCTGAATCACCCGCCATTTAACAGAAAGCCTGTATGTTGTCACGAACCGCCGACCACCTTTTCTGGATGAATCGCTACACCGAGCGCGCCGAAAACACGGCACGCCTGCTTGATGTGAACTACCAGACCACGCTGCTGCCGCAATCCGAGGCGGTGGCCCGAGCTGGCTGGCAGGGACTGCTGTCGATCAGCGAGTTGTTGCCTGCCTACAAGGAAAAACACGACGCGATCCTTGCCAAGGAGGTGATGGACTTCATGGTCAAGGACGAGGAAAACCCGTCCAGCATTGTGTCTTGCCTGAGTGCCGCGCGCGAAAACGCCCGCGCCGTGCGCGGCACGCTCACCACCGAGGTGTGGGAGACGCAAAACCAGACCTGGCTGGAAGTGAAACGCATGATCAAGCAGGGTGAATTCGAGGCCGACCCCTCGCAGTTTTTTGAGTGGGTCAAGTTTCGCTCGCACCTGTCACGCGGCGTCACGGTCGGCACCATGCTGATGGACGAGGCGCTGCACTTCATGCGTCTGGGCACCTTTCTGGAACGGGCCGACAACACTGCGCGGCTGGTTGATGTCAAGTTTCACGCCGTCGAAAGCGACTTTTATGGCATCGCCAACGGCAAGGACCAGGAGTACGATTTTTACCACTGGAGTGCGATCTTGCGCAGCGTCAGCGGCTTCGAGGTTTATCGCAAGGTCTACCGTGACGTGATCCGGCCCGAGCGGGTGGCAGACTTGCTGATCTTGCGCCCCGACATGCCACGCTCCTTACACGCCAGCCTCAACGAAGTGGTGGCCAATCTGGCGCTGGTGGCCAATGACCAGTCAAAGGAAACCCAGCGCCGCGCCGGCAAGTTGCGCGCCGAATTGCAATACGGCCGCATTGACGAGATTCTGGCGACCGGTCTGCACGCCTATCTGACCCAGTTCCTGGACCGCATCAACGACCTGGGGGCCCACATCAGCCGCGATTTTTTGGTGCCGGTGCCGGTCTGAAATACCGGGGGTCAGTGTGGCATGGCCTGGGCCACGGCTTGCCCCAGTTCGATCACTGCCATGGCGTAATAACTGCTCCAGTTGTAGCGGGTGATGGCGTAAAAGTTGTCGGTGCCTGCCACATAGCTTGGCGCCGCATCACCGTTTTGCAATTCGATCAAGGCCAGCTTGCCTGTGTGCTTGAGTGCCTCGCCACTGAGCACCACGCCCTTGGCCTGAAAATTTTCCACGCTGAACGTGGGCAGGATGTCGGGGGCCATGAGCGTCGTCATGTCGAGCTTGCTGGCATCGAACTCCAGCGGGAAATGGGTGGCCAGACCGGGTTGCCAGTTGAAGGTCTTGAGGTAGTTGGCGACCGAACCAATCGCATCGGCCGGGCTGCCCAGCAAATCCACCACGCCATCGCCGTCAAAGTCGACCGCGTATCTGGCCCAGCTTGAAGGCATGAACTGGGGCAGGCCCATGGCGCCGGCATAACTGCCCTTGAGGGCCAGCGGGTCGCGCCCGCTGCTGAAGGTCCAACTCAAGAACTGTTCGAGTTCCGTCTTGAAATAGGCGCTGCGTTCCACCGCGCGCGGGTGGCTGGCCGGAAAGTCAAAGGCCAGCGTGGCCAGTGCATCAAGCACCCGGAAATTGCCCGTTTGCTGTCCATAGATGGTTTCCACACCGAGGATGCCAACCATGATGTCAGCGGGCACACCGGTCTCGCGCTCGGCCCGCTGCAGGGTGTCGCGGTGCGCCAGCCAGAAAGCAACGCCGGCGCGAATGCGCAGTGGCTCGACAAAACGGCTGCGGTAGAGCTGCCAGTTCTTGGCGACACCCACTGCCGGTGGCGTCACGGCTTTGGCAATGGCGGCAACATAGTTGGCCTGGCCCAGGGTCTGGCGCACCCAGTCGCGGTCAAGGTGCTGGCGTTGGGCGATGTCCTCCGCCGCTTGCAGGGCATCGAGCCGCTGGCTGTAGCTGGGGCCGGGCACGGAGGTCTGGCTGCTCGCCCCCCTGGCCGGTTTTTTGTTGTGTTTTGCCGCTGTGGCGCTGACGGGCAGCGCGCAAGCCGCCACCAGCAGCACACATGCAAGGCGCTTTTCAAGCTGCCAATGTTTTGAAGGTACGGTTAATTTCACTTGGGCCACGGCATTTGTTTGAGTTCACGGTGCAGTGTAGCGAGCTGCTGTCTGAAATGACCGGCCTGCTCAGGGTCTGGCGGCGCATAGCGCAGTTTTTCCAGCCTGATCAGCCAGTCATGCCAGGCTTGACGTTCAGGGTTTTGCTGCGGCGAAGCAGTCCGGGAGGTGGCCAGCAAATGCTGCGCCATTTGGCGTGGTGTGCTGTGGAGCGCGATCTGCATGCCTGCTGCGCGCAGTTTGAGTATTCCTTGCTGCAGCAGGCGCAGCCAGGGGTCTTGCTGGTGTCGCTCCCACGCGCTCCAGGCGGCAGCGCCCAGGCTGGCTGCAACCACAAGGGCGCACAGCACATAAATGAGGTCTTGCCAGTTGGGTTCCTTGAAGCCGATGTTTTTCAACAAGTCGAGTTGCCTGCTCTGGGTGTAGTTCAGTACCCATTGGTTCCAGCGGTTGTTGACGGCTTCCCAGGCGGCGCGCAGATGGCGCATCAGCGCAGGATTCACGGTGGCAAAAATGGCGTTGGCAATCACACCGCGCGGCGGCGTCAGGCGCTGCAGCGTGCCGGTGCGGTCCGGGGCGACGGCCGAGGTCGGGTCCACGCGCTGCCAGCCCTGGCCCTCCAGCCACACTTCGGTCCAGGCGTGGGCATCGCTTTGGCGCACGGTCCAGAAATCATCGACCGGGTTCCTTTCGCCTCCCTGGTAACCGGTGACGATGCGAGCGGGCACGTTCAGGGCCCGCATCAGGATGACGAAGCTGGAGGCAATGTGCTCGCAAAAACCTTGCTTGCGGTCAAACCAGAATTCGTCGGCGCTGTGCTGGCCAAATACGCCGGGCTCCAGCGTGTAGCGGTAGCCGCCGCTGCGCAGGCGCTGCAGCGCGACATCCACCCATTGGGCGTTGCTGGAACGGGCGTAACGCGGATCGCGCTGCAACTCGGCGGCCAGCTGCAGGGTGCGCGGGTTGTAGCCGTTGGGCAGCGCCAGGTACTCTTCCAGACCCGGCACACGCTGGCGCGGACCGTGCTGGAAAACAGGGTAGCTCAGGGCGTCGTAGCGCAGCAGGTCGGTGACGGGCTGGTCAAGAATCCACTGCAATTCGCGCGTCATGCGCGCTGTTTTTCCCGCCAGCGCAGGGGCTTGCGGCGTGGCATCGAGCACCAGCAGCCAGGGCAGCCGGTTGGGCTCCAGCGTGATCTGGTAGCGCACGGGGTCGCCCGTGACCTGCAGGTCGGCTGGCAGCTGCAAGCGGTTGGGCAGGGGCGACGGCCTGGCCTGCCAGGCGCGGCCGTCAAAGTGCGACAGCACCGGGCCGCGAAAGTAGAGCGCCGACTGCGGCGGCGGCGTGCCCTCAAAACGCACTCGCATCGCGACACTGCCGTCCAGCGCCAGGCTGGCAATGTTGCCCACCGTCATGCTGGCGGACAGGCCGCTGCGTCCGGTCATGGCGTCACTGGGCAAGCCCCACAGCGGCGCCATGCGTGGAAACAGCACAAACAGCAGCACCATGATGGGCGCCCCCAGCAGTGCCATGCTACCGGCCAGACGCGCCGCCTGCCACAGCGGGGGTTTGCCCACCGGCATGTGGGCGTTGACCAGCGCCGTCAGCAGTCCCAGCAGCGCCACCAGCATGGCGGCGGCGGTGAGCAGCGACTGCGAGTAGAAAAAATGGGTCAGTATTAAAAAGAAGCCGAGAAAAAACACCACAAAGGCATCCCGACGGGCGCGCAGCTCCAGCGTTTTGAGTGCCAGCAAGGCCACCACCATCGTCACGCCGGCGTCGCGGCCCAACAGGGTCTTGAAGCTGATCAGGGTCGCTCCCAGGCACAGGGCCAGCAAGCCCAGCAGCCACCATCTGGAGGGCAGGGGCTGGCCGCGCCAGGCCAGCACCCCGCGCCATAACATGACGGCCGCGCTCAGCAGGCTGCACCAGAGCGGGAGTTCCGGGGTCAGCGGGGCGATCACCCAGGCGATGACCGCGAGCACAAACAAGGTGTCCCGGGTGTCACGTGGCAAGTGGTTGAGCGTTGGCAGTTTCATGGGGTGGTCACGCCAGCGCCAGGGCGCGCAGGCAGCGTTGCTGGTGGGTCAGGCCGCTGGCGGGCGCGATCTCCTGGTTTTTCAGGCGCAGCCCGTAGATCAGGCCCAGCTGGTCGGCCTGCAGTACCCAGGCGCATAGCCGGCTGAGTTGTGCTTCAGGCTGGTTCAGGCCGGTCTGTTGCTGGTCCAGCCACAGGGTTTGCTGCTGCAGGGTCTGGCTGTCGCGGCTGACCAGTTCGCCGGTCTTGGCAGCTTTTTTCCAGACAATGGTTTTCAGGGCATCGCCGCGGCGGTAGGCGCGCAGGCCATCGGGCTCGCCTTGCACAGCGGTGACGCTGGCATGGGCGCTGCCTTCATGGGCCTGGCCGGCAGGCAAGGGTGCTGCGGGCACTTCGGGTGCCGGGTAGACCAGCACCTGGGCGGCCGGGCGCCACACCGTCCAGATCCGAAAAGTGCCCAGTGGAAAATGCGTCTCGGCGGTCAAGGTCGGCAGCCGGTGCAGGCCACGCCGCTCGGGCAGGTAGGCCAGTTGCACCGTGCTGCTGGCCTGGCCGGCCACATCGGTCCAGGCCCATTGCCCGGCGTCCAGCACCGCCAGCCCGATGCCGTAGCGCGTGCGCTTGCGGCTGTTGTGCAAATGGACGGTGAAAATGGCTTTGGCGCCTGCGTGAATGGCCTCGGGTGCGGTCAGGTTCAGGTTCAATCCGCGCAGGGTGCCATGTCCGACATGCATGCCCACCAGTGCGCTGCCAGTCAGCAAAAACGTCAGCAAATAGCCCAGGTTGAGCTGGTAGTTGATGGCGGCCACCAGCAGCACCAGCAGGGTCAGGCCCAGCATGAAACCGGCACGGGTGGGCAGGATGTACACATTGCGCTGGGTCAGCGTGACGCGGTCGCTCAGCGGCAGGCGGTTCTGCCACCAGCGTGCCAGGCGGGCTTGCACATGGGCCAAGGGGTGGCGCAGCGGATGCGGCAAAAGGTTCACAAGGTAGGCGTTTCGAGGGAGATCAAGGCAGTGGCACAGCATCGAGCATGGCGCGCACCTGTTCATTGGCGCCACGTCCGGCCTGGCTCAGCGGCAGCAGCCGGTGGGCGATGGTTTGCGGCAGGATGGCCTGCACATCGTCAGGTGCCACATAGCTGCGCCCATTCAGCATGGCGCGGGCTTTGGCGGCGCGCAATACGGCAATGCCGGCGCGCGGGCTCAAGCCCTGCATGAACCATTGTCCCGAACGGGTGGCCCGGATCAGGTCCTGCACATAATCGAGCAGCGGCCCGGCGGCATGCACCGCCAGCACATGGCTTTGCAGTGCCTGCAGTTCTTCCAGGCTCAGCAGGCTCGGCAGCGCTTCGACCAGCTCGCGCCGGTCACGCCCCATCAGCAATTCGCGTTCTGCGTTGCGGTCGGGGTAGCCCAGCGAGATGCGCATCAGAAACCGGTCCAGCTGGGATTCGGGCAACAAGTAAGTGCCCAACTGGTCGTGCGGGTTTTGCGTGGCGATGACAAAAAAAGGCGCAGGCAGGGGTCGCGTTTCGCCTTCGATGGTGACCTGCTTTTCTTCCATCGCCTCCAGCAGGGCGCTTTGGGTTTTGGGACTGGCTCGGTTGATCTCGTCGGCCAGCAGCACCTGGGCAAACAGCGGCCCGGGGTGAAAGATGAACTGTTCCAGGCCGCGGTCATAGACCGATACGCCTGACAAGTCGCTGGGCATCAGGTCCGAGGTAAATTGCACGCGGGAAAACTGCAGGCCAAAAGTGCGGGCCAATGCATGGGCGAGGGTGGTCTTGCCGACACCCGGCACATCTTCGATCAACAGGTGCCCGCCGGCCAATAGACATGCTACACAATCTTGTGTTTGATCAGGTTTGCCAACAATGACCGTGTTAAGCTGATCAACAAGAGATTTAAGTTTGTGCTGTGTGTCCATAGAACACACGTTACCAAAAAATTAGACGAGGAGACTGTTGCATATGACGATGACCGGATACTTTACTCACCCAAGTTGCCGCATGCATGAAATGATGCCGGGCCATCCCGAGTGCCCGGAACGGCTTGATGCCATTGAAGATCGTCTGTTGATCTCCGGCCTGGACGTGGCGCTGGATCGGCGCGAAGCCACGGCGGCGGCGGTGTCGGACATCGAGCTGGCGCATGACCGCATGTACGTGGCCGCCATTCGCGGCTTGCATGCCGAACTCAAGGAACAAATTGCCGCGGGGGGGCATGATTGGCTGCAGATCGACCCCGATACCAGCATCAATGTCCACACCTGGGAGGCGGCACTCAATGCAGCTGGTGCCGCCATAGATGCCACCGATGCCGTGTTGGCTGGTGACTTTAAAACCGCTTTTTGTGCGGTGCGTCCGCCCGGCCACCACGCCACTCGCAACCAGGCGATGGGTTTTTGTTTTTTCAACAACGTGGCGATCGCCGCCAAGTACGCGCTGGAGCGGCACAACCTACAACGTGTGGCGATCGTTGACTTTGACGTCCACCACGGCAATGGCACCGAAGACATCGTGGCGGGTGACGACCGCATTTTGATGGTGAGCTTTTACCAGCACCCGTTTTACCCGATGGATTGGGTGCATTCCAGCGCCAAAAATCTGGTCAATCTGCCGGTGCCGGCCTACACCAAGGGCATGGACATCCGCGACATGATCGAGGCCGCCTGGATACCCCGGCTCGAAGCGTTCAAGCCAGAAATGATCTTTATCAGCGCCGGCTTTGACGCGCACCGTGAAGACGATATGGGACAGCTCGGTCTGGTCGAGCAGGACTACGCCTGGATCACCAGCCGCATCGTGGACGTG
>NZ_JAMPXE010000210.1 GCF_023701345.1 Rhodoferax sp. | reverse complement strand
GTGCTGCTGCTGCGCGACACGCCAGACGGGCTGGAGGTGCTGATGACGCGGCGCTCCAGCAAGGCGAGTTTTGTGCCGGGCGCCTATGTGTTTCCGGGGGGCGGCATCGACGCGGCGGATGGCTGCTGCCACGCCCTGACGCAGCGCCGGGCCACGCAAAGCGCGCAGGCGCTGACCGAGGCGATTGCCGGCATTCGCGAGAGTTTTGAAGAGCTGGGCGTGCTGCTGGCGCGCCACCTGGATGGCAGTTGGGCGACGCAGGCCGAGATTGACGCGATGGACCGGCAGGGCGACTTTGGCGCGCAGTGCGCGGCGCGCGATCTGACGCTGGCGGCGAGCGATATTTATGTGCTGGCGCGCTGGATCACCGACCGCGATTCGCCCAAACGCTTCGATGTGCCGTTTCTGGTGGCCCGCATGCCACCCGAGCAAACGCCGGTGGCCGACGAGACCGAGCAGTTTGAACCGGTGTGGGTGCGCCCTGGTGACGCGCTGGCACGGCATCAGGCGGGCAGCTTTTTCATGATCTACCCGACCATCATCACGCTGCAGCGCCTGCAGGACCTGGCCACGGTCGATGCCGTGCTGCAGGCCTGCGCGGTGACGGAAGAACCGCTGTGGACCAGTTGCCCGCGCACCGGCTTGCTGGCCGGGCGCGAACAGCGCCATATGGAACACGAGTCGGCCTACGGCGAGTTGGCGCTGGTCTGCCCCGACGGTCAAATCGCGCACACGCTGGACTGGCAAAGCGAGCAGGCCGTGCCGCTGCTCAAAAACGTGTTGCGCCTGACCGCGCCCAACCCCGGCGCCATGACCGGCCCGGGCACCAACAGCTATCTGGTGGGCGACCCCGGCACCGGCTATATCGCCATCGACCCCGGCCCGGCCGACGATGATCATCTGGCCAAGCTGTGGCGCGCGGCGGGCGGCGACATCCGCCTGATTGTCTGCACCCATTCGCACCCCGATCACGCCCCCGGCGCCCGGCCGCTGCAGGCCATGTGCAAGCTGGCACCGCCCATTTTGGGACTGCCCAGCGCGGACACGGCGCGCGCCAACAGCGCTTTTGTGCCGGACCGGGCGCTGCAAAACGGCGAGTTGCTGGTGTTGACCCCAAACCATGGATCGCCGCGCTTCGCTCGCGATGACGGAGCTGTCATTGCAAACGCAGTGAAGCAATCTCGCGGTGATGGAGTTGTCATTGCAAACGCAGTGAAGCAATCTCGCGGTGATGGAGTTGTCATTGCAAACGCAGTGAAGCAATCTCGCGGTGATGGAGTTGTCATTGCGAACGCAGTGAAGCAATCCATGGCCCCTGAAGACATGGATTGCCGCGTCGCTGGCGCTCCTCGCAATGACCGGGTCATAAATGACACCACACACACCTTGCAAGTCATTCACACTCCGGGCCACGCCGCCAACCACCTGTGCCTGATGCTGCTGGAAGACGGCCTGCTGTTCAGCGGCGACCACATTTTGAACGGCAGCACCACGGTGGTTGACCCGCCCGACGGCGACATGACCGACTACCTGGATTCGCTGGACCTGCTGCACGAGGCTTGCCACGAGCACCAGCTCAAGTACATCCTGCCCGCCCACGGTTATGTGATCGGCGGACCGGATGACGAGGCCAAGACGGCCATCGTCCGGCTCAAAACGCACCGCCTGCAGCGCGAGACCAAGGTGTTGGCCGCCATGCAGGCGCAGCCCGACGGCACGCTCGACGACTGGCTGGCGCTGGTGTATGCCGATGTGCCGCAGCGCATGTGGCCGGTGGCCAAACGCTCGCTGATGGCGCATGTGGCGCGCCTTAAAACCCTGATGCCCTAGCCCCGGCGCAGCGCCATGCCGGCTGTCATCATTTTCTGTCTGGGCCTGCTGCTGGTGCTGTGGCTGGTGGGCGCGCCCTGGCTGCTTGAGCGCAAACGCAAAAAGTTGCGCGCCCAGCCCTTTCCGGCCACCTGGCGCGCGGTATTGCAGCGGCGCGTGCCCTATGTGCGCCGGCTGCCCGCCGACCTGCAATTGCAGCTGAAACAGCACCTGCAGGTGTTTCTGGCCGAGAAGGCGTTCATTGGCTGCGACGGTCTGGCAATCACCGACGAGATCAGGGTCACGATTGCCGCGCACGCCTGCCTGCTCATCTTGAACCGCCCCAGTGGCTACTACCCCAAACTGCGCCAGATTCTGGTTTACCCCGACAGTTTTGTGGTGCAGCGCGACCAGGTGGACCACATCGGCCTGGCGCACCGCACACGCGAGGTGCTGGCGGGCGAGTCGTGGGCAGAGGGGCAAGTGATCTTGTCGTGGCAGGACACGCTGGCCGGCGCGGCGGTGGTGGACGATGGGCAGAACGTGGCCATTCATGAATTTGCCCACCAGCTGGATCAGGAAACCGGCAGCGCCAACGGCGCGCCCATGCTCAAGCGGCGGGCGCAGTACCAGCGCTGGGCCAGCGTGCTGGGCACAGAATTTGCCACCCTGCAAGCCCGCGTGGCGTGTGGCGCGCCGTCGCTGTTCAGCGACTACGGCGCCACCGACCCGGGCGAATTTTTCGCGGTGATCTCGGAGGTGTTTTTTGAGCAGCCCGCGGCCATGGCCGAACAACACCCGGCGCTGTACCGGGAACTCAGCCAGTTTTACCAGTTGGACCCGCGGAGCTGGTAGCGGCCAGCCAACCGCGCCCACGTCATTGGTTACCATTGCGGCCAATGATCAAACCCAAAAAAACCTCACCGCCCGCCAAACCGCTCACGCAGGACGGCGAGCGCCTGTCCAAGCATGTGGCGCACCTGATGCGCTGCTCGCGCCGCGAGGCCGAGCAGTACATCGAGGGCGGCTGGGTCAGCGTGAACGGCAAGGTGGTCGAAGAGCCGATGGCGCGCGTGACGGACCAGTCCGTGGTGGTGGACCCGCACGCCAGCCTGATGACGCTGACCGACGTCACGCTGCTGCTGCACAAACCGCCGGGCTTCGAGGCCATGGCGGCACCGGGCGAGGCGAACAAACGCGTCAGGCCGGCGCAGCAACTGCTGCTGCCAGCCAACCACTGGGCGCAAGACCCGTCAGGCGTGCGGCTGCTGAAGCACCACTTTGCCAAGCTCAGCGCCTGCGTGCCGCTGGAAGTAGCCGCCAGCGGGCTGGTGGTGTTTACCCAGGACTGGCGCGTGTTGCGCAAGCTCACCGAAGACGCGGCCCTCATGGAACACGAACTGGTGGTGGAGGTGGCCGGCGAGGTGGCGCCCGAGGTGTTGCAGCGCCTGAACGCGGGCCTGAGCAGCGACGGCCAGCCGCTGCCGCCGGTCAAGGTCAGCGTCAACAGCACCTCGGACACGTCCACCCGCTTGCGTTTTGCCTTGAAGGGCGTGCACCCGGGGCTGATCGCCTACCTGTGCGAGCGCGTGGGCCTGCGCATCCAGGGCATCAAGCGCCAGCGCGTGGGCCGGGTGGCGCTGTCCGGTCT
>NZ_JAMPXE010000073.1 GCF_023701345.1 Rhodoferax sp. | reverse complement strand
GGGCCAGGCTCAAAAAACCCAGCGCGAATACATTCGATGCCACCCTGCCCTTCACCGCAGAAAATTCCGCCATGGTCGCGGGCTGGCTTGCCGCCATTCCCGCAAACTGTTCTTACGAAGACTGGCGCAATGTCGTCTGGGCCATCCACGATCTGAACTGGCCCAACGGGCGGAAGCGGGCACGCCAGTGGAGCATGACCGCCCCCGATCGGTTCGACGGCAACGCTTTCGATGCCGTATGGTGCTCATTCAAATCAGGCGGCGGCATCACCTGGCGTTCCTTGGCTTTTTACGCCCATCAAGCCAACCCTGCCAAAGTCAGCGTCGATGTCGGTAACGATGCCGCACCCAACAAGGCCACCGCGCCCCCCTGGGTCGCCAGTCTCAACGCCCGCTTTGCCGAAGTTCGCCTGGGCAGCACTGTGGTGATCCTTGATGAACGCACACCCATCGAGACACCCACCGGTGTTCGCTACGGCTCAGGCTACCTGGACATTCAAGCCTTTCGCCAAATGCACAGCGGCCAATATGCAGCAAAGACCGCCGACGACGCCAAGGCCCAGCAGTTGGCCAATGCCTGGTTATCCCACCCTGCACGACGCCAGTATCAAGGTGCAGTCTTTGCGCCCGGCACAACCACACCGCCGACCATCCTGAATCTATGGGCCGGTTTTGCTGTGGCGCCAATTGAAGGTGACGTTGCGCCATGGTTGCTGGTTTTAGCCAGCGTGGTGCCAGAGCATGCCACACGCCGTTATGTCCTGCTCTGGCTGGCCAACAAAATTCAGCGCCCGGGTGAAGTACCCGGCACCATCCTGCTGGTCACTGGCAGCAAAGGCTGCGGCAAAAATTCCTTGTTTGAGCCTCTCGTTCGCATCTTTGGCACCCACGGCCGTGTCTTTGATGACGCGGAGCAGATCGCAGGGCGTTTCACGGGCCACCTGCAAACCGTGGCCTTTGCAGTCCTGGATGAAGCACTGTTCACGGGCAACAGTCAGCAGGCCGATCGCATCAAATCGCGGGTCACAGCCAGCAGCATGACCTATGAGTCCAAGGGTCGGGACCCCATCCAGGGCGTTAATCGATGCGCCTATGTGAGCCTGTCGAACCATACCCACGTTTGGCAGGCGACGGTTGATGAGCGCCGCGCCGTCGTGATCGAAGCCGGCAATGACCTGGTCAACGACCGCACTTTTTGGCCGCAGTACTACCGATGGCTCGAAGGTCCCGGCCCGGCGGCCTTGCTGCACTACCTGCAAAACCTGGACACCAGCAACTTTGATCCGCGCATCGTCCCCAAAGGGGACGCATTACGCCGTCAAGTCGAACAAACCGCCCTACGTGACCCGGCCACCGCCTGGTGGCACACCGTGCTCAGCGAAGGTGCAATCCCGCTGCCCGCCAGATCCAATCTGCTCAGCATTCCCCTATCAGACACCGCCCCCACCGAGATCAGCAAAGCCGACCTCTATGAGTCATTCAAAGCCGCTGCACCACGAGCGCAGACCGGCGACTGGTCAAGCGCCATGCGCAAGCTCAAGGGCTGGGTAGGCAGCGGAGGAATCAGCGTGCGCAGGCCACGCACTACTGCAACCCGTGGCCGCACTATTGTTCTGCCGTCCTTGCCAGCACTACGAAGAACATTCGAGCGCGCCACCGGCATAAGTATTGAAGGTGACTCCGATGAATGATCATGATGTGGTTCCGCTGGTCCAGCCAAACACCAACGCTGCGCACGACCCTGGACCGCGCAACACCGCATCAAAGCTCGCTCGGTCCAACTGGTCCAACTGGTCCACCTTTTTTACTGAATCAGTAAAAGTAGGTTTGGTCAGTAGCAAAACGACTCCCGCAATGCGCACCCAACGCGCACGAGCGAATTGCCAAAATTCCACGGACCGGCTGGACCACCAGGACCACATCCATCCTAGTCAGTGCTTCGCAAATGTTAGTCAGAGCGCTGGAGCGCTGACATGACCGATGCGCCGCCCCCCTTCTCCACCAGCGTGACCATGCCCCCGCCTGCAAGTCGTGCCTTTGTTACAGCCAGGCGCATCGTCACTCTCGCCAGATCAACGGCCTGGGTTTTTCAGTCAGTGGCAGAGGCGCTGCTGCGCCACTGCCAAGCCCCACGAAGCTGTCGCGTTAGCTTGGCCACCAGCGCAGTCGTCCCACTTCCCCCGCCCCTGGCGCTGCACGCCACCGGCAGGGCAAGCGAAACCACTGCTTTGCGCTTGTTCGGCGTTCCGGGTTTTCAAGCCAGTTGGCAAGGCGCTGCTGCGCCATGCCAAAGCATGTGGTCTCGGCTCGCTGTCGCCTCGTGCTGGCATCCCAGTTCGACCGTCTGTGCTTGTTCTACAGCTCCGGCAAAATTACATAACGCCGCACTGCATAAAGTACCCGCACAGTCAGTCGCAAGCTCCTTTGTGTCCGGGTACCGCTTCGCGCCCATGGGTTTACGCAGCAGGCGTTATGCAAAATTGCCTGCGCTGGTCCGGGCTTGTCAGCCGTCGGCGTTCCCCGGTCGCTTCGCGCCCTACACGCCGCCGCCTGCCGCCCTTGTGGTGTGCCGGCACCGTGTCTTTAGCCGGTTGTTACACAAGCGTTCTAGTCAGCGGCTTCGCCGTGTATCACCTGCCTGCCCCGCCCACCCTCTGGCCTTGCTTGCTGCGCAGCATCGGCGCGCGGCTGCCCGTCCGCCCCCAAGGGGCTCCCTGCAGTGCCGCGCTGGGCCATGCCGCCTGGCGGCGGCGCCCAACATTTTTAAACCGTCCTTAACCACTCGAAAGGCAACACCATGCAAAACACTCCCATCAATTACCATCATGTCGCTTGCGCACATTGCACCGACATGGACAAACCGAATTTTGTGCGCGCGCAACCTGACTTGATCGGCCGTGTGCAAGGGGATGGCCAAGACACGGCATCCGTCCGCAGTTCCACCACCTTTCTCGCCAAGGCAAGCGTGCCGTTTGAGGGGGCAGTTGCCGGTGTCGCCACTGCAACCGTCTTTGAAAGCAAAGGTGTCTGGGATGATGGAGGGCTTGTTATCCGCTGCACCCTGCGCAACGATGCCAGCGCCTACCAACCGCACGCCGTCGTCATCGCAGATGGCGTCGATTTCCACATCGCTGGCGAAGAAGAATCCGCTGCCATGCTCAGCGCAATACAGCAAGCCTGCAGGCTTGCTGCAAACCGGCGCCAAGTCGATTGACCACGCACTTCGTTGCGGTCAATGTAAAAATTCCTTCAAAGGTCACCCCCCCTCGTGCGGAAATATTGAAGTCCGGTTCATGCCACTACCTCACATCAAGAAATTCTGTTCCGCAAAATGCAAGACGACCGGCGCCGCCTGCTTGAATCCGGCTGCCTGGGGGCAGCCTGTTTGCCGCTACCACGGCGCTCGACCACTTGCGTCACTCCTTCGCGACTCAAACCATGGCCGGTACAAGACGGGCCAGCACACGCAGAGGTCGAAGGCGGAATATCGGGCAGCAACCAAGGGCCTGATGGAGCTAGAAACAATGGCTTTCAGGCTTGGGCTGATAAGCCAGCGCTCACCTGGTCGTAGGGCTAAATGAGAAATTTCACACCATCACCCCCCAAATGGGGGATTGCAGCCAACGAAAATGTGGCGCACAGTAGGCAACCATCGTTACCAAGTTGGGGTAAGGCATGAACGAAAGCGATGGCGCTCCGACACGACGGTCGAGGCCGCAGGGGTGTGTACCGGGCGGGCTGGATTTATGACAAACCTACAAACCTGCAGAGGCCAGTAATGACGATGGTTTCACCATCAATGCATCAGCAATCTTCACCAGATTCATCGCTGTCAGGTTGTGTTCTCCACGCTCAATGCCACCGACATAAGACCTGTCAAGGTTGGCATCGACAGCTAAAGCCTCTTGCGACACCCCAACTTCAGCACGTGCGCGCCGAATCGCAGCGCCAATCGACACTAACACCGGATCGCCTGCAAATTGTGGGGACGGTTTCGCCATCCCTTGATCGTCTTGTGTTGACGCCTAAAATACCACGGGATAAGATACCCAATAAATTACTTTTTGCGGCATTAAGGAACGGGATGAAAAAAATAATTGGCATGATTGCGGTAGTACCAGGTATAGCTACTGCCGGACTGTTTGGGCCATCGAATTTTGAGGAATGCATTCTCGATGGAATGAAGAATGTAAAGAGTGATCAGGCTGCAAGAATGATTACCGTTGCATGTCGGCAAAAGTTCCCTCAAAAATCGGCCCCTCCGATCCAAGTCCCTGAAACTCCGGAAAGACATGAATTTCGGAGCACTGGTATGTCTAGACCTTCTCTAAACTCACTAATTGCAAAGATTGAAATTGTGCGGTGGACCGTGGTCCAGACTGGCGATTACTCTTATGGAATCAAGTCCTTTGATTATGGGCATCATGTTGAGATCGACGTTACAAATAGAAATACTTTCCCTATAGTTGGGCTTGAAATAGGCTTGCTGAAATCGAAAGCTCGATGCAGTTGGGTGGAGGAGTCGGTCTATGCTGAGTTCTATTCCTGTACCGGTACCGCCAATCCCTCGTCCTCCGCGACTTTCAGATGCGATATACCACGACTTGAATCTCGCAAAATTAGTTGGTGCCCAATAGGTTTTGCTGTCTACGGCACTGAAGGTGGTATCACCGAATGGATGAAAGAAAACGAAATACCTAATCGGAAAAATTAATTTCAACAAAGAAAATATTTGCAACATCACTCAGGATAAAAAATGAAAATTGATCTCAGTAGCAAGGTAAAACCCTGTCACTTTACTTCGACACATTGGGCAAAGGGTTAGCGACAATAGTTGAACCGCATAGCGTTCGAAAGAAGCGCAAGCGCACGGTAAAGTAATAATGACCGCCCAGTACTCAGAAATTTTGCTACATAACGGCGAGACCTTACGTATGTGTAACGAGCCGTTAGCACGCTTGCTGGTGCAGCAATCCGTACCTTGGAAATTCAAGAAAATCACCTCTACAGCTTTGTACCGTGGCTATATCGGCACATGGGAGATTGAAGGAGGCAGGTTGTACCTGAAGTCCATGGAGGAAGACGATGCAAGCGTCGATTGGAAGGCGATTCCATTTGAGCAGGTATTTCCCGGATTTCCTGATGGCATCTTCGCGCACTGGTTCACAGGCGAACTCCGCTGCACGCGTGGCAAGTTGGTCAGACGAAACCCCAGTTACGTTTATGGCGACGTCTACGAGGATGACGTCTATTTCAGCTTGCGACGCGGGGTTGTAACCGGCATACGTGTTGTCAGTAACACACAGCAAGCTGGGGTGGTTTCATGATGGCATCCTTCTCGGCGTTGGGGATTGGGAAGTGGGTAATCAGCTACGTGTTGTTTGGCGCAGTACTGTGCCTTTCAGCGTTGCTTTACTTTAATCGCAGTAAACATATCGAGTGGCCTAACTCTGGTCCGTGGCGTGTGCCGCTAAATTCGCTCTTCATAATGTTGGTCGTTGCAGTCTGGCCGTTTGCACTCGGCATCGTTTTGGTCGATTGGCTAAAGGACCGGTTCCCAAGTCATGGGCAACTCAAGCTCTTTCACTGCAAAAAGTCGCACCTGACACAACGCGTCACCATAGCCGAAGCTGAAGCTGCGGGAATGATCACAGACCCAATGAATCGCGTTCCTAACGTCCCGTTCGGACAATTGAACGCTGGTTGGCAGCAGTTCTTAACCAATGCACCCAAAGGGCAATTGTGGGCCTTTACGATTCCCGCTAAACCTTACCCGCCATGCCCTGGGCACATGAATGGTGGGATGCAAGGCTATGCTGTGATACGTTGGAGCAAGATTCGCTCAGAGTTCATTTACGAATGGGACTAAGAGCATTCTTAATTCAATGGCGAATTCAAGGACAAATATGGGACACTATTTTGTTAGTTATAGGTCAAATAATGAAACGCCCTGGAGTACGGCAATGTTAACTAAGTATGGCTATTCTGTCATAAGGTACGACAGATTGAGGCAGATGATACAAAGAACGCAAGAGACTCAGGAATACATCGAAGAAGAACAGCGTATTTCAAGAGGACAATCATTATTCGAAAAACGCATGGCCTACCCAAATCGATATATATCCAAAACCGAGGCGCGAGTAAAACACCCACAAATGCTGGCCTTGGAAGAAGTTGAATATCGACAAGTACTTCATCAACTTAAGGAATCCGATTTAATATTTTCCTTTGAAGAGGCTGGAATCAAGTCGTCCAATGTGGATGTGGCTTATGACTTGCTGTGCTGTTTTTTGGAAACCAATGCCAAGGTCGGCGTGGAAAAAGTCGGATCATCTTTACGTATATTTACCAAACCAAGTTTACTAAATAGTTTGTTCACAGCTCGGGGCGAAACCCTAATTGGTATTTCAATGAATGAGATTATTAAAGTGGATGTCAATCTTGAAACTATTGGTTTCACAGCCAGAGATAAAACTGACTGCGGCGTCGGTAGAAAGTGGTTCAAGTCGTTTCACATGATGAATGGCATGTTTCTATAAAGTTCTTGTAATAATAGTTGCAACCATGCGTCGCACCGCGATGTTCTGCGGCTAGCTTTTTTATGACCTTCCAGACACTGGAGAAACTACTGCACCAAGGTGCAGAGTTGACGCTCTGCACTGAATCCCTCGCCCGCCGTGGGAAGGCACAGAAGATTTTTAAAAAATGTTAACGTCTGTCAAAATTAGAGTTGATAGGGTGACGGGGTGTCAATCCAGCCAAGTGGGGGGTGCGGTGCGGTGGGGTCGCACCGGGAAGGATTTTTGAAAAGCAGGATGCGGTTCACTATATGACCAGAATAACCGGCCACACAATTGTTGTCAGTCCATGTTGCAAGTCTCTTTACAGCACTCCTAGATACGGTTCGCTGAACTTCAGTGCATTCGAATACTGGACCGACGGGTACAGTGAAGGCTCCCTAGTATCAACAGATGGTGGGTTGCGGAGGTGCAACTGTGGCGCTTTCTACCTGCTGCGCCACGCTTCGTCACTTCAAATTGATGCAGGCCCTGAAATTTCCTCGACACTTAGCGTGAGTCCCGGTGATCTGCCAGATGCAATCCGTACGGCATCTTCGCCTGCTTTGGAGGCTACCGCTAGACGTGGCTATTGGTGGGATTTAAACAGCTGCTGTAGGTCGATGTACCGATCACACCAGCAGAAAGTAAATGCGGAAGTGGATGCACAGTGGCGGCAAGATTACATTGCATCGTTGTCACGCTTCAGGTGCCTGTTGCACAAACTCAGGCCCAGCGCCCCCAAAAGCGACTTCCCAAAAAGTACTCGCCCTTTTACAGTGCCGCCTTTTCGCCCAACGACCGAGCAAACTGAAAATATGAAGGCGTTGTTGGCTCTTTTCCTCGACGGCGCTGAAGCACCTTTCAAGCCAGACGGTCTTGAGATTGCTGAGCTGCATCGTGAGCTTGGTCAGTATGAAGCGTCGGCTGCCGCCCTTGATTCGTGTGATGACCGTCACCAGCTGGTAACAAAAAAAGTTATTGCCATGCTTGTTGATGAACGCTCCTCAGCGCCTGTCAGGTTTCGACTTTAATAACTTTGAAATTTTTCAGCGTCTGTCAGAATTACTGCTGATATAGAGTCGTGGCATCTCTCCACCCAAGTGGCCCCCCGGGTGTAGTGGGGTTGTGCAGGGGAGGAATTTTGAAAAGCATGGGCGCTCGTGTCGTCACTCTTGTTTGCCAGCCATCCCGCCAAGGCACGTATCAAGCGCAGCCAGAGCGCCAAGGTTGAGTGCAAACAGCAGAACCCATGCCCCGCTACCGGTGCGTCAAAAGGACCGTGTAAGGGCTATGTGATCGATCACGTTAAACCACTAGCATGTGGCGGAATTGATGCGCCTCAGAACATGCAGTGGCAAACGGTTGCAGAGGGCAAATCGAAAGACAAGTGGGAGCGCCGGGGTTGCGGCAAGTGAGGAGGTATGCCGCATGCGGGTTTCCTTTTGCCGTGCTAAAGTGCTTACGGGCATCAAGCCCCCGTGTTTCACCTCCCTGAATGCGGCTCGAAAGAGTTAAGACCCAGCACTAACCCTGCTGGGCTTTTTTTCGCCTGCTAGCTTGCTGGTGATATAGGAAGGGTTTACCCGCATACTGTGCCGATGACAGGGTGACACAATGGACTTAACGATGCTTGTATCGCCTTGAGCAGCGAGAACAAGAATTAACCCAGCATTACCAGCTGGGTTTTTTTTGGCTTGCTGCTGGTGCTAGACCCTAAATCGGGTCATTCGCTGGGGCTTGTTAGGGTACGAAACCCTGTACCACAGTCTGTAAACAGTCTGCAAATGAGAAAGAAAAACCAAAAACAAAAAAGCCTGCTATGTTTAAAGTAGCAGGCTTTCTATGTGCCATAAGGCTTTATCTGGGGTGGCTGATGGGGCTCGAACCCACGACAACAGGAATCACAATCCTGGACTCTACCAACTGAGCTACAGCCACCGTGCCTTAAATTATAACCGATGAAACTTTATCCTGGCCTCGAAACCGCCATGGTTTCAGCCTGAAAATTACACTGTTCCTTGCTGTTTTTTCATTGGATTGGGAACCAGGATTTCGGCTTTGAGCTTTTCTTTGAGCAAGGCGTAATAGGCTTGCGTCTCGGCACCGGTCCACCATTGTGCATATTGGTTTCGGCTCTGGCGCAATGTTGCTTGTGCCGTTGCATCCAGCGGCACCACACGATTGACACGAACCAGCGCAGAACCTTGCGATCCCAAATCAACCCCTACCCAGGCAGGTAATTTAGCCGGGTCAATACGCAATGCGGCCAGCAAGACTGGCGCCGACAAATTGAGCGCCTGATCGCGTGACACAACCTGGACAGCAGGCAGGCTGGCAGGTGCAGTACCTGCTTGCCAGAGTGCCAATTTTGCTGCGCCATCTTTTTTAGCCAACTCCGAGGCTCGGGCGGCAACGACTTGCGCGCGAACCTGAGATTGAACCTCGACCAACGGCAACGTTCGCGCCGGTTGATGCGTCACCACGCGGCCCGCCACCAAATGATTGGTAGCCGTTTCCATCGCTTCGGTATTGCGCTTGCTGCTGATAATGTCGGCAGCAAACAGCGTATTCAGAAACTTCTCGTTGGCAAGGACTCCGGTCGTCCCGGGCAAGGGCTGGCGCAAGAGTCTGTCAACTGTTTTGATCTCGAGTTTGAGTTTGTCGGCAACGGGTTTCAGGCTGTCAGACTGTTCGTACACCATGTTGGTGAAAATCTCGGCCGTTTCTGCATATTTGCGCTGTGCTTGCTGGCCTTTCAGGTCAGATTCGATACTGGCCCGAAGCTCATCAAAAGAGCGTTTTTGCGGCAGCTTGATGTCGGTGAGCTGGATGATGTGAAAACCAAAGTCAGACTCGACCACGTCGCTGATTGCCCCTTTTTTCATCGCAAAAGCAGCATCTTCAAACGGTTTGACCATGGCCCCGCGTGCAAAAAAGTCCAGGTCACCACCTTTGGCGGCAGAGCCAGGATCCTGCGAATTCTTTCGAGCAATATCGGCAAATGCGGCGGGGTTGGTGCGTACAGCTTTTAACAGTTCTTCTGCCTTCTGTCTGGCTTTGTTGCGCTCGGCCTCGGCAGCCTCTTTGGGCGCATTGATCAGGATGTGGCTGGCGCGGCGTTCCTCGACACCACTCAAACGTTGTGCATTTTGTTCGTAATACGACTTCAATTCAGCCTCTGGAATCTGAATATTCTTCTTGACGGCGTCAAGGTCAAGTACCACGTATTCAACCTGGGCTTGCTCAGGCGCCTGAAAAAGGGATTGATTCTTTTGGTAGAAAGCTTCCAGCTCCGCGTCGGTGGGCTTGACTTCGGCCGCATAGTCCTTGGCCAACAAATTGACCACCTGAACTTCGCGCTTTTCAAAAAAGGCTTTCAATGCCACATCAGCGGGCACCGGTGAGACAAAACCAGTGGCGCTGACACCCGCTTCAACTTGTTGCCGTGCCAGATCAATGCGTACGTTGTTCTCAAATCCTTCAGGCGTCAGGCCCTGGCTGGCAGCCAACTGGCGATAACGCTCCATATCCATCTTGCCGTCTGCCTTGCGCAACGAGGCGATCGTGGGGTCTTCCTGTAAAAACCGGGCCAAACGCGCATCGCTGGTGGAGAGTCTTGCCTGTTCTGCAGCCTGCGCCACCACCCGTTCGTGCACCAAGCGTTCCAGGGTTGCATAACGGGCTTCAGGGGAATCAATCAATTTGGCATCAATATTGGGTATGGAAGCACGCAAACGGTCGGCTTCCACCCGATGTGCAGCGTCCCACTGGGCTTGCGTTATGTCCGTGCGACCAACGCGCGCAACCGGCACATCAGATTCGTTCATACGGCTGTAACCATCTATACCTAACAGTACAAATGAGGGAATGATGAGCAGGAACATCACCATCATCATGATTCTGGTGTGCTTCCGGAAAATATCGAACATGCGCAAACTCTCCTGTATGGAAACAAAAAAGGCGAACACGGTGTTCGCCTTTGAGTAGGTGGTGGGTGATGACGGGCTCGAACCGCCGACCTACGCCGTGTAAAGGCGCCGCTCTACCAACTGAGCTAATCACCCCACCGATAACGGGTCAATTCAAGGCATCTTTCAAAGCCTTGCCCGGACGGAACTTGGGAACCTTGGCAGCCTTGATTTTAATCGAAGCGCCGGTACGAGGATTACGACCGGTACGGGCTGCACGTTTGCCAACGGCAAAAGTACCAAAGCCAACCAGGGCGACTGAGTCACCTTTTTTCAGGGTTGATTTGACAGCGTCAATGGTGGACTCGAGCGCTCGTGCCGCTACCGCTTTGGGAATGTCAGCATCTGTGGCGATGAAATCAATTAATTCAGTCTTGTTCACAATAAACCTCTCACGGGAGTTGTAGTCGAATGTCTCTTTAATCTTTTTTGAGGGAACCTGGCCACTCGAAGAGCACCAAATAAAACAGCTATATTCAGATGATTTTTAACACAGTAGCGAAATAGATTCTAGACGGGTTTGTCCCATAAGCCAGCGCCCCTATGGCAAATTTTTCATGGCTTAATTTGCCGGGCGATCGCAGATACAGCATCAGATGCGCTTGCAGTGCATCAGGTAAATTTGGGCTGGCGCACCACCAGCGCCACGCCCAAAGCCGTCAACAGCGTTCCCAACACCGTGGTCAGCGTGATGGGTTCGCCAAACAGGATCCAGGCAATCAATGCCGTCACCGGTGGTACCAGATACATCAGGCTGGTCACCGAAGCGGCAGCGCCTTTCTGGATCAGCAGGTACAGCAATGAACTGCCGCCCAGGGTCAACGCGAGGACCGACCAGGCGATGGCGCCCAGCAGTTCGGCGTGCCAACGGATGACTTCAAGTTCCAGCGCCGCCAAGGGCAGTGTCACCAACAGGGCGGCTCCCAACTGAACCGTATTGGCGCTGCGCACATCGCACGATGTGACAAAGCGTTTTTGGTACAGGGTGCCAATCGTTATGCTGAACAAGGCACCCACGACCAACGACATATTGAACCAGTTGGCTTCGCCGCCAGTGCCAAATTTGCGTGACACCACCATCACCAGCCCGATAAAACCCAGCACCAGGCCAAGCCATTGACGCGTCAGAATCTTGCTGCCAATGGCCGCCAGCCAGAGCGCCGTGAGCACGGGTTGCAAACCCACAATCAAGGACGACAGGCCGGAACCCATGCCGAGCTTCACCGCAGCCCACACGCCGCCCAGGTAACCCGCATGCATGAATACGCCCGTGACGGCAAGGTGCAACCATTGGGCGCGACCGCTTGGCCACTTGACTCGCGCCAGCACAATCCAGAGCAAGAAACACGCGATGGACAGGGCATAACGCATCACAAGGAACTTGAAGGGGGGCGCATGGGGCATGCCATAACGCGCCACGATGAAGCCGGTGCTCCAGATCAGCACAAACACCGCCGGCATGGCCCGGATCAAGGGCCGCTCAATGGACACCGTCACTTCACACGCGACCTGATCTCAGGCAAGGCTTTTTGCAGGTAATAGACCATCGACCAGACCGTCATGACAGCGGAAATCCAGATCAGCCAGACACCCCACAAATGCGTGTCGATGGCACCAAACAACATGCCGTCAAACAGCAGGAATGGAATCGCCACCATTTGCGCCGTGGTCTTGAGCTTGCCGATCATGTGCACGGCCACGCTCTTGGCTGCGCCAATTTGCGCCATCCATTCGCGCAGGGCGGAAATGGCAATTTCACGGCCAATGATGATCAGCGCCACAAAGACATCGGCACGCCCGAGGTGCACCAGCACCAACACGCAGGCGCAGACCAGAAATTTGTCGGCCACCGGGTCCAGAAAGGCACCAAAGGCTGAGACCTGGTTGAGCTTGCGCGCCAGATAGCCGTCGAGCCAGTCGGTGGCGGCAAACACCACAAACATGACGGTGGCGACCAGGTTGCGGGTGTCGGGCTCAATCGGCAAATAGAACACACCCACGATCAAGGGAATCGCCACAATGCGAGCCCAGGTCATGAGGGTGGGAATGGTCCAGAACATGCCTCAATTGTGGCATGCGTTATTTCATAAAGTGGTGTTGTGTCAGTGCAGGGCGCGGTAAATTTCTGCTGCCAAGTCTGTTGAAATGCCTTCGACCTGGGCAATATCGGCCTCGGACGCCAAAGCCACGCCGCGCACGCCGCCAAAGCGCTGCAGCAAGCGCGCGCGCCGTTTCGGGCCGATGCCGGGAATTTCCTCGAGCTTGCCGCCGTCCATGCGCACCTTGGCGCGCGCCGCGCGCATGCCGGTGATGGCGAAACGGTGTGCCTCGTCCCGGATTTGTGCCACCAGCATCAGCGCGGCAGAGTCCTTGCCCAAGTAAACCTTGTCGCGGCCGTCGGCAAACACCAGTTCTTCAAGGCCAATGCGCCGACCCTCGCCTTTTTCCACGCCCACGATCAGCGACAGGTCCAAACCCAGTTGTTCGAACACCTCGCGCGCCATCGACACCTGGCCCTTGCCACCATCGACCAGCACCAGATCGGGCAAGCGGCCCGTGCCGGCGGGCAAGGCACCGGATAGTTTGGCCTCTTGCAGGGTTTCGGCCAGTCTGCCGTAGCGGCGCAGCAGCACCTGGCGCATGGCGGCGTAGTCATCGCCCGGGGTGATGTCGTTGATCTTGAAACGGCGGTATTCGGCGCTCTGCATCTTGTGGTGATGAAACACCACGCATGAAGCCTGAGTCGATTCACCCGCCGTGTGGGAGATATCAAAACACTCCACCCGAAGTTCGTCCAGATTGTCGAGTGCCAGATCCAGCGCCTCCACCAGCGCACGGGTACGGGCTTGTTGAGAACCTTCTTCGGCCAGCAGCCTGGCCAGTTGCAAGCGCGCATTGGTTTGGGCCATTTCAAGCCAGACACGGCGTTGCTCGCGCGGGTTGTGCACCGCACTGACCTTGACCCCGGTTTGCTCGGACAGCGCCTGCAACAGGTCCTTGTCCACCGGTGCGCTCACCACCAACGACGGCGGCGCGGGCACGTTCAAGTAATGTTGTGCGATGAAGGCATCCAGCACCTGCATTTCCAGGCTGCGCACAACGTCGCCCCCCCCGCTGGCATCCTCCTCCAGTTCAGCCGCGTCTTCGACATGCACCGGAAAATAGGGCCGGTCGCCCAGATGACGTCCACCGCGCACCATCGCCAGGTTGACGCAGGCACGGCCGCCCTGCACCTTGACCGCCAGAATGTCCACATCCCGGTCTGACACGTTGTCCACCGACTGCTGGTGCAGCACGTTGGAGAGCGCCGCCACCTGGTTGCGCAACTCGGCGGCCTGTTCGAATTCGAGCTTATCGGCATGCATCGTCATGCGGGCTTCGAGCTCGCGCATCACTTCGCGCGCGTCGCCGTTCAAGAAGCGTTCCGCGTCGGCCAGATCCTGCGCATAGGCCTCGGGCGAAATATACCCAACACACGGCCCCGAGCAACGCTTGATCTGGTACAGCAGACAGGGCCGGGTGCGATTATTGAACACCGGGTCTTCGCAGGTGCGCAGCCGGAACACTTTTTGCATCAGCAATATGGCTTCCTTGACCGCCCAGGCACTCGGGTAGGGGCCAAAATAATGGTGTTTTTTCTCTACCGCACCGCGGTAATACGCCACCCGGGGAAACTGCTCACTGCCGCTTTGCCCAAGCGCCGTGATCTTGAGGTAAGGATAACTTTTGTCGTCCCGAAACAGGATGTTGTACCTGGGGTTGAGCGTTTTGATCAGGTTGTTTTCCAGCAGCAGCGCCTCCGCCTCGGAGCGCACCACGGTGGTTTCCAGCCGGGCAATCTTGCTGACCATATGACCAATGCGGGTGCCGCCATGGTTTTTCTGGAAATAACTCGACACCCGCTTTTTCAGATTAATGGCCTTGCCCACATACAGCACATTGCCTTGCGCGTCGAAATAACGATAGACCCCTGGCAAGGCCGGCAGGCTGGCAACATCACTGAGCAATTGTTCAGGGTGGGCCGTCAAAGGAGCCGGTTCAGTGATCGCCGGTGACGGGAGGTGTTGGACGTTTTCAGACATAGGGGCGTATTGTGGACAATCTGGCCATGCAATGTGAATCACCTTTCCCCAAACTGCGTTGGGACATTTTTTGTCGGGTCATCGACAACTTTGGCGACCTCGGGGTGTGCTGGCGTCTGGCATGCAATTTGGCCGGACGCGGGCAAACGGTGCGTCTGTGGGCAGACGACGTGAGCGCGCTGGCCTGGATGGCGCCGCAAGGTGCGCCGGGCGTTGAGGTGAGGACCTGGACGGCACCCATCGACATGAGCGGCATCACGCCCGGCGAGGTCATGCTGGAAGCCTTTGGTTGCGAAATTGATGCTGAATTCATCGCTGAATACGCAAAAAATGTAAGGAATAACGTACATAAATGCGCCTGGATCAATCTGGAGTACCTCAGCGCCGAAGACTTTGCAGCGCGTTGCCACGGTCTGCCGTCGCCCGTCATGAGCGGCCCCGGCCGTGGCCTGACCAAACATTTTTTCTACCCCGGCTTCACCGCCGGCACCGGTGGTCTGTTGCGCGAGCCTGATCTCATCGCGCGCCAGGCCCGGTTTGACCGCAAGGCATGGCTCGCCGAGCTGGGTGTGACCTGGCGGGGCGAGCGCCTGGTGTCGCTGTTTTGTTACGAACCTGCCGGCCTGGGTGAGCTGCTGGCCACGTTGGCGCAAGACGGGCAACCGAGCCGCTTGCTGGTGACCCCTGGGCGTGCCAGTATTGCCGTGCGCGCCGAGGTGGCCAAAATGCACCAGCTTGATCCCTTATGGAACCAGCGTGCGGCGCTCTCATTTTTTTACCTTCCCCAGCTCAACCAGAATGACTTTGACCATTTGCTGTGGGCCAGCGACGTGAATTTTGTGCGCGGCGAAGACTCGCTGGTGCGCGCCCTGTGGGCTGGAAAACCTTTTGTATGGCAAATCTACCCGCAGCACGACACTGCCCATGAGATCAAGCTGGATGCGTTTCTGGGCTGGCTGCTGGCTCCCGCTTCGCTGCGCGCATTTCACCACCGCTGGAATGGTTTGGAACTGCCAGGCCCGACCTTGCAGGACGCAGCGTTTACACCCGAAAGCTGGCAAGACTGCGCGACCCAGGCCAGAGCCTACCTGTTACAACAAGAGGACTTGAGCACCCAGCTGCTCAGTTTTATTGCAAAACTCCATTAAAATAACGGGCTTTGCGGAGTAGGCATGCGTTAATCGATGCCTTGACCGCCCTCGCCGCCAGGTGCGCGGCCAACTTTCACTCTTTCGCTAAGCCTCTTTTTATGAAAATCGCTCAAGAAATTCGCGCCGGCAATGTCATCATGCACGGCAAAGACCCCATGGTCGTCCTGAAAACCGAATACAGCCGCGGCGGCCGCAACTCTGCCACCGTGCGCATGAAACTCAAAAGCCTGATCGCCAACTTCAACACCGAAGTCGTGTTCAAGGCCGACGACAAGCTCGACCAGGTCATCCTGGACAAAAAAGACTGCACCTATTCGTACTTTGCCGATCCGATGTACATCTGCATGGACGAGGAATACAACCAGTACGAAGTCGAAGCCGAAAACATGGGCGACTCGCTCAACTACCTTGATGACGGCATGCCGCTCGAAGTGGTGTTTTACGACGGCAAGGCGATTTCGGTCGAACTGCCCACCAGCGTGGTGCGTGAAATCACCTGGACCGAGCCAGCGGTCAAGGGCGACACCTCGGGCAAAGTGCTCAAGCCCGCCAAGCTGGCGACCGGCTTTGAAATTGGCGTGCCAATTTTTGTGGCGCAAGGCGACAAGGTCGAAATCGACACCCGCACCGGCGAATACCGCAAGCGCGTCTAAAGCATGGCCCCAATGGGGTTGACCGAATCAAAAGGCTTCTTCGGAAGCCTTTTTTTATTGTTTTTTTCGGTGTAGGCTACGCCCATGAAGCAAGCCCATGCGCAACAACCTTCCCCGGCTGACCAGCCACCCCAGGACCAGGCAAGTTCCAGGCTCGCCTTGCGTAGGGTCGCCATCGATACCTACCGTGAAAACGTGGCTTACCTGCACCGCGACTGCGCGCTCTACCGGGCCGAAGGTTTTCAGGCACTTTCCAAAGTCGATGTTCGCGCCAACGGCCAGCGCATTGTGGCCACGTTGAACGTGGT
>NZ_JAMPXE010000209.1 GCF_023701345.1 Rhodoferax sp. | reverse complement strand
GGGCGATCAACATGAAAATCAACTCACCGGCAAACATGTTGCCGAACAACCGCATGCCGTGCGACACGGTTTTGGCGGCAAACTCAATCAACTGCATCAGGAAGTTGACGGGATAAAGGTAGACCTTGTCACCAAAGGGCGCCGCCACCAGCTCATGCGTCCAACCACCCAGACCCTTGATCTTGATGTTGTAAAACAGGCAAACCAGGAGCACACTGCAGGACATGCCCAGCGTGGTGGAGAGGTCAGCCGTGGGCACCACGCGCATGTAGTCCTTGTAACCCATGGCCGGACCCACGCTGTGCCAGATCGCAGGCAGAGCATCCACCGGCAGCATGTCCATCGCATTCATCAGGAAGATCCAGACAAACACCGTCAAGGCCAATGGCGTCACCAGCTTGCGGCTATTGGCATTGTGAATCACACCCCTGGCCTGCTTGTCCACCATTTCGGCCATGATTTCAACCGCCGCCTGAAAGCGCCCCGGCACACCTGAAGTAGCCCTGGAGGCCGCACGCCACAACAGAAAACAGGCCAGCACACCCAGGATCACAGAATAAAACAGGGAGTCAAGATTAAACAGACTGAAGTCAACCAAACCAGTCTGCTTTGCACCCTGAAAAGAAAAATCCATCTGCAAATGCTGCAAATGGTGCTGGATGTATTCGCCAGCATTCGGACCATGTGTTCCAGTGTTTTCAGCAGCAGCCATATGTCACCAATTTTCAATCATTAAAGCTTTGCAACCGATTTTTTGCGCCCCGAATGCAACCACATGGCCACCCAGTACACCTTCATCGTCACCACGAAGCCAGCCAACAAGGCCAGCCAGTTCAATTCCAGAATCAGTCTTGGCGCAGCAAACAACATTGCCACCGTCAAGACCACCTTCACCATTTCCCAAACAAAAAATCCACCCAGCGCAGCACCCGCGTTTTGCGCACCTTGCTGACGCCTCAGGCCGCGCAGGAAAACCAGCGCCGGAACAACCACAGCCAGTGCACCATAAGCCGCCGACCAGGCCGCAACTGCCAAATCCGTAACCAGCCAGACCAATAACGACACCAGCACACCGACCAGAACTTGCGCCCCAAGCACCGTCCAGGGCGACATCTTGGGCATTGACTGCTGCAGCGCCTTGACTTCTTCTGCACTCAGCCTCTTGAAGTCCTCTTCTTCGGCATCATCTTCGATCGACTCCCAAGACTTAAGCAAGGATTGTTTCCTAAAATAATTACAAGCAGGTTACGCCGAGATCAAGCACTTATTACAAAGTCCGCCATTTTACTTAGAAACACGAACGAAATTTCACACGCCAGAACGATAATTGTTTTATGAGCAACTTGCCCCCCTCTCCCGATTCGCCACAAGCTGAGTCGCTGATTACCTATCCCTCACTTTTTCCGATCAAGGTCATGGGCGCCAAAGTTGATGGCCTGGTGCACGCCATCACCCACATCGCCCTGCAGTTTGACCCGCAGTTTGATGCCGCCACGATTGAACTGCGCGAAAGCAAGGGCGGCAAATACCTGGGCGTCACGATCACGATCAACGCCACCAGCCGCGAACAGCTTGACGAGATTTACCGCACGCTGTCCACCCACCCGATGGTCAAGGTGGTGCTGTAGCCATGCCGATGGAGGTGGAGTTTTTGGGTCGCGTGGACTATGCACCGACCTACGCGGCCATGCAGAAATTTACCGCTGAGCGATCTGAGGGCACGCCCGACGTTTTATGGATTTGCGAGCACGCGCCGGTTTACACCCAGGGCCTGGCGGGCAAAAAGGAGCACATCTTCAACCCTGGCGACATTCCCGTGGTGGCCACCAACCGCGGTGGCCAGGTCACTTACCACGGCCCGGGGCAAGTGGTGGCCTACCCGCTGCTCGACCTGAAGCGTGCTGGCTACTTTGTCAAAGAGTACGTTTACCGCATCGAGGAAGCCGTGATCCGCACGCTGCTGCAGCTTGGCGTGACCGGCCACCGGGTGGCGGGTGCGCCGGGTATTTACGTCCGGCTGGACGACCCCAGCGGCCATGCGCTGCTGCCGCAACGGCCGATGAAAAGCGGGGCGGATCCCAATTTTTCCGGCCTTGGCAAGATCGCCGCCTTGGGCATCAAGGTCAGCCGCAATTGCACTTACCACGGCGTGGCGCTGAACGTCGCCATGGACCTTGAACCCTACTCGCGTATCAACCCCTGCGGCTACACCGGGCTGCAAACGATTGATCTTTCTACAATTGGCGTTGTTGCAAGCTGGCAGGAAGTGGCTGAGGTATTCAGCCTGAAGCTTGCTGTTTCTCTCGACCCCTGATGCCGTCATTGCGAACGCAGTGAAGCAATCCATGACTTCCGACGGCATGGACTGCCGCGCTACGCTCGCAGTGACGGTGCACCACCTAGCATATGAACACCTCCAAAGACACCAACACGGTACGCACCCCCCAAAGCGCTGAAAACTACGACGCCACCGCCAAGCAAAAATCGGCGGCCAAACTGTCGCGCATCCCGATCAAGGTGGTGCAGGGTGAAATCTTGCGCAAACCCGAATGGATTCGCGTCAAGGCGGGCAGCCCGACCACCCGTTTTTATGAAATCAAGGACGTGCTGCGCAGCAACAAGCTGGTCACCGTCTGCGAAGAAGCCAGTTGCCCCAACATCGGCGAATGTTTTGGCAAGGGCACGGCAACGTTCATGATCATGGGCGACAAATGTACCCGGCGCTGCCCGTTTTGCGACGTCGGCCATGGCCGCCCCGACCCGCTCGATGTCAACGAGCCGGTCAACCTGGCCAACACCATTGCCCAACTCAAGCTGAAATACGTGGTGATCACCAGCGTCGACCGCGACGACCTGCGCGACGGCGGCGCCGGCCATTTTGTGGCCTGCATCCAGCACATCCGTGAAAAATCACCGCAGACGCAGATCGAGGTGCTGGTGCCCGACTTCCGCGGCCGCGACGACCGCGCGCTGGAGATCCTCAAGGCGGCCCCCCCGGACGTGATGAACCACAACCTGGAAACCATCCCGCGCCTGTACAAAGAAGCGCGCCCCGGCTCCGACTACCAGTTCAGCCTGAACCTGCTGAAAAAGTTCAAGGCGCTGTTTCCCGACGTGCCGACCAAGAGCGGCCTGATGGTAGGCCTGGGCGAAACCGACGACGAAATTTTGCAGACCATGCAAGACATGCGCGACCACGGCATCAACATGCTGACCATTGGCCAGTATCTGGCGCCAAGCACCAGCCACCTGACCGTCAAGCGCTACGTGCACCCCGACGTCTTCAAGATGTTCGAGACCAGGGCCTATGAAATGGGTTTCAGCCACGCCGCTGTCGGCGCGATGGTGCGCTCCAGCTACCACGCGGACGTTCAAGCAGGTCATGCGATGGGGAATACCACTGCCTGAAAAAGCCGTTTTGATGCAAAGCCACTGGCACACCTCCAGTCTCTGGCTGGACCTGGCCTCGCTGTCGCAGCGCTGCG
>NZ_JAMPXE010000208.1 GCF_023701345.1 Rhodoferax sp. | reverse complement strand
TGGCGCTCGCGCTCGAAACGCTCGACATTGAAGCCGCCGCCCTGCTTGGCCTCAAGCAGCACATCGGCCCCGACTTTGCGCAAGTGGTGCGCCTGATGCTGGCGGTGCAAGGCCGCGTGGTGGTGATGGGCATGGGCAAAAGTGGCCACGTTGGCCGCAAGATTGCCGCCACGCTGGCCTCCACCGGCACCCCGGCCATGTTTGTGCATCCGGCCGAAGCCAGCCACGGCGACCTCGGCATGATCAAGCCGGTGGACGTGGTGCTGGCCATTTCAAACAGTGGTTCGTCTGAAGAACTCACCGCCATTTTGCCGATGATCAAGCGCCTGGGCGCCCCGCTGGTGGCCATGACGGGCCATGCCGAGTCGATCCTGGCGCGCCACGCCGATTATTTTTTGAACAGCGGCGTTGCCAAAGAGGCCTGCCCACTCAACCTGGCGCCCACCGCGAGCACCACGGCGCAACTGGCGCTCGGTGACGCGCTGGCGGTGGCCCTGCTCGACGCCCGCGGCTTCAAGGCCGAAGACTTTGCCCGCTCGCACCCGGGCGGCGCGCTGGGGCGCAAGCTGCTCACGCTGGTCAGCGATGTCATGCGCAGCGGCGACCAGGTGCCCAGCGTCGGCCTGCAAGCCAGCTTTAGCGAGCTGATGCGCGAGATGAGCGCCAAAGGCCTGGGCGCCGCCGCCGTGGTGGATGCCAGCGGCCAGGTACAGGGCATTTTTACCGACGGTGATTTGCGCCGCCTGATTGAAAAAGGCGTCGATTTGCGCAGCAGCACCGCGCAACAAGTGATGCACCCGCAGCCCTGCACCATCAGCCGCAATGCGCTGGCGGTCGACGCCGTCGAACTCATGGAGCAGCGTCGCATTACCAGCGTGCTGGTGCTGGACGCAGAAGGCAAACTGTGCGGCGCGCTCAACAGCAACGACCTGATGCGGGCCAAGGTGATCTGATGCCCCCCGCGCTCAACTTCCCGCCCGACCTGCTGCTCAAGGCGCAGGGTATTCGCGTGGTCTTTCTTGATGTCGACGGTGTCCTCACCGACGGCGGCCTGTATATCTCGGAGCACGGCGAGACCATCAAACGCTTCAACACGCTCGACGGCCACGGCCTCAAACTGCTGCAGCGTGCCGGCATCACGCCGGCCGTGATCACCGGGCGCGACTCCAAAGCGCTGCGCATGCGGCTGGCGGCGCTGGGCATTGAACACGCCCACTTTGGCACCGAAGACAAGCGCCCGGCGGCCGAGCTCACCCTCAAGGCCCTGGGGCTCGACTGGCCGCAGGCTGCGGCCATGGGCGATGACTGGCCTGACCTGGCCATGCTGACGCGCTGCGCATTCGCCTGCGCCCCTGCCAATGCCCAGGCCGAGCTGCTGGCCCAGGCCGATTACGTGACACAGCGCCAGGGAGGTAACGGCGCGGTGCGCGAACTGTGCGACCTGCTGCTGGTGGCCAGCGGCCGTTATGTTGACTTATTGCAGGAAGCCATGCAATGAACAAGCTGCATGACTGGCTGGACCGGCTCAGCCTGTATCTGCCTGTGCTGTTGATGGGGCTGTTGGCCCTGGCGACCTATTGGCTGGTGCGCAGCACGCCGGGGCTGGAACACAAAGCGCCAGCGGCCGTCGTAAAACACCTGCCCGACTACTTCATCCATCAGTTCTCGATCAAGACCTTTGATACCCGTGGCCAGCTCAAGAGTGAAGTCATGGGCCGGGAAGGACGCCATTTCCCGGACACGGACACGCTCGAGATTGACCAGGTGCACATCCGCTCCTTTAACATCGAAGGACTGCTGAGCACAGCCACGGCGCGCCAGGCCCTCATCAACAGCGATGCATCGGAGGTCCAGCTCATCGGGCAAGCGCTGGTCGAGCGCAAGGCCGGCATTGACAAAAGCGGCAAAGAAAAAGCCGACCTGACTTTCAGAGGCGAGTTTTTACACGCTTTCATGAACACCGATCGCATCAAATCGCACAAACCGGTCGAGCTCATCCGTGGCCCGGACCGCTTTACCGCCAACAGCATGGACTACGACAACCGGGAGGGCGTCATGCTGCTCACGGGGCGGGTTCGGGGCCACTTGGCACCCACCAAAAAACCCTGAAAGCAGCCCGCATCATGCCGCCACCCCTGGTCCTGATTACCGGTGCCTCCAGCGGCATTGGCCAGGCCATGGCCTTGCATTACGCCGGTCTGGGCTATCGGCTGGCTTTGGTGGCGCGGCGCAGCCAGGTGATCCAAAGCTGGCTCGACGCGCACGCCATCCGGCCAGAAAACTACGTTATTTACTGTGCCGATGTCGCCCAGTCCGGTCAGATGGCCAGCCTGGCACAGGCATGCATCGCGCAACAGGGACTGCCCGATGTGGTGATTGCCAACGCCGGCATCAGCATGGGCGTGGACACGTCGGTACCCGACGACCTGGCCGTCATGGCCAACATCCTGGCAACCAATGTGATGGGGGTGGCGGCCACCTTTGGCCCTTTCATTGCTCCCATGGTGGCACGCGGCTCGGGCACGCTGGTGGGCATTGGCAGCGTAGCAGGCATTCGCGGCCTGCCCGGCCATGGCGGCTACTGCGCCAGCAAAGCCGCAGTGATCAGTTATTGCGAAAGCCTGCGCGGCGAACTGCGCACCAGCGGGGTCAAGGTGGTCACGCTGTGCCCGGGCTACATTGCCACCCCCCTGACGCAAAACAACCAGTACACCATGCCGTTTTTGATGTCACCCGAGGTGTTTGCCGACAAAGCGATGCGCGCCATAGCAGCGGGCAGCAGCTACCGCGTGATTCCGTGGCAAATGGGCGTGGTGGCCAAGTTGCTGCGCTTGTTGCCCAACACCCTGTTTGACCGACTGTTTGCCGGACGGCCGCGCAAACCGCGCGTAACGGATTCGTAGCCCCGTCACTGCGTTCGCCATGACGCACCAAACAAAAAGGGCCCCGAAGGACCCTTTTGTGCTTGCCAGGAATGAACCTGGCGAAGTTGGTATCAGCTTAGTAGCTGCTACGGCCACCGCCGTAACCACCGCCACCGCCGCCGCCTGAACGGCCACCGCCAGCGCCACCGCCGTAGCCGCCGCCACCGGAACGGCCGCCGCCAGCGCCACCGCCGTAACCGCCGCCACCACTACCACCACCGAAGCCGCCGCCACCCGAACGGGGAGGACGAGGCTCCATCGGACGGGCTTCGTTGACCACGAGGCCACGGCCGCCGAATTGTTGGCCATTCATGGCTTCAATGGCGGTTTGTGCTTGTGCATCATCGGCCATTTCCACGAAGCCGAAGCCTTTGGAGCGGCCGGTGTCACGTTCCATCATGACTTTGGCGCTGGTGACGGTACCGTGAGCTGCGAATGCTTGTTGCAGATCATCATCACGGAAAGAATATGGCAGATTGCCGACGTAAAGTTTGTTGCCCATGAAAGGACTCCTCAAAATAACTCAAAACGCGATGGAGTCCATAACCGCAATCAACAAACCAATAAAGACTTAAAGCAGACGCGA
>NZ_JAMPXE010000072.1 GCF_023701345.1 Rhodoferax sp. | reverse complement strand
GGTGTTTTGCACCAGGTCCGCCACACCGAGCGCCAGATCGGCCTCGCCGCTGGTCAGGGCTTCCAGCGTGCCCGACAGGGTTTCGTCGCGCAGGCGGATGCGGGTGGGCGGGTTTTGGGCAAAAAAGCTGTCCACCAGCTCCATCACCGTGGCTTTTGCAATGATGCTGTCCACGGCCAGCGTCAGTTGCGGCTCCCAGCCGGTGGCCACGCGCTTGACGCGATTGGCCACGGCCTCCAGATCTTCCAGCAAGCGCTCGCTCTCGTGCAGCAGCTCCTGGCCCGCCACGGTGGGCAGGGCGCGGCGCGAACTGCGGTCAAACAGCAGCACATCGAGCGCATCTTCAAGCTGGCGCACGCGGTAGGTGAGGGCGCTGGGAACCATACCGAGTTCCCTGGCGGCGGCAGCAAAACTGCCGGTCGCGGCAATGGTTTGCAGCATGGCGAGGGCATCCGGGGTCAGGACATTGCGGGCGGTTTGCATGGTGCGGCTCATTAAGTTCAAACTGATTGAATGATGCCATCAAAAGGGCTGCTTATCCAAGTGCCGTTCGGCGCGTACAGTGGAGGCTGTTCAAGGAGATTCGTGATGTTGGCCCTGAGACCTTCCCAAGAGCGCGGCTATGCAGACCATGGCTGGCTCAAGTCATTCCACAGTTTTTCATTTGCCGGTTATTACGACCCCGCGCACATGGGCTGGGGCAACCTGCGCGTGATCAACGAAGACAGTGTGGCTCCTGGCAAAGGTTTTGGCACTCATGGTCACCGCGACATGGAAATCGTGAGCTACGTGCTGCAGGGCGCACTGGCACACCAGGACAGCATGGGCAATGTCAAGGCCATCCCGCCGGGGGATGTGCAGCGCATGAGCGCGGGTACCGGCGTGCAGCACAGCGAGTTCAATTTTTCTGCCAATGAAACCACGCATTTTTTGCAGATATGGATTCTGCCGAAGGTGTTGGCTGTGACACCAAGCTACGAGCAAAAGACCTTTCCCAAATCAGACAAGCAAGGCCGCCTGTGTCTGCTGGTCTCCCCCGACGGCGCACAAGGCTCGGTCACGCTCAATGCCGATGCCCGTATCTATGCCGGGCTATTTGACGCCGGCCAGACGGCCACGCTTGAGCTGCCCTCCGGGCGCAAGGCCTATGTGCATTTGGTGCGTGGTGAACTGACGGTGAACGGTGCGACGCTGCGTAGCGGCGATGCCGCCCTGCTCGCCGATGAGCCCCATGTGGTGCTGACCAACGCACAGGATGCCGAGGTGCTCGTTTTTGATTTGTGCGCTTAGAGTGGTCGTTGTAGGGTCGAATTTATTCGACCATGGCGGACTGAAGCCCGCCCTACAAAGCGGATATATTTGAATATTCCAAGGAGCGCTCACCATGGCAAAAGTTGCCGTTGTTTTTCATTCAGGATATGGCCACACCCTGCGCATGGCGCAATCGGTGGCGGATGGCGCCAACGCCGATCTGGTGGCGATCGACGCCGATGGCAACCTGACAGAAGACGGCTGGGCGACCCTGGACGATGCCGACGCCATCATCATGGGCAGTCCCACCTACATGGGCAACGTGAGCTGGCAATTCAAGAAGTTTGCCGACACCTCCAGCAAGGCCTGGTTCAGACAAGCCTGGAAAGACAAGATTTTTGGCGGCTTCACGGCCAGTGCCAACATCAACGGCGACAAGCACTCCACGCTGCATTACTTCATGACCCTGGCCATGCAGCATGGCGGCATCTGGGTGGGCACCGGCCTGCACTACAACAACACCAAGGCGGCGCAACGCCATGACATCAACTACCTGGCCTCCAGCACCGGCCCCATGGCGCAAACCCCCGGTGATGCCGGCGGCGCAGAAATGAATCCCGGTGACCTGGAAACCGCCCGCCTGTTCGGCCAGCGCGTGGCGGAAGTGGCGGCCAGGTTCAAGGGATAAGCCACGATAATTGCGGCCTATGTCCAATCCCAAAGTTCTGTTCGGCTTTCATGCCGTCGGTGTGCGCTTGAAAACCGCACCCAAATCCATTGTCGAAATCTACATTGACCCAACGCGCCGTGACGCCCGCATGCGCCAGTTTGTTGACAAGGTCAAGGAGGCCGGCGTGCGCCTGCTGGAAGCCGACGGCATGCGCCTGGCCAAGCTGTGCGGCAGCCACGGGCACCAGGGCGTGGTGGCGCGCGTGCATGAGTTGACCCAGGTCACCTCGCTCGACGAGTTGCTGGAGCAACTGGAAGCGGCCCAGCTTGAGCGACCGCTCAACGAGCGTGAGCAAGCCCTGATCCTGGTGCTTGACGGCGTGACCGACCCGCATAACCTGGGCGCCTGCCTGCGCGTGGCCGATGGCGCCGGCGTGCACGCCGTGATCGCCCCCAAGGACCATGCGGCCGGCATCAACGCCACCGTGGCCAAGGTGGCCAGCGGTGCCGCGGAAACCGTGCCCTATTTCATGGTGACCAACCTGGCGCGCACCCTGAACGAGTTGAAGGAGCGCAATATCTGGATCATTGGCACCAGCGATGTGGCCGCCAAAACGCTGTACCAGGCCGATCTGAAAGGTCCGGTGGCGCTGGTGCTGGGTGCCGAGGGCGAAGGCATGCGCCAGCTCACTGCCAAGACCTGCGACGAGCTGATCAGCATCCCGATGCGCGGCGCGGTGGAGAGCCTGAATGTGTCGGTAGCCAGTGGTGTCTGCCTGTACGAGGCGCTGCGCCAGCGCTCGCGGTAAATCTTTTGCTCATGGATCGCCTTGGCGATCTGGCCGATTGAAATCGGCCCTACAAAATCCAGATGCCATGTGGGGCCGAATTCATTCGGCCGGTATTCTCATTCAAATGTTGACGCGTTGGCCAAGGAAAGCCCGGCCATATCCTTGGCGGCCAGCAGCGGGGTGCCATCCAGCGGCCACTTGACGCCGACCGCCGGGTCGTTCCAGAGCAGGCTGCGCTCGAACTCGGGGTACCAGTAGTCGGTGGTTTTGTACAAAAATTCGGCCGACTCGCTTGTCACCAGAAAGCCGTGGGCAAAACCCGGTGGGATCCAGAGCTGGCGTTTGTTCTCAGCCGACAGCAGCACGCCTTCCCATTTGCCAAAGTGGGGTGAACTGCGGCGCATGTCCACCGCCACGTCGAACACCTCGCCCTGGGTGACACGCACCAGCTTGCCCTGAGCGTGCTCGATCTGGTAGTGCAGGCCACGCAGCACGCCCTTGGCCGATTTGCTGTGGTTGTCCTGCACAAAGTGCGCGTCGAGCCCGGTGCATCGGGCAAAGTCGCGCGCGTTGAAACTTTCAAAAAAGAAGCCACGGGCATCGCCAAAAACCTTGGGTTCAAGGATCAGCACGCCGGGCAGGGCGGTAGGGGTGACGGTGTAGGGCATAAATCTGCTTGGTTATTGGCGATCCATAACCTCATTTCAGGAGGTTCAGCAAATACTGGCCGTAGCCATTTTTTGACAACGGCGACGCAAGTTTCTGGATTTGGGCGGCATCGATCCAGCCCTGGCCAAAGGCAATTTCTTCGGGGCAGGCCACTTGCAGGCCCTGGCGTTTTTGCAGGGTGGCAATAAAGCTGGCAGCTTCGAGCAGGCTGTCGTGGGTGCCGGTGTCGAGCCAGGCGTAGCCGCGACCCATGATCTCGACATTCAACTGGTCTTGCTCCAGATAAACCCGGTTGACGTCGGTGATTTCCAGCTCACCGCGCGCCGAGGGCCTGATGCTGGCGGCGATGTCGCAGACCTGACTGTCGTAAAAGTACAGCCCGGTGACGGCGTAATTGCTTTTGGGTTGTTTGGGTTTTTCCTCGATGCTGATGGCGCGCTTGTGCGCATCAAACTCGACCACACCATAGCGCTCGGGGTCGGTTACATGGTAGGCAAACACGCTGGCACCGCTGCTGTGGGCATTGGCGTTGGCCAGCAGTTTGACCAGGTCATGGCCGTAAAAAATGTTGTCACCCAGCACCAGCGCACTGGATTGGCCGGCGACAAAGTCGCGTCCGATGATGAAGGCCTGTGCCAAACCGTCAGGGCTGGGCTGCACCGCGTAACTGATCGACATGCCCCACTGGCTGCCGTCGCCGAGCAGTTCGGCAAAGCGCGGCGTGTCATGCGGCGTGGAAATCACCAGCACCTCACGAATCCCGGCGAGCATGAGTGTGCTCAAGGGGTAGTAGATCATGGGCTTGTCGTAGACCGGCATGAGTTGCTTGCTGACCGCCTGGGTGACCGGGTAAAGCCGGGTGCCGGAGCCGCCGGCGAGGATGATGCCTTTGCGTTGAGTCATTTGATTACCTTTCGATGTGGATCAGGCCGCCTTGGGCGTCCTGGCCGAATGAATTCGGCCATGAATTTGGCTTGGCTGCGATGTCATGGGTTGGGCAGGATCTCCGCCAGCATACGGTCCACCCCGGTTTGCCAGGCTGGCAGCGTCAGGCCAAACTTGGCCTGCAGCCTGGCGGTGTTAAGGCGCGAATTCAGCGGCCGCTGGGCTGGCGTGGGGAAGGCGCTGGTGGGCACCGGATTGACCTCGGTCGCCTTGATTTTGAGGCCGGGCTGCAGCCGCTGCGCTTGGGCAATGACATGCTGGGCGTAGTCGAACCAGGTGGTGCAGCCACTGGCCACCAGGTGGTAAATGCCGGCCAGGGCCTGGGCGTCTGCCCCCGGCTGGAACACCTGGCGGATGGCGTGGGCGGTCATATCGGCAATCAGCTCGGCCCCGGTGGGCGCACCAAACTGGTCGTTGATGACCTTGAGCTGGTCGCGTTCCTGGGCTAGGCGCAGCATGGTTTTGGCAAAGTTGCCGCCGCGCGCCGCGTAGACCCAGCTGGTCCGGAAAATGAGGTGGCGCGGGCAGACCCAGTCGATCATGTGCTCGCCGAGCAGCTTGGTCTGGCCGTACACATTGAGTGGAAAAGTGGGGTCGTCTTCGCGCCAGGGCCGGTCGCCACCACCGCCAAAGACGTAGTCAGTGCTGTAGTGCACCAGCCAGGCACCTGAGCGCGCGGCTTCGCGGGCCAGGACTTCGGGCGCCTGGGCGTTGAGGATGTTTGCCAACTCGGGCTCGCTCTCCGCCTTGTCCACCGCAGTATGGGCGGCGGCGTTGACGATGACGTCGGGCTGGATGGCGCGCACGGTGTCTGCCAGGCCCGCCAGGTTGGTCAGGTCGCCACAAAACTGGCTGCTGTGGCGGTCCAGCGCGATGAGTTCACCCAGCGGCAGCAGGCTGCGTTGCAGCTCCCAGCCGACCTGGCCGTTTTTACCTAAAAGAAGCATTTTCATGCGTACTGCTTTTGCACCCAGTCGCGGTAGGCGCCGCTTTGCACGTGGGCAACCCAGTCGGGGTTGTCGAGATACCACTGTACCGTTTTGCGGATGCCGGACTCGAAGGTCTCGGCCGGTTTCCAGCCCAGTTCACGTTCCAGCTTGCGGGCGTCGATGGCGTAGCGGCGGTCGTGGCCGGGTCGGTCCGTCACATAGGTGATCTGGTCCTTGTACGGCTTGCCATCCGAGCGCGGGCGCATTTCATCGAGCAAAGCGCAGACCGTGTGCACGATGTCCAGGTTGGCCTTTTCGTTCCAGCCACCCACGTTGTAGATTTCACCGAGTCGGCCAGCCTCTAAAACACGGCGAATGGCGCTGCAGTGGTCCTTCACAAAAAGCCAGTCGCGGATCTGCTGACCGTCGCCATAGACCGGCAGGGCTTTGCCAGCCAGCGCGTTGACGATCATCAGGGGGATGAGTTTTTCCGGGAAGTGGTAGGGGCCGTAGTTGTTGGAGCAGTTGGTGGTGAGCACCGGCAGGCCGTAGGTGTGGTGCCAGGCGCGCACCAGATGGTCGCTGGCGGCCTTGCTGGCGCTGTAGGGGCTGTTGGGTTCGATGTGGCTGGTTTCGGTGAAGGCAGGGTCGTCTTTTTTGAGCGAGCCATAGACCTCGTCGGTGGAGACATGCAAAAACCGGAAGCTGTCTTTTGTGGTTTTGTTCGTCATTGCGAGGGGCGAAGCCCCGTGGCAATCCAGGTCTTGCGGCAACTGCTGCCAATAACCGCGCACCGACTCCAACAGGTTGAAGGTGCCGACGATGTTGGTCTGGATGAATTCACCTGGGCCGTGGATGGAGCGGTCGACATGGCTTTCGGCAGCAAAATTGATAACGGCGCGTGGCTGGTGGGTGGCCAGCAACTGGCTCACCAGCGCGGGATCACCAATGTCGCCTTGCACCAGCGTGTGGCGCGCGTCACCCTGCAGGCTTTGCAGCGTTTCGGGGTTGCCGGCGTAGGTGAGTTTGTCGAGGTTGATGACCGGCTCGTCGTGTATTGCCAGCCAGTCGAGAACAAAATTGGCTCCGATAAAACCCGCGCCACCCGTGACCAGAATCATGTTATTTCCCTAGTTTTTTAGAATCTGTAGAGTGTAATGGGGCCGAACTCACGATTGTGGTGGCTTTGTGAACGCTGCTGTGGCTTTGGACTTGTCTGTGGGGTCGGTTTCTGTGGGGTCGACTTCAGTCGACCTGGCCGAATGAATTCGGCCCTACAAAGCTTCTATCTCACTCGACACTTCCAGCCACTGCTCCTCCAGGCTCTGCAATTCTTCGTTGACGGCCTTGAGGCGTTTGCCCTGGTTGGCAAAGTCCGCAGGCGGTGGCGATTGGCACAAATGGCCTTCAAGCTGGGTGCCCTCGGCCTGCAGCGTGGCCATGCGGGCTTCAAGGTCGGCCAGTTTGCGCTTGAGCGAGCCGCTGGGTGCGGGCTTGTGCTTGACCTTGGCCGCCGCTGCTGCGGCCTCGGCTTGCGCCTTGCGTTCGGCCTTGGCGGCGGCGCTGCTGGCTTCCTTGATGAGTTCGCGCTGGCGCTTGGCTTCGTCAAGCAGATAGCGCTGGTAGTCGTCGAGGTCGCCGTCAAAGGGTTCGACGCCGCCATGCGAGACCATCCAGAACTCGTCGCAAACGCTTCTCAGCAAGGCGCGGTCGTGGCTGACCAGCATGACGGTGCCTTCAAATTCATTGAGCGCCATGGCCAGCGCCTCGCGGGTGGCCAGGTCGAGGTGGTTGGTGGGCTCGTCGAGCAGCAGCAGGTTGGGGCGTTGCCAGACGATCATGCACAGCACCAGGCGGGCTTTTTCGCCGCCGCTCATGCTGCCCACGGGCTGCTTGACCATGTCGCCGCCAAAGTTGAAGGTGCCCAGGAAGCTGCGCAGGTCTTGCTCACGTGTTTGTTGACCGACGATCTTGCCGGCCGCCGTCATGTCCTTGACCAGGCGGATCATGTGCTCCAGCGGGGTATCAGAAGGGCGCAGCACGTCGAGTTCCTGCTGGGCAAAGTAGCCGATGTTGAGCCCCTTGCCCTCGGTGATTTCGCCGCCGATGGGGGCCAGGTCGCGCGCGATGGTCTTCACCACCGTCGACTTGCCCTGGCCGTTGGCGCCCAGGATACCGATACGCTGGCCGGCCAGCACCGACTTGCTGACGTTGCGCACGATCACGGTAGGTGGCGTGCCATCGGGCACATCGTCGGGCGGCGGGTAACCAAAGCTCACGCCGCTCATCGACAGCATGGGGTTTGGCAGGTTGGCGGGTTCCTTGAACTCGAAGGTGAAGTCGGCCTCGGACAGCAGCGGCGCAATTTTTTCCATGCGGTCCAGCGCCTTGACCCGGCTTTGCGCCTGCTTGGCCTTGCTGGCCTTGGCCTTGAAGCGGGCAATGAACTTTTGCAGGTGGGCAATCTTGTCCTGCTGCTTGGCAAAAGCGTTTTGCTGCAGTTCCATCTGTTCGGCGCGCATGTCCTCGAACTTGCTGTAGTTGCCGCCGTAGCGCACCAGCTTGCCGGCGTCGATGTGCAGCGTGACGTTGGTCACGGCATCCAGAAATTCACGGTCGTGGCTGATCACGATCATGGTGCCTTCGTAGCGCTTGAGCCAGGCCTCCAGCCAGACCAGGGCGTCCAGGTCCAGGTGGTTGGTGGGCTCGTCAAGCAGCAGCAGGTCACTCGGGCACATCAAAGCGCGGGCCAGTTGCAGGCGCATGCGCCAGCCGCCCGAGAAGCTGTTCACCGGGTTGTCGAGTTCGGTGGTCTTGAAACCCAGGCCTTGAATGAGTGCCTGGGCTCGCGCGGGCGCATCGTGCGCGCCAGCGTCCTGCAGCGCCATGTAGGCATGGGCCATGCGGTCGTAGTCATCGGTGGCTTCCGATGCGGTGACTTCCTGTTGCGCCGCCAGCAGCGTGGTGTCACCTTCGACCACGAAGTCGGTGGCACTTTGCTCAGTCTCGGGCATGTCCTGGGCCACCTGGCCCATGCGCCACTGGGTCGGGATGTAGTACTCACCCCCGTCTTCGTGCAGGTTGCCGTTGAACAGGGCGAACAGGGATGATTTGCCGGCGCCATTGCGCCCGACCAGGCCGACCTTTTCGCCGGGGTTGATGGTGACGGTGGCGCCGTCAAGCAGCACTTTGGCGCCACGACGAAGGGTAACGTTTTTTAATGTAATCAAGGAGTTGCTTTATGTTTTTAATGTTTTAAGTGAGATATTTTGTAGCATCGATTTCAATCAACCATGGCTGTTTGAAGCCCGCCCCACAAAGTCATGGCAATGTCAAAAGCGCCTCACGCGTGACCAGCAGAACCTGGTCTTCGCCGGCGCTGGTGGCGAGCCAGATCATTTCGAAGGCGGGGAATGCGGCTTCGAAGTGGGCGCGTTCGTTGCCGATTTCAAGCACCAGGATGGCGTTTTCTGTCATATGGGCAGGCGCTGCCTGCAACAGGCGGCGGACAAAATCCATGCCATCGACACCGCCTGCCGTGTTGCCGTCGAGCGCCAGCGCAGGCTCTGCCTTGAATTCTGGTGGCAGCGCGGCCATGCTGGCGGCGTTGACATAGGGCGGGTTGCACAAAATCAGGTCGTAAGGGCCGCCGTGGTCCGGCAGGCCATCACCCTGGTGCAAGGTGATGCGTTCATGCAGACCATGGCGCTCCACATTGATGCGGGCCACTTCGAGCGCATCGGCGCTGATGTCGGACGCCTGCACCATCACATCGGGGTAAACCAGCGCGGCCAGCACGGCCAGGCTGCCGTTGCCGGTGCACAGGTCCAGCACCCGGTGGGTCGATTCGTTCAACCAGTAATCCAGGCTGCCTTCGACCAGCACTTCGGCGATCAGCGAGCGCGGCACGATGGCGCGCTCATCCACATAAAACGACACACCCTGCAGCCAGGCCTCGTGGGTCAGGTAGGCGGCCGGTTTGCGGGTGTCGATGCGGGTTTTCAATAGGGCGGCTATCTGCGCCTGCTCGGCAGGCGTGACCAGCCGGGCCGACACCGGGGCATCCGCGTCGGGGGTGGGCTCAAGCGGTGTGTCCAGCGGCAGTTCGAGTTGCCACAACACCAGCCAGGCGGCTTCGTCGAAAGCATTCTGGGTGCCGTGACCAAACACCACACCGGCCTCGGTCAATTGTTGCGCGGCCTGGGCGACGCAGTCCAGCAGCGTGATGGCTTCACCGTGAGGGAGATGACGCTTCATGCCAGCAACTGCGCATGCAGGTTTTCCAGCACCCGGCGGTAAATGTTTTTGAGCGGTTCGATGTCGGCCAGGGCAATGTGCTCGTTGATTTTGTGGATGGTGGCATTGGGCGGACCGAACTCAATGACTTGCGGGCATATTTTGGCAATAAAACGGCCGTCGCTGGTGCCACCGCTGGTGGATAGCTCCGGGGTCAGGCCGGTCTCGGCCCCAATGGCCGCCACCACGGTATCGACCAGGGTGCCCGGTGGGGTTAAAAAAGGCAGGCCGCTGAGCGTCCAGGCCAGGTCGTAGGCAAAGTCATGGCGGTCCAGCACCGCCTGCAGACGGCTTTGCAGGATTTCCGGTGTGGATTCCGTTGAAAACCGGAAGTTGAAGTCCACCACCACGGTGCCCGGAATCACGTTGCTGGCGCCGGTGCCGCCATGAATGTTGCTGACCTGCCAACTGGTCGGCGGGAAAAATGCGTTGCCACGGTCCCAGTCGATGCCGGTCAACTCGGCCAGCGCGGGCGCCAACAGATGGATGGGATTGTTGGCCAGCTGCGGGTAGGCAATGTGACCCTGGGTGCCCTTGACGGTGAGCTTGCCGTTCAAGGAACCGCGGCGGCCGTTTTTGATCATGTCGCCGGTGGACTTGACCGAAGTGGGCTCGCCCACAATGCAGTAGTCCAGCACTTCGCCGCGGGCTTGCAGCATGTCGCAGACCTTGACGGTGCCGTCCAGCGCCGGGCCTTCTTCGTCGCTGGTCAACAAAAAACCAATGGTCAGTGGGGTGTCGGGCTGCGCTGCCAAAAATTCTTCCGTGGCCACCACAAAGGCGGCCAGCGAGGTTTTCATGTCGGCAGCACCCCGTCCAAACAGCTTGCCGTCACGTTGCGTGGGCTTGAAAGGGTCACTGTCCCAGAGTTTGACCGGACCGGTGGGCACGACGTCGGTGTGGCCGGCAAACACCAGCAGCCTGGTTGCGCCTGGCTGGCCCGGTATGGGCCTGACCGGGCGTTTGGCCCACAGGTTGGTGACTTCAAAATCTGCCGGGCCACTGACCACGGTTTCCAGCTGGAAGCCGATGGCTTGCAAGCGTGCGCCCATGATTTGCTGGCAGTGGGCATCGCTTGGGGTCTCGGAAGGGCAAGCGATCAGGTCACAGGCCAGGGCAAGGGTAGGGTTCATGGGCAGGTTCAGTGGTTGAGGTCGAGCGTTATTTCGGTAAAGGTGGGTTCGTCGTCATGGTCGTCAACCTGAGCCCGGGCTTTGGCATTCGTGCCAAAGTCGTTTTGCAGGCGCCACATCAGGTTGGTGGGCGAGTCGGCAAAGGCCAGGCCTTCTTTGCGGTCGATGACGCCGGTCGTGATCAGCCGGGCAATGTCTTCCTCGAAAGTCTGGCTGCCCTCGGCCATGGATTTCGCCATGGCCTCCTGGATCCCTGAAAAATCGCCTTTTTCAATCAACTCGGCCACCAGTTTGGTGTTCAGCATGATTTCGACCGCGGCGCTGCGGGTGCCGGCGATGTTGCGCAGCAAGCGCTGCGAAATGATGGCTTTCATGGCGGCGGCCAGGTCACCCAGCATGGTCATGCGCACTTCAGCGGGGTAAAAGCTCAGGATGCGGTTGAGCGCCTGGTAACTGTTGTTGGCATGCATGGTGGCCAGGCACAAATGCCCGGTTTGGGCATAGGCAATGGCGGCGGTCATGGTGTCACGGTCGCGCACTTCGCCAATCAGGATCACATCGGGGGCCTGGCGCAGGGCGTTTTTGAGGGCGATGTCGGCACTGTGGGTGTCGGGTCCGACCTCACGCTGGTTGATGATGGAGCGTTTGTTCTTGAACAAGAACTCAACCGGGTCTTCAATTGTGAGAATATGCCCCGTCATGTTGACATTACGGTGGTCGATCATGGCGGCCAGCGTGGTGCTTTTGCCCGCACCGGTGGCTCCCACCATCAGGATCAGGCCACGTTTTTGCAGCATCAGGTCGGCCAGGGAGGATGGCAAACCCAGTGTGGCCAGCGGCGGGATGTCATTGTTGATGAGCCGGATCACCACCGCCACGGTGCTGCGCTGAACCATGGCGCTGATGCGAAAACGCCCTACACCGGGCAGGGACAGGGCCATGTTGAGTTCGTGGTTTTTTTGCAGCTCCTCAATGCGTTCAGGCGGTACAACTTCTGCGAGCAGTGTCAGCGGGGCATCGGGCGGCAGGATCTGGCTGTTGATCGGGATGCATTCGCCATTGATGCGTATCGTGGCAGGTGCATTGGCCGACAGATAAATATCAGAGGCGCGTTTTTCAGACATCAGGCGCAGGATGCGCACCATGGTGCCCATGGGCGCGGCGCTGTCATTGCTGGTCATGGCCATGGGGATGCCCCTTTTGGATTAGTCGCGCAGCAGGTCGTTCAAGCTGGTCTTGGCACGGGTTTGCGCGTCCACATGCTTCACGATGATGGCGGCATACAGGCTGTATTTGCCGCCCTCCTTGGGCAGGTTGCCGCTGATGACCACCGAGCCGGCCGGAATGCGGCCGTAACTCACGGTGTCCGAGGCACGGTCGTAAATGGGCGTGCTCTGGCCGATGTAAACACCCATGGAAATGACCGAGTTTTCTTCGACGATGACGCCTTCCACAATCTCGGAGCGGGCGCCAATGAAGCAGTTGTCCTCGATGATGGTGGGGTTGGCCTGCATCGGTTCCAGCACGCCGCCAATGCCGACGCCGCCACTCAAATGCACGTTTTTGCCAATCTGCGCGCACGAGCCCACGGCGGCCCAGGTGTCGACCATGGTGCCTTCATCCACATAGGCGCCGATGTTGACAAATGACGGCATCAGGATCACACCCTTGGCCAGGTAGCTTCCGCGTCGCGCCACAGCGGGCGGCACGATGCGCACTCCGGTGGCCTGCAGGCCGGCGGCGTCCATGTGAGAAAACTTGGTTGGCACCTTGTCGTAAAAAGCCAGATCGCCGGACTTCATGAGCGCGTTGTCGTTGAGGCGAAAACTCAGCAGCACGGCTTTCTTGATCCATTGGTGAGTGCTCCATTGGCCCACGCCATCACGCGTGGCCACGCGCAGCGCGCCGGTATTGAGTCCGTTGATGACGTGTTCGACCGCATCGGTCAGTTCTTTGGGGGCCGAGGCCGCAGAGACGTTGGCGCGGTCTTCCCAGGCGGCGTTGAGGATGTTTTGCAATTGTTGGGTCATGGCAGCAGATTTGTTGGATGGAACAGGAATTAAGAATGGTGGGCGCGGACAAACTGGACGATACGCCGGGCCGCTTCCAGACACTCGGCGGTGTCAGCCACCAGTGCCATGCGAATGCGTCCGGCACCGGGGTTGTGCCCTTGCGCTTCGCGCGCCAAAAATGAACCGGGCAACACCGTCACATTGTAAAGAGCGTACAGCTCGCGGGCGAAAGCCGTGTCATCCCCGGCCACATCAGCCCATAAATAGAAGCCCGCGTCGGGCAGGGCCACGTTCATCACCTGGGCCAGCAGGGGTGTGACCTGGGCAAACTTGGCCCGATACAGGGCGCGATTGTCCACCACATGCGCCTCGTCCTGCCAGGCCGCGATGCTGGCCGCCTGCACCACCGGACTCATGGCGCAGCCGTGGTAAGTGCGATAGAGCAAATATTGCTTGATGAGCGCCGCGTCACCAGCGACAAAACCGCTGCGCATGCCCGGCACGTTGCTGCGTTTGGACAGGCTGGTCAGGATGATCAGGTTTTTGAAATCGCTGCGGCCCAGTCTGGCAGCCGCTTCCAGACCACCCAGGGGCGGCTCGTCGCGGAAATAAATTTCGCTGTAACACTCGTCCGAGGCAATCACAAAGTCAAAACGGTCGCTCAAGGCGAACAGCTTTTGCCACTCCGACAAGGGCATCACCGCGCCGGTGGGGTTGCCCGGCGAGCAGACAAAAAGCTGCTGCGTGCGCGCCCAGACCGCTTCCGGGACGCTGTCCCAGTCAGGGGCAAAGTTGCGCGCCGGGTCACTTGCCACATAGTAGGCATCAGCCCCGGCCAGCAAGGCTGCGCCCTCGTAAATCTGGTAGAACGGGTTGGGGCAGACCACCAGCGGTTTTTCGCCCGGGCTGCTTGCCGTGTCCGGGTTGATGACGGTTTGTGTGAGCGAAAACAGCGCTTCGCGTGAACCGTTCACCGGCAACATCTGGGTGGCCGGGTTCAGGCTCAGGCCGTAGCGTTTCTGCAGCCACGCCGCAAAAGCTTCCCGCAGCTTCGGTTCGCCTGCCGTGGCGGGGTAGCTGGCCAGGCCGCTGGGCGAACCGGTAATCGACGCCACCAGGGCTTGTTGAATGAAGGCTGGCGGGGCGTGTTTGGGTTCGCCAATGCCCAGGCTGATGGGGCTATAGGCCGGGTTGGGTGTGACGCCGGCAAAAAGCTGGCGCAAGCGTTCGAACGGGTAGGGCTGTAAAAGGGAGAGCAATGGATTCATGGGGCGGGATTATCCCTTGTCTGGCGCCGCGCCCTCAGGGCTCTGCAGGCTTTTGTGGGGTCGAATTGATTCGACCAGGCGGGTTGAATCCCGCCCTACAACACCCTACAACACCCTACAACACCCTACAAGGAACATCCAGACCCAGCCAGCGCCGGGCTGCGGTTTGCAGTGTGGCGGGGTCACCGGTGCTCAGGAGTTGGCATTGACCTGGGGCTGCATGACTGGAGAGGCTGGGCAGCATGCGGCGGGTCTGTCGGGCTACCGGTTCGCCGTTGTCCAGCAAACGCACCCTGGGGCCGACCAAAGCCTGCAGGTCCTGGCTGGCAAAGGGGTAATGGGTGCAACCCAGCACCAGCGTGTCGACCTCACCCAGCTGGGTGCCGAAACGGCCGATGCCCTGGGTGTATCGGGCACACAAGGCGCTGATTTTTTCCGTGTCATGGCGCTCGATGGCATCGGCCAGACCATCGCAGGGCTGGCAGATGAATTGCGCCTGATCTGCCAGGCCAGCCAGCAAGGTCTTGAACTTTTGGCTGTTCAGTGTGCCGCGCGTGGCCATGACGCCGATGCGCCGGGTGTGGCTCAGGGCGATGGCGGGCTTGAGGGCCGGCTCGACGCCGATGGTGGGCAAATCGGGATGTTCCTGGCGCAGCAGGTGGATGGCCGCCGCCGTGGCGGTGTTGCAGGCAATGACCAGGGCCTTGATGGCCAGTTGTTGCTGTTTGAGCAAATGCCGTGTGATGACGCGGGAGCGATCGACCACAAAACCTTCATCGCGCTCGCCATAAGGCGCAAAGCCGCTGTCGGCCACATAGACGAAGTCTTCATGCGGCAACTCGGCGCGCAGCGCCTTGAGGATGCTCAGACCACCGACACCGCTGTCAAACACCCCGATGGGATGTTTGACCCGGGCGGCATCAGGCAGCAGCGACGGTGACACCCTTGAATTCACCGGTGGCGATGCGTTTTTGCCATTCGGCCGGGCCGGTGATGTGGGCGCTGGTGCCGCCGGCGTCCACCGCCACGGTGACAGGCATGTCGACCACGTCAAATTCGTAAATGGCTTCCATGCCGAGGTCGGCAAAACCCACCACCTTGGCGGTCTTGATGGCTTTGGACACCAGATAGGCGGCGCCGCCGACGGCCATCAGGTAGGCGCTCTGGTGCTTTTTGATGGCCTCGATGGCCACTGGGCCGCGCTCGGCCTTGCCGATCATGGCGATCAGGCCGGTTTCGGCCAGCATCATCTCGGTGAAGCCGTCCATGCGGGTGGCGGTGGTGGGGCCGGCCGGGCCGACGGCTTCGTCGCCGATCGGGTCCACCGGGCCCACGTAGTAAATGACGCGGTTGGTGAAGTCCACCGGCAGTGGTTCACCCTTGGCCAACATGTCCTTGATGCGCTTGTGGGCGGCGTCGCGGCCGGTGAGCATCTTGCCGTTGAGCAGCAGGGTGTCGCCGGGTTTCCAGCTGGCCACTTCGGCTTTGGTCAGGGTGTTGAGATCGACTCTTAGGCTCTTGACGTAGTCAGGTGTCCAGGCGACGTCGGGCCAGGTGTCCAGCGGGGGCGGCGTGAGGTAAACAGGGCCGCTGCCATCCATCACAAAATGGGCGTGGCGCGTGGCGGCGCAGTTGGGGATCATGGCAATGGGCTTGCCCGCGGCATGGGTTGGGTACATTTTGATCTTGATGTCGAGCACGGTGGTCAGGCCGCCCAGGCCCTGCGCGCCAATGCCCAGCGCGTTGACCTTGTCGAACAATTCCAGCCGCAGGGCTTCAACCTTGGTCAACTCTGCACCGCTGCTCGATTTGGCCTGCAACTCGTACATGTCGAGGTCGTCCATCAGGCTTTCCTTGGCCATCAGCACGGCTTTTTCTGCCGTGCCACCAATGCCGATGCCGAGCATGCCGGGCGGGCACCAGCCCGCGCCCATGGTGGGCACGGTTTTCAGCACCCAGTCCACCACCGAGTCGCCGGGGTTGAGCATGTACATCTTGCTCTTGTTCTCGCTGCCGCCGCCTTTGGCCGCCACCGTCACTTCCACGGTGTTGCCGGGCACGATCTCGGAGAAGATCACCGCAGGCGTGTTGTCCTTGGTGTTCTTGCGATCAAACAGCGGGTCGGCCACCACGCTGGCGCGCAGCGTGTTGCTGGGGTCGGTGTAGGCGCGGCGCACGCCTTCGTTGATGGCGTCGTCGAGGCTGCCGGTAAAGCCTTCCCAGCGCACGTCCATGCCGACCTTGAGGAACACATTGACGATGCCGGTATCCTGGCAAATAGGCCGATGGCCAGTGGCGCTCATCTTGCTGTTGGTCAAAATTTGCGCAATGGCGTCCTTGGCGGCTGCACTTTGTTCGCGCTCGTAGGCGCGTGCCAGGTGGGCAATGTAGTCGGCCGGGTGGTAGTAGCTGATGTATTGCAGGGCGGCGGCAACGGATTCAATCAGGTCGTTCTGGCGGATGGTACTCATGGTTGTGTCCTCAAAAAAGGCGAGTTTAACCATCCGGCCCCGACGCCAGACTGACGATTCAGCCGGCAGACGGCTTTTGTGCCTGCACCATCTTCATGGCCGATCCCACCAGGGCAGCGACTTCGGTCATGTTGCTGGGCACGATCAGCGTGGTGGTGGCGTCCGCGGCCACCCGGCTGTAGGCGTCCACGGCCTTTTCGGCCACCTTGAGCTGCACCGCCTGCTCACCGCCGGGCTGGCGAATGGCCGCCGCCACGCGCTCGATGGCCTGGGCATTGGCCTCGGCCACCGCCAGGATGGCCGCAGCCTCGCCCTGGGCGTTGTTGATGGCGGCTTGTTTTTCGCCCTCGGAGCGGGCAATAAAGGCTTCGCGCTCGCCAGTGGCAATGTTGATTTGTTCCTGACGGCGGCCTTCGGACGCGGCAATCAGGGCACGCTTTTCGCGCTCGGCGGTGATCTGCTGCTGCATGGCGTGCAGGATTTCTTTCGGCGGCGTCAGGTCCTTGATCTCGTAGCGCAGCACTTTCACGCCCCAGTTCAGCGCGGCTTCGTCGATGGCCTGC
>NZ_JAMPXE010000071.1 GCF_023701345.1 Rhodoferax sp. | reverse complement strand
TTACCTCACTTCAGCTGCAAAGCTGCCTAGGTGGGCGGACCATGCCATCTGCTCCCGAGTTTCGGGAACCGACAAATGACAAAACTGGAACCACGATACCAATGACCGGTTCCGAGGAACCAATGCAATCCAAGCCTACGCCGCGACCGTCGGGAAACGCTGCGCTGCCGACGACCAAATTGAGAAATCGATTTTCATCCGTGGTTGACTGCTTAAGAACTTCTGGTCCTGAAAATGAATGTCGGCTTCCCGACGAGGCGAAGGTCGGCTTACGTCAATTCGTTGGATTTCTTGGGGTTTCGGCGAAGGGCGGGTATGGGTCTGACGCGGGTTGTCATTGCGAGCCAGCCGTATCCGCCCCGATACCGCATATGGACCTTGAACCCTGTGGGGCGGACTTTAGTCCGCCATGGTCGAATAAATTCGACCCCACAACAAACCAAAACTCGGTGTTCATGGAAAGCGCAAGTGAAGCAATCCATGACTGCCGACGGCATGGACTGCCGCGCGGCGGCCTGTCCTGAGCCTGCCGAAGGGCTCGCAGCGACGCAAATAAAACCGTCCTTGCGAGGAACGTAGTGACGCGGCAATTCGTGTGTGGTGTCCAACCGGATAAGGCAGGCTCAATGAACTGGTTAACAGGCAATCCATCCGCGCGATGGCCTGCACGTTTCAATGAATCAAGAGAGACCAGTTTGATCAGAGGACTTGGCGCTTGAGCTCAATGCCGATGCGGGTCGATCCAGTGCCTGGCGTCGCTGAGCACCGGATGCCAAACCAGCAGCAGCAACAGGATGGCGAGGGGCACGGTGGTGATGAAGCCGATGGCCTTGAAACCGATGGCGCCGACCAGTCCACCAACGAAAAAACTGCCGATCAGCTTGGCCAGCAGGCTTAATTTTTGGCGATTGGCCCGCACCAGGGTCTCCCGGGTCAGGCGGTTGACGTAGAACAATTTGCCCAACTCGATGCCCAGGTCGGTGACCAGGCCAGTGACGTGGGTGGTGCGGATCTCGGCGTGGGATATTTTGGTGATGACGGCGTTTTGCAGTCCCATGATGAAGCACAGCACCAGCACCGTCAGCGGCACAAAAAGCAGCGCAAAAAAACTGATGCCGGAGCCGAACAGACCAAATAACAGCAGCAGGGCGGCTTCCAGCAGCAAGGGGCGGCCGTAGGCGCTCTGCAGCTTGCGACGTAGTCCCCAATTGACCATCCAGGCGCTGGTCATGGCGCCGCCAAGGAAGGCCAGCAATGAAATGACTCCAGCCAGCGCCAGATAGAGCTGGTCCGTGACCAGGTTGTCCGCCACCGAGGACAGCACGCCGGTCATGTGCGAGGTGTATTGGCCCACCGCCAGAAATCCGCCGGCGTTGGTGGCGCCCGCAACAAAGCACAGCGTGATGCCCAGATGCAGGTTGCTCTGGGCGGTGCGCTGAACCGCCGTCCAGCCGCGCAGCAGGGGAATCATGCGGCGGCCCGTGGGCTCAATGCACCCGCATGCCCGGCTGGGCGCCCGGGAAGGGCTCCAGCACATAGATGCCGGGCTGGGCTTTTTCGTCGGCGTGGCTGGCGGCCAGCACCATGCCTTCGCTGATGCCAAACTTCATCTTGCGCGGTGCCAGGTTGGCGACCATCACGGTGAGTTTGCCGACCAGTTGCTCGGGGCTATAGCTGCTGGCAATGCCGGAGAACACATTGCGTAGCCTGGGTTGGCCGGCCTCATCGAGCTCACCCACGTCGAGTGTCAACTGCAGCAGTTTGCTCGAGCCTGCAACCGCCTGACAGTCGACAATTTTGGCAATGCGCAGGTCGATCCTGGCAAAGTCGTCGATGCCGATGGTCGGGGCGATGGCCTCGCCGCCAGGATGGGCGGTTTCTTGCGCTGCTTCAATCGGTTCGGGCGCCTCGAACAGGGCATCGAGCTGCTTGATGTCGACGCGCTGCATCAGGTGCTGGTAAGTGCCAATGACATGGCCGGTCGCCATGGGCTGGACAATGTTGGCGTAGTTGAGCGGCTCGATGTTCAGAAACGCCTCCACCTGTGTGGCCAGCGCCGGCAGCACGGGTTTGAGGTAGCAGGTCAGGATACGGAAGGCCTTGATACACACGGTGCAGACGTCCTGCAGGCGCCCCTCCTGGTCGGGTTTCTTGGCCAGGTCCCAGGGCTTGTTGGCGTCCACATAGGCGTTGACCTTGTCGGCGAGTTGCATGGTTTCGCGCAGCGCCTTGGCGTATTCGCGGGACTCGTAGAACTGCTCGATGGTGCCCACTTCACTGCGCAGCTGGTGCAAGAGCGCGGCGCCATCTTCCGTGACCTCGCCGAGTTTGCCTTCGAAGCGCTTGGTGATGAAGCCGGCCGCGCGCGAGGCGATGTTGATGTACTTGCCGATCAGGTCGCTGTTGACGCGCGCCATGAAGTCGTCGGCGTTGAAGTCGATGTCTTCGTTGCGGCTTGAGAGCTTGGCCGCCAGGTAGTAGCGCAGCCATTCGGGGTTCATGCCCAGGCTCAGGTACTTGAGCGGGTCCAGGCCGGTGCCGCGGCTCTTGCTCATCTTTTCGCCGTTGTTCACGGTCAGGAAGCCGTGCACAAAAATGTTGTCCGGCGTCTTGCGGCCGCTGAAGTGCAGCGTGGCGGGCCAGAACAGGGTGTGAAAGGTGACGATGTCCTTGCCGATGAAGTGGTACTGCTCCAGTTCCGGGTTGGCCATGTAGGCGTCATAGTCCTGGCCGCGCTGGCCGAGCAGGTTTTTCAGCGAGGCCAGGTAGCCGATGGGCGCGTCGAGCCAGACGTAAAAATACTTGCCCGGTGCGTCCGGGATCTCGATGCCGAAGTAGGGCGCGTCACGCGAGATGTCCCAGTCGCCCAGGCCTTCGCTGGTTGACCCGTCCGGGTTGGTGCGCACGGTGAACCATTCCTTGATCTTGTTGGCCACCTCGGGTTGCAGCTTGCCGTCCTGCGTCCATTGCTGGAGGAATTCAACGCAGCGCGGGTCGGACAGCTTGAAGAAAAAGTGCACCGAATTGCGCAGTTCGGGCTTGGCACCCGACAGCGCCGAATAGGGTTTGATCAGGTCGGTGGGCGCATAGACCGCGCCGCACTGCTCGCAGTTGTCGCCGTACTGGTCCTTGGCGTGGCACTTGGGGCACTCGCCCTTGATGAAGCGGTCGGGCAGGAACATGCCCTTGTCCGGGTCAAAAAACTGCTCGATGGTGCGCGACTCGATCAGCGAGCCGTCCTTGTTGTCGCGCAGGTCGCGGTAAATTTGCCGCGCCAGCTCGTGGTTCTCCGGGCCATCGGTGCTGTGCCAGTTGTCAAAGTTGATGTGAAAACCGTCCAGGTATTGTTTGCGGCCGGCGGCAATGTTGGCGACAAACTGCTGCGGCGTGACGCCGGCCTTCTCGGCGGCAATCATGATCGGCGCGCCATGGGTGTCGTCGGCGCCACAGAAGTCGACCGCGTTGCCAAGCATGCGCTGGTGGCGCACCCAGATGTCGGCCTGGATGTACTCCATGATGTGGCCAATGTGGAAATTGCCATTGGCGTAGGGCAGGGCGGTGGTGACGAAGAGTTGGCGGGGCATGGCGTGGGCTTTCAAGACAAGAGGGTGATTTTAATCAGGGCAGCCGCAGTGGGTCGCGCCGGCGATCCATGTCCTCTTGCGATGCCGTCATGGTCGTCGCAGACACCGCAGCGCTAGCGCGCCAGTTGAGAAACTGGCAAATTTCAGCTTGCTGGCGCATGGCGTCAGCGTAACCGAGCGCCATCAGTTCCCGCGTGTAACCCGGCTCGAACAGCAGATAACTGGCGAGCGCTGAACCCTTGATGTCGGCCGCATGGGACGACACCCCAACCCCGCCCAGCAGGCTGCGCACAGCCTTGGGCAACTCATCGATGTGGCGCGCCGCAATGTGATCGAGCCGTTGTGACGGTGAAATCAGCAGCAGGTCCACCGACCGCAGGTGGCTGGCGCTGCGCAATTGCGGCGGCACCAGACTCAGGGTCTGGTTGACACGGCGAATGCGCTCCACATCAACGGCCAGCGCATCGAGAAAGATGTTGGACAGCGCGTGACCGGCAATTTGTGCCAGCGTCGGGTACAGGGCCGCGGCGACGGCGGCAGGCTGTGTTCTGGGCTCGTGCATCAGGCCGGCGCCAATCACGCAAATGCGCTCGGCGCCCAGGTGGATGGCGGGTGCCACCGGCGCGGTCTGGCGCATGGAGCCATCACCGAAATAGGCCGTTTGTCCCTCAAAGGGCAGCGCCATTGCCGGAAAGATGAACGGGATCGCGCTGGAAGCCAGCAGGTGCTGGTGGGTGATCTTGTCGCGCAGGCCGCGACGGTGTGAGCGGACCCATGGCACGAGCTGTCGGTCACCCTGGAAAAACGTGATGTGTTCGCCCGAGCTGTAGCTTGAGGCGGTCACCGCCAGCGCCCGCAGGTGGCCTTTGCGGATGAGCCAGGGCAGGCGCTCCAGCGGCACCCATTGCTTGAGCAGTTCAGCCAGCGGCGTGTTGTCGAGCAAGGACTTGGGTTTGAGCCGTCGCCACTTGGCAATTAGCCAGCCCATCGACAGCAGCGTCATCCAGCTGGCGCCGCTGCGCAACATGCTTAACGAGTCTGCGCGGTAGATATCCTGGGCATGAAAATCGCGCCAGATGGCAACGAGCTTGCGCACCGTGCCATCAAAATCATCGCAACCGCAGGCCAGGGCCGAAGCATTCAGCGCGCCGGACGAGGTGCCGCAAATGATGGGGAACGGGTTGGCTTCGTTTTGTGCGCCACAGGCACGGCGCAGATCAGCCATGGCTTCCAGTACCCCGACCTGGTAGGCGGCGCGTGCTCCGCCACCGGTGAGCATCAGGGCAGTGGTCGGCGGGCTATCAACAGGTGATTCAGAGGGGGCAAAAGGGTCATGGGCCATGGCTTGATTATCCGCAGTGACCAAGGTCGGTTTGCCATCGCATGCCTAGGGTGAACCCTTGGGCAGGTAAATCCCGATTTGCCCGAGCAAATAAGGTCAAACTTATCTTGGCTAGACTAGAGGCTTATCAGGAGAAATAAATGGCAGTAGTTGAGCAGACCGTGCTGGATGCCCTCAAGGGCGTGATCGACCCCAATACCGGGCGCGATTTTGTGTCGAGCAAAGCCGTCAAGAATTTGACTGTGACCGATGGCGACGTGGTTTTTGATGTGACGCTGGGTTACCCCGCCAAGAGCCAGATTCCGGGCTTTCGCAAAGAGCTCATTGCCGCCGCCAAAAGCGTGGCGGGTGTGGCCAATGTGTCGGTCAATATCAGCACCAGCATCACGGCGCACGCGGTGCAGCGCGGCGTGGCCTTGTTGCCCAAGGTGAAAAATATCGTCGCCGTGGCGTCGGGCAAGGGCGGCGTCGGCAAAAGCACCACGGCCGTCAACCTGGCGCTGGCGCTGGCGGCCGAGGGCGCCAACGTGGGCATTCTGGATGCCGACATTTACGGCCCCAGCATTCCCATGATGATGGGCATCTCGGGACGGCCCGAGAGCGAAGACGGGCAAACCATGGAGCCCATGGAAAACTACGGCGTGCAGGTCATGTCGATCGGTTTCCTGGTGGCGCAGGACGAGGCCATGATCTGGCGCGGCCCCATGGCCACGCAGGCGCTGGAGCAGTTGCTGCGCCAGACCAACTGGAAAGACCTGGACTACCTGATCGTCGACATGCCCCCGGGCACCGGCGACATCCAGCTCACCTTGAGCCAGCGCGTGCCCATGACCGGCGCCGTGGTGGTGACCACGCCGCAGGACATCGCCCTGCTCGATGCCAAAAAGGGCATCAAGATGTTCGAGAAAGTGGGCGTGCCGATTTTGGGTATCGTGGAAAACATGGCAGTGCACGTGTGCAGCAACTGCGGCCATGTCGAGCATATCTTTGGCGCCGATGGCGGCAAGAAAATGGCCGCTGAATACGGCATGGACTACCTGGGCGCCCTGCCGCTCAACATGCAGATCCGCCTGCAGGCGGACAGCGGCAAACCCACCGTGGTGTCGGATCCCGACAGCGAGGTGGCCGGGCTTTACAAAGCGATGGCACGCAAGGTGGCCTTGGCCATTGCGGCCAAGAACAAGGACTTTTCCAGCAAGTTCCCGAGCATCAAGATTTCCAAGGAAACCTGAAGCGGCAAGGCGTGGGGTCAGGGCTTGGCCTTGGTGCCCCACAGTTGCGCCAGGCGGGCATCGCGGCCGCAGCCCTTGCGGTAAAAGTCGTAGCGCACCGGGTTGTTCTGGTGGTAGTTCTGATGCTCGGCCTCGGCCGGGTAGAAGTCATCTGCCATCTGCAGCTGAGTAACGACGGGCTCGGTAAAGGGTTTGGTTTTTTCCAGTGCTGCGAGTGAGTCTTTGGCCGCTTGCAGTTGCTCTGGTGAGGTGGCAAAAATGGCAGTCCGGTAGGGCGTTCCGATGTCGCAGAACTGGCGGTCTTTCACGGTCGGGTCAATGGTGCGCCAGAAGTAGTCCACCAGTTGCCGGTAACTCACCTGCCTGGGGTCAAACACCACTTGCACGGCTTCGGCGTGGCCGGTGGTGTGGCTGGAGACCTCGGCATACGTGGGGTTGGCGGTCTTGCCACCGGTGTAGCCCGAGGTGGTGGCCAGCACACCCGGCACTTTGTCAAAGTCAGCCTCGGTGCACCAGAAGCAGCCACCGGCAAACAGCGCCACCTCGCTGCCGGCTGGCAATGCCGTTGTAACAGCCCGGCCGGGTGCATCGGGCGCCTGGCGCGGGGTGGCATAGAACCACCAGCCGATCAGGGCCAGAATAATGGCCAGGGCCAGCCAATAGGCACGCTTGCTGCGCTTGGGTGTCGTGTCAGGGGCGGAGGTGTTCATGCCGTATGATAAAAAAACTGCCAAAGACCGTTTTCGTGCGGGGGCATGCACCCGATGCTACTTCCGTGCCTTTAGAACCGCGCTCAATGTCATGCAACGCAGACTACCACTTCCGAGGCCTTCGTTTCAGGTGGTTGACACACACCATTCATTGGGTGACTCCCCAAAATGCCTCACAAGGAAGTCAACAAAGACCCTGACCTTGGCGGCAAGATTGTTTTTTTGCAAGTAAATGGCATAAATGTCAGCGGAAGGCAGTGCGTAGTCTTGCAGCAGCACCTCCATGCGGCCACTTTGAATAAACCGTGCCACATCCCATTGCGCCCGCATCAGGATGCCGTGCCCATCCAGCGCCCATTTTTGTACGGTCTCGCCGTCATTGCTGCTCAAGGTGCCACGCACCTTGACGGTTTCAGTTTGCTGGCCTTTGGTAAATCGCCATAACCCATAGGCCGTGTCGTCCTGACGCAGAATCAGGCAGTTGTGCCAAGTCAGGTCGTGGGGCAACTGGGGCCGACCATGCGTTTTGAGGTAAATCGGCGACTCAATAATCTGCCGCTTGTTGGCCGCAATCTTTCGCGCCACCACTCTGGAGTCAGGCGGCTCGCCAAAGCGGATGCCAATGTCGAGGGCTTGCAACTGGTCGGTGGCAAACCTTCAGAGACCACCAAGTGGGCACTGTCGGGGTTTTCCAATAGCGTCATCTGGCTGATTTTTATTGCCTACATGTTTGGCCTGGGCTATGAAAAAACCGGTCTGGGGCGGCGCGCGTTTCGCTGAACCTGGTCAAGCTTTTGAGCAAACGAACGCTGGGCCTGGAACATGTTCATCTGACGCAGGGCCTGCCCATCATGTGGATCGTCATGCTGATGGTGGCCGTGTATTTTTTGGTGCATTACATGTTTGCCAGCCTGACCGCCCATGCGACCGCCTTGCTGCCGGTGTTTTTGGTGGCAGTGATGGCGGTGCCTGACATGCCCCTGAAACTGGTGGCCATGCTGCTGTGCTACACATCGGGCCTGAGTTGCCTGCTTACCCCGTATGCCAGCGGTCCAAGTGCCATCTATTACGGCAGCGGCTACATCAGTCGCCTCGACTTCTGGCGACTCGGGGCCATCTTTGGCCTGATCTTCCTCGCCGCCTTGATGTTGGTTGGTGTGCCTTATCTCAACTGGTTCCTGTCGCTGACGTAAGCGTCAGCCATGCTGATCGCACCGGTGGGGCATCGTGCGGCACATTCGCCGCAGCCGCTGCAGCGGTCGATGTCCTGCAACACCGTCCTCTTCTTCCAGGCCTTTGTTTCAAAGGCAAGCAGGCGCAACTCGCAGGCAGAGATGCAGCGGCCGCATCCCGTACAGCGCGCCGGGTCAATGTGAGCAATTTCGGCTGCCATGGCTTGAAGTGATTTAGTTTGACGATCTCATCATAGGTGAACCCCGCTCGTCAATTGCACTGGCCGCACTGTACGACCAGGTGCAGTTGGTCACGAATGGCTGGTTGGGGCAAGCCTGCTCCCGATATTTCTTGCATCGGTTCAGCTTGCGTTCATATAAGGACGCGCAAGATGTGGACCATACCAACCCAAGGAGTTTTCATGAAAAATCTCACTTCAACCAAATCGCTCGCAGCAGTTGCCCTGGCACTGGGTGCTTTGGCGGCGGCTTCGTCGGCGCAGGCCCGTAGCGATGTGCACTTCTCCATCGGCGTGCAGGTACCGGGTGTCTATGTACAGCCCGCGCCCATGTATGTGCAACCCCTGTCTTACTTCACGCCCGCGCCCGGCTACTACCAGCGCTATGACAATGGTCGTCACTATGGCTGGCAGAACGGGCAACGCCGCGGCCCTTACGGCGACCGCGACCGCGATGGCATCGCCAACGTCTACGACTCGGGCAGCCCGCGCAATCAGTGGCGCCAGGCACGTCTTCATGGTCCTTACGGTGATCTCGACCGCGACGGCATCATGAACCAGCGGGACCGTGATCGTGATGGCGACGGTGTGCGCAACCGCTACGACCGCCTGCCGGACCGACCAAACCGCAGGTAAGCCTGGATGCAAGTCAAGCACGCACAATTCGGGCAGACGCGCAAGAAGGTCTTTGCCAATATGGGACTCGCTGCAGGCTGCTTTCATCAGACGCTCTTTGAAATGCGTGGAGGTGACGCTGGGCGTCAGAGCCCGTAGCTTTTGACACCGTGCGGGCCATGACATGACATGGGGGGCGACACACTCACTGTTCGCGGTCGTGCTGCATCGGCGGCCCAGTCCTGGCAAGGTGCATTTGAATCCGTTACAGTTCAAAGCCTTATGTCCACCTTACGTCCATTCATTGAAGTTGCCGTGATCATGCAGCGCGTGGCCAACACCGGGCCGGCCGCCCGCTGGCAACCCTGGCGCTGGCAACTCGCCGAAGTGGCCATGAACGAAGCCGGCTTTGGCACTGAGCCGCGCCTGCTGTACCAAAATGAGAATGAACAACGTTGGTTGCACGGCGGCCTGAAGGTGGAGCTGTTCAAGGACGATGGCGAGGGCTATTACCTCAACGCCAGCACCGACGTGCCCAGCTGGTTTGTCTTGTGGCGCATGGAAGACGAGCCTGGCGTGGCGGCAGAGCCTATCCCGAAGCCGGTGGTGGTGAGTCTGAGCTATTACGACGCGGGTCGCTGGCTCGATGCGCAGGAAACCGTGGAGCAGGTGGCCGCCCCGGCGCCGGTGGTGCAGTGGTTGCAGGCCTTTGTCGATGAACATTACGTGGTGGAACCCAAACGGCGCAAGCGGCCCGAGAGTTTCAAGTCGCTCACCGACCGTTTCGGCAACCCGGCCTCCATCAGCACCGGAAAATCCTTTGGCAAAGCTCAGGGGGACGATCGTGGCTGACGGCTTTCTGGGCCGCTGGTCGCAGCGCAAGCAGACGTTGCGCGAGGGCAGGGAGGTGGCTGAGCCGCCAACCGACAAGCGCATTGGGGTTGCTGAAACTGCCGCTGATTCCGTGCCTGAAACATCAAGGCCGCAAGTTCAGGAGAGTCCGCCTGCGCCAGCCCCGACGCTGGCCGATGTACAGGCCTTGCACGCTGACAGCAGCTTTGCCCCTTTTGTGGCGCGCGATGTCGCCCCCGAGGTGCGCAACGCCGCCATGAAAAAGCTTTTTACCGACCCGCATTACAACGTGATGGACGGCCTCGACATTTACATCGACGATTATTCCAGGCCCAGCCCCATGCCTGCCGCCATGTTGCGCCAGATGGCCAGCGCCAAGTTTCTCAAGTTGTTTGACGACGAGGAACAGGTGCCAGTTCCCGAGTCAGTACCGCCCGCCAGTTCGGCCATGCCTGCACCCTCAGCGGTGGGTATTTCTCCACCACAAGATCCGGACCCACACCATGACCACACTGATTTGCGACTGCAACCAGACCATGCCGCTCGACCCGCGGGCCCTGAGCGCGAGCCTGAACGAGCCGCTGAGCCTGCATTCGGGCCTGTGCCGCCGCGAAGCCGCTGAATTTCTGCAGGCGGCCGGGGGCAGCGATGTGCTGGTGGTGGCCTGCACCCAGGAAACCAGGCTGTTCAACGAGTTGGCTGATCAGGCTAATCTGAGCGCTCCCATCAAGTTTGTCAATATTCGCGAAACCGGCGGCTGGAGCCGTGATGCGGCAAAAGCCAGCCCCAAAATTGCCGCCCTGCTGGCGGTGGCCCATTTGCCCGAGCCCGAGCCGGTGGCCACGGTCACTTACAAGAGTGCAGGGCGGGCCCTGGTCATTGGTGAACTCGGCACCGCCGAGCGCGCTGCCGGTTTGCTGGGTGACACGCTCGATGTCACCTTGTTCACCCAGGGCGCTGGTGAGCTGGGTGCGGCGCAGGAGCGGCGCTACCCGGTGCTCGGTGGTCAACTGCAAACCCTCACCGGCTGGCTCGGCGCGTTCGAGCTGGGCTGGCAGCAAAACAACCCGATTGACCTCGACCTGTGCACGCGCTGCAACGCCTGTCTGGCAGTGTGTCCCGAAGACGCCATCGGCCTGGACTACCAGGTTGACCTGCAGGCCTGCGACGCCCATCGTGCCTGTGTCAAGGTGTGCAAGGTGGCGGGTGCCATTGACTTCAGCCGCACGCCGCAGAGCCACACCGACACCTTCGACCTGGTGCTGGACTTGCGCGCAACCCCGGCCTTCAGCCAGCACGCCAAGCCGCAGGGCTACCTGCACTGGGATGGACGCGATCTCAACGCCCTGTTGGTCTGGCGCGAGCTGGTCGGTGAATTTGAAAAGCCCAAGTTCTTCAGCTACAGGCAAAAGCTCTGCGCCCACAGCCGCAATGACAAGGTGGCTTGCACGGCCTGTATCGATGTGTGCTCGGCCAGTGCCATCAGCAGCGATTACAAACACCAGCAAATCAAGGTGAATTCCAACCTGTGCGTGGGTTGCGGCACTTGCAGCACGGTGTGTCCGACCGGCGCCATGGGCTTTGCTTACCCGCGTGCCAGCGACCAGGGCGTCAAGCTCAAAACGCTGTTGTCAACCTACCAGCGCAGCGGAGGAAAAGAAGCCGCGCTGCTGCTGCACAGCCAGGGCGCCGGGGCACGCCTGCTGGGCGATTTGGTTCGTGCCGCGCAACTTGAAAAGGGCCAAAAAGACGGCACCCATGGCGTGCCGGCGCGTGTCTTGCCGGTAGCGCTGTGGCACACGTCATCCACCGGACTGGAGCTGTGGCTGACGGCGGTGGCCTACGGCGCAAGCCAGGTCTGGCTGCTGCTGACCGATGAAGAAGCGCCCCAGTATGCCGAGGCATTGCGCGAGCAAATGGCCGTGGCGCAAACCATTTTGACGGGTCTGGGCTACGCCGGCGAGCATTTCAGGCTGCTGCAGGTGCGCGATGCGCGCGACCTGGCCGCGCTTGACCGTGATTTGCAGGCCGCCCCGGCGCAAGCCCCGACGCGCCATGCCGGCTTTGCGGTGCAGCTGGACAAACGCGCGACGCTGGAGCTGGCGCTGGACCACCTGATCAGCCACGCACCCAAGCCCAGTCAGGTGCCCATTGCCTTGCCCGCCAGCGGCTCATCGCTGGGCGGCCTGGCCATCAACAAGGACACTTGTACGTTGTGCCTGAGCTGCGTCAACGCCTGCCCGGCCGGTGCGCTGGCAGACAACGCGCAGGCGCCGCAACTTCGCTTCATTGAGAAAAACTGTGTGCAGTGCGGCCTGTGCGTCAAGACATGCCCGGAACAGGCGCTCAGCCTGGTGCCCCGGCTCAACCTCAGCACCCAGCGCAAGGAGCATGTGGTGCTCAACGAAATGCAGCCCTACGCCTGCGTGCGCTGCGGCAAACCGTTTGGCACGCTCAAGGCGATCGAGGGCATGCTGGGCAAATTGGCTGGCCACAGCATGTTTCAGGGCGCCGCGCTGGAGCGCCTCAAAATGTGCGGCGACTGCCGCGTCATCGACATCTACTCGGCCGACTCTGAAGTCAAAATCACAGATATCACATCATGATGCCATTGCCTGAAACTGCCGTGAGCAGCGCGCTCGACGAAGAAACCGCCCGTGCCGAGCTCTATGGGCTGCTGGCCCAGCTCTACTATGCGCCACCTGCCCCTGAATTGATGGCGAATTTGCGCGTGGCCGCCACCGAGGCCCCGGCGGCCGGCGGCTTTCTGGAGGGACCCTGGCGCGCCCTGGTGGGTGTGGCGCGTGAGCTGAGCGACGACACCCTGGCCGAGGAGTACAACGCCCTGTTTGGCGGTGTGGGCAAGCCCGAGGTGTACCTGTATGGCTCGCATTACCTGAGCGGATTCTTGAACGAAAAACCGCTGGCGCGCTTGCGCACGGAATTGAACAACCTGGGCTTGGGGCGTGACGAGGCCATGTCCGATACCGAAGACCACGTGGCTTACCTGTGCGAGGTGATGCGTTACCTGATTGCCGGGGACGACGTGGCGGTGGCCAACCTGGCGCGTCAGCAAGCCTTTTTTGCCGCCCACCTGCAGCCCTGGGCGGGGCAGTTGTGCGATGCCATTCAACAGCACCCCAAGGCACGCTTTTATGCGGCCGTGGCGGAGCTGACCCGTGCCTTTGCGAGTGTCGAGGCGCAAGGCTTTGACATGTTGTCGGCCTAGCCCGACCTGACACATCCAAATCCTGATTAACCACCCGCAAGTGGTGGCTGGAAAAGCTTCTGCAGATGCTGAAATTAGGTATTAACCCTAATTTGTATTGTTAATCGCTCAATAACGTTCGATTAACGTACGATTATGAACAATTTAGTTCAAAGTTTTTTTGTGAAATAGATAAAGTAGCGAAACTTTTCGTGCTTTATCTGTTTATCGCACGTTCAGCCCTTTCGCAGAGACAACACAGCCCATTCACATCAGGAGACAAAAATGCAGGATCTGATTTCGCACCAACTGGTCAAATACCTCGAAGACCGCGGCGTTGAGTACATTTTTGGCCTGTGCGGCCACACCAACATCGCGGTGCTGACGGCGCTGGAAAAAAGCAGCATCAAGTTCATCAACACCCGTCACGAGCAGGTGGCCGCCCACGCCGCTGACGGCTACGCCCGCGCCAAGCAGACCACCGCCGTCGTGCTGAGCCACCTCGGCCCCGGCCTGACCAATGCGTCCACCGGTGTCGCCAACGCCGCGCTCGACTCGATCCCGATGGTGGTGATTGCCGGTGACGTGCCCAGCCACTACTATGGCAAGAACCCGCACCAGGAAGTGAATTTGCACTCGGATGCCTCGCAGTCCGAGATGTACCGCCCATTTTGCAAGCGTGTCTGGCGCGTCGAGCGCCCCGACCTGTTCCCCGAAATCATCGACAAAGCCTTTCAGCTGGCCGAGACCGGCCGCCCCGGCCCGGTGCTGGTGTCGGTGCCGATGGACATTTTCTCGAAAGAAGTGGATGTGGAACTGTTTGCCAAGCTCAAGCGCCACACCAAGAAGCTGCACACCCCGTCGATTGACGACGAGGTCGCCACCCAGATCATCGAGGCGCTGGTGGCTGCCAAAAAGCCGCAGCTCCATGTCGGCGGCGGCATCGTGCTGGCCAACGCCACAGCCGAGCTGCAGGAATTTGTCGACCACATGAGCCTGCCGGTGTCGCACAGCCTGATGGGCAAGGGTGTGCTGCCTGACGACCACCCGTTTATCCTGGGCATGACGGGTTTCTGGGGCACCAAGTTCATCAACGACAAGTGTCTTAATGCCGACCTGGTGCTGGGCCTGGGTACCCGCTTTGCCGAAGCCGATTGCAGTTCGTGGGAAAACGAGTACACCTTCGACTTTACAAAATCGAAGTTGATCCACATCGACATCGACCCCAGCGAAATCGGCCGCAACTACCCGGTACAGATCGGCGCTGTGGCTGACCTCAAGCAGGCGCTCAAGGTACTGAATCGCGTTGCCAAAAAGCTCTACCCGCAAGGCTTCAAGAACGATGCGCTCAATGCCGAGATGGCCGCCAACCGCAGCACCTTCAAGGCCGGCCTGGTGGCAGCCCAGCAAAGCAACGCCTTCCCGATGCGCCCCGAGCGCATCCTGGCCGACGCCCGTGCCGTGTTGCCGCGCGACGTCATCATCACCACCGACGTGGGCTGGAACAAGAATGGTGTCGGCCAGCAGTTCGACATCTTCACCCCCGGCAGCATCCTGACCCCGGGCGGTTTTGCCACCATGGGTTTCGGCGCGCCGGCCGCCATTGGCGCCAAGATCGCCTGCCCGGACCGCGTGGTTGTGTCACTGGTCGGTGACGGTGGTTTTGGCCAGAATCCGGCCATGCTCGCCACCGCCGTGGAAAGCAACGTGCCGGTGATCTGGGTGATCATGAACAACTGCGCCTTTGGCACCATTGCCGGCTTGCAGTTGGCCCACTACGGCACCACGCTCGGCACGCTGTTCTTCAAGGACGGCGCACCGTTCCAGGCCGACTTTGCCGCCATCGCACGGGCCTACGGTGCGGAAGGTGTCCGCGTCACCTCGGCCGAGGAATTCAAACCCGCGCTGGAGCAAGCCATGGCTTCCAACCGCCCGTTTGTCATCGACGTGGCGATGCAAAACGCGCCGGTGGAAACCGCCGGTCACTGGAACATCATGGACATCTACTCGCCGGGCAAGAAGGTGCACCACGCCGATACCAGCGCCATTGCGGCTGCTGGTGGCCACAAATAAGCCGGTCCACCCAACGGAATCATCATGAAACACAAATACTCACTGGCCCACCTGACAGCCATGGCGCTGCCTCCGGTGGATTTGATCGAGGTCGCCGCCAGAACCGGCTACACCTATGTCGGTTTGCGCTTGAGCCGGGTGACCGATGCCGAGCCGCTTTACCCGCTGATTACCAGCAAAACGGCCATGGCAGCCACCAAAGCCAGACTGGCCGCCACTGGCGTCAAGGTGTGGGATGTGGAGCTGGCCCGCATGGACCCCACGCACGATGCCGAGAGCTACATCCCGATGCTGGAAGCCACGGCAGAGCTGGGCGCCAAACATGTCATTGGCCAGTTGCCCGACGCCAACCGCGAACGTGCCCACGAGCGTTTTGCCAAGCTGTGTGATTACGCCAAACCGCTGGGCATCACCATCAGCCTGGAATTCCCGTGGTGGACCGAGACCGGCAGCCTGGAAACCGCGACCACCGTGCTTAACACGGTGAAGCGTGACAACGCCGGCATGTTGATTGACATGCTGCACTTCTTCCGCTCGAATTCCAGCCTGGAGGCACTCAAGGCCCTGCCGCGCGAATGGTTCCACTTTGCCCATGTGTGCGACGGTCCCAAAGCCATTGCACCGGGCCTGGACAGCACCTTGCACGAAGCCCGCAGCGATCGCTTGTTCCCGGGTAATGGTGCGTTTGGTGTGAAGGACATTCTGGCCTGCCTGCCTGACCCGATCACCTACTGCCTGGAAATTCCGGGCGATGCGTTAGCCGCTGAAATTGGTTTTGAAGAGTATGCCCGCCGTGCCCTGCAAACCGCACAGAAACACCTTGATTGATCATTCCCCCACCTAAAACAGGAGACCCCTCATGAGCAACATTCCGCCCGAACTCAAAAAGACCGAGATCAACGCCGAACAGCGCGAAGAACTCGACAACGCCTTTGCCCGCGCCCGCGCCGCGCTGGCCATCATAGAAACCTACGACCAGGCGCGTGTTGACCGCCTGTGCCAGGCCGTGGCCTGGGCCGTGGCCAACAAGAAAACCTTCACCAACCTGGTGGCGCAAGGCATTACCGAAAGTCGCCTGGGTGACCCGGTCAGCCGCATGGGCAAGCGCCTGAAAATCCGTGGCATCCTGCGTGATGCGCTGCGCCAGAAGAGCGTCGGCATCATCGAGGAAATCCCGGAAAAAGGCATTGTCAAATACGGCAAGCCCGCCGGCATCGTGGCCTGTATCGTGCCCACCACCAACCCCGACCTGACCCCCGCCGGCAACGCCATCTACGCCATCAAGGCGCGTGACGCCGTCATCTTCTCGCCGCACCCGCGCGCCAAGAAAACATCGTTCGAGACGGTTCGCCTGATGCGTGAAGCGCTGGAGCGCGAAGGCGCACCGGCAGACCTGCTGCAGTGCCTGACCAAGGTCAACATCCCGATGTCGCAAGCGCTGATGGCCGAGGCCGACCTGGTGATCGCCACCGGCGGCCAGCCCATGGTGCGCGCCGCCTACAGCTCGGGTACCCCGGCTTATGGCGTCGGTGCCGGCAACTCGACCATGGTGATCGACGAGACCGCCAACATCGAGGAAGCGGCCCTCAACACCCGTTTGAGCAAGACCTCCGACTTTGGCTCGGGCTGCTCGGCCGACGGCAACCTGATCATCCAGGAATCGATCTTTGACGCGATGCTGGCTCAGTTGCAAAAAGAAGGCGGCTACCTGGCCAATGACGAAGAAAAAGCCAAGCTGCGCAAAGCCATGTGGGACGACGAGAACCACCGCCTGGCAGACACCGTGGCGGTGGCGCCGCAGAAGCTGGCCGAAGCCGCGGGTTTCAGCATCCCGGCTGACCGCAAGTTCATCATCGTGCGCGGTGACGGCATTGGCAAAGAGTACCCCTACTCGGGCGAAAAGCTCACCACGCTGCTGGCGGTGTACAAGTACGGCACCTTTGATGAAGCCCTGAACATGATGCGCGGCATCTACAACGTGGGCGGCAAGGGCCACTCCTGCGGCATCTACTCGTTCAACCCCGAGCACATCCACCAGCTGGCCATGGCCGCGCCGGTGAGCCGCATGATGGTGCGCCAGCCGCAATCCAAAGCCAACGCCGGCGCTTTCAACAACGGCATGCCGA
>NZ_JAMPXE010000070.1 GCF_023701345.1 Rhodoferax sp. | reverse complement strand
GTATTCGACATAGTTTTTATACCTCAAGCGTGTGCAGCAACAGCCGGAATGTTGACCGTGACAGAACGACCTGCAGTGGCTGTCTTGATCGTGTTCCACAACATGATGACCATACCCGTCAGGTACAGCAGACCACCTGCCAAGCGAAGCACATAGAACGGATAACTGGCCTTGACTGACTCCACGAAGGTATAAGTCAGGGTGCCGTCCGGATTGATGGAGCGCCACATCAGGCCTTGCATCACGCCGGCAATCCAGAGCGCTGCAATGTAAAGCACGATGCCAATGGTGGCCATGTAGAAGTGAACCTCAATGGCTTTCACACTGAACATCTGTTTTTGGCCAAACAGACGCGGAATCAGGTAATACATGGATCCCATGGTGACCAGGCCAACCCAACCCAAGGCACCCGAGTGCACATGGCCCACGGTCCAGTCGGTGTAATGCGACAAGGCATTCACGGTCTTGATCGCCATCATCGGGCCTTCGAAGGTGGACATGCCATAGAACGACAGCGACACAATCAGAAAACGCAGGATCGGGTCATCGCGCAGCTTGTGCCAGGCGCCGGACAAGGTCATGATGCCGTTGATCATGCCACCCCAGCTCGGGGCCAGCAAAATCAGCGAAAACACCATGCCGACGGACTGGGTCCAATCAGGCAAAGCGGTGTAATGCAGGTGGTGCGGACCCGCCCACATGTAGGTAAAAATCAGCGCCCAGAAGTGAACGATGGAAAGACGGTAAGAATAGACCGGGCGACCTGCCTGCTTTGGAATAAAGTAGTACATCATGCCAAGAAAGCCCGCGGTCAGGAAGAAGCCCACCGCATTGTGGCCGTACCACCACTGCACCATGGCATCCTGCACACCCGCATAGGCCGAGTAGGACTTCATGTCCATGAGCGCCACCGGGATTGCCGCGCTGTTAACCAAGTGTAGCAAGGCAACGGCCAGAATGAAGGAACCAAAGAACCAGTTGGCCACATAAATGTGCTTGACCTTACGGGTTCCGACAGTGCCGAAGAAAACCAGGGCATAGGTCACCCACACCAGCGTGATCAGAATGTCGATGGGCCATTCCAGTTCTGCATATTCCTTGCCGGAGGTATAACCCAAAGGAAGCGAAATTGCAGCGAGCAAAATGACCAGTTGCCAGCCCCAAAAGGTAAAAGCAGCCAATTTGTCACTGAAGAGGCGCACCTGGCAGGTGCGTTGCACCACATAGTAAGAGGTGGCAAAGAGACCACAACCACCAAAGGCAAAGATGACGGCATTGGTATGCAATGGACGCAACCGTCCAAATGACAAATACGAAATACCAAAGTTGAGTTCGGGCCAGGCCAGTTGGGCGGCGATGATCACGCCAACCAGCATACCCACCACCCCCCACACCACAGTCATGATGGCAAACTGCCTTACAACCTTGTCGTTGTATGTTGTTGCCTGCGAATTTGCAAATGCCATGTTCACCTCTTTTCAATTTTTAGCGATGCAGTATGCACGAAGCATGACTGGCACCATTTGACTCAGATCAAGTTGTTACAAAAATACTTAACCATCCTTAAGAATCCGCTCGCCCTCTTTTTCCATATCATCAAATTGTCCACTGTAGATGGCCCACCAGATGCCGCCGATGATAAAAAACACCAAGACGACCGACAGAGGCACCAAAAAATACAGAATATCCATCAAATTTTCCGTTCAAACTGTGCGTCTTTTGACAAACGCAAGGCATTGACAACCACCAACAAGGAACTGCTGGCCATACCCAGGCCAGCCAGCCAGGCCGGAAGCAGACCAAAAACAGCCAGTGGCACGCAGACCGCGTTATAGATGGCTGCCCAGCTTAAATTTTGCCTCACGATGGTCAGCGTGCGTCGGGACAGTGAAAGTGCATCGACCACATTCGTCAAGCGGCCGCCTGAAACCAGAAAATCTGCCTGGGCTTGTGCCAGTGGTACGGCCTGACCAAAGGCAAAGGAGACATGCGCACCAGCCAGCACCGGACCGTCGTTCAAGCCATCGCCAACAACAGCAACCTTATGGCCCTGGACTTGCGATTGACGTAAAAAATCAAGCTTGTCCTGTGGCGAACAGTTCCCCCGGACTTCACTGATGCCCACTTTCTCAGCCACCCGCAGCGCCGCGTCACTGGCATCGCCAGACAACAAATACACACGGATGCCAGCGCGCTGCAAGGCCGCCACCGTTTCCCGGGCATCCTGACGAATATCCTCCTGAAACTCAAAGCTGGCCAGCCAGCCCGCAGCGTCACTCAGGTGAACCTGTAATGCGCTGGTATTGGCCGGCGCCACATCACAAAAACTGGCCGACCCGAGGCGCAGGACAAAACTCGTCCCTGCCCCATGTGCCGAACTCACCTCGGCGCGCACCCCCTGCCCCGCCTGTTCTGTTAACTGCACCACGTGCCAGTGTTCTGTGGCATCAGCCAGGCCGGCAGCGGCAACCAAGGCCCTGGAGAGCGGATGCAAGGAATGCTGCGCCAACGCTGCCGCCAGGGCCAGCGCCTGTTGCTGCGCCATCCCTTGCCGAACATGGATTTGATTCACCACCATGGCATCGCGCGTCAGGGTGCCTGTTTTGTCAAACATCACGGTATCCACAGCAGCCAAAGACTCAAAGGCATCCAGGCGTCGCACCAACACGCCGCGCCTGGCCAAGGCACCGGCGGCTGACAGCATGGCGGCGGGCGTTGCCAATGACAGCGCACAGGGGCAGGTGACGATCAGCACGGAGACTGCCACCATTAGCGCGCGCTCGGGATCGGTCTGCCACCAGTAGGCGCAGGCCAGGCCGGCGGCCAGCAACACCCCGATCAAAAAAGGCTTGGCGATGGTGTCGGCCAGCCGTGCCAAGGCGGGTTTGCTGGTGGAGGCGCTTTCCATCAAATTGACTATTTGGGCAAAACGCGTTTGCGCACCCACCCGATCAACCCGCATTTGCACCATGGCAGACAGGTTGTGGCTGCCCGAGATGACCTCATCGCCCACCTGGCGTGTCAGTGGACGGGATTCACCGGTCAACAAGGCCTCATCCACCGAGGTATGCCCCTGCAACAACACGCCATCAGCAGGAAAAGCTTCACCAGGCAAGACTCGCACCACATCGCCGGCTTGCAGCCGCCTCACAGGAACGCGTTCAAACTGCCCATCGGACTTGCAGCGCAACACACTGTCCGGCAAACGGTTCATCAGGGTTTCCAGTGCGCCTGCCGTCCTGTCACGCAGGCGCAACTCAAGCCAGCGCCCCGCCAGCAGGAAAAACACAAACATGGTCAGCGAATCAAAGAACACCTCGTGACCAAAAATTCCGGCAGGGTCAAAGGTCCCGGCGCTGCTGACCAAAAAAGTAATCAACATGCCCAGCGCCACCGGCAGGTCCATGCTGATGCGTCGATGCAGCACATCTTGCCAGGCATTGCTGAAAAAAGGCCCGCATGAGAAAAAAATCACCGGCAAGGTCAGCACCCAGGAGGCCCAGCGCAGCAATTGCTCCAGTTCCGGGGTCAAATCACCGGGTTGGGCCACGTAGGCCGGGTAGGCATACATCATGACCTGCATCATGCACAAGCCGGCGACCATCATGCGCCACAGTGCCTTGCGCGACTCGGCCAGCCGACGCGCGCGGGCAAAGGCATCATTGGCCGGTAGTGCCCGGTAGCCCGCTGCAAGCACCGCCTGCATCCAGCCGGAAGGCGCTACCGTCGCTGACTCCCAAACCACCTTGGCGCGGTGACTGCCGGCGCTGACCTCGACATTGCGCACGCCCGGCACTTTTTGCAGGGCATCTTCAATGGTCAGGGCACAGGCAGCGCAGTGCATGCCTTCGATCATGACGTTGGACTCCCAGCACCCGGGCTGCTGCGCCACGGGTCGACTAAAGGCAGTCCATTCCTGTTCGTCATCGAGCAGCGCCAGCGCGGCCTCCAATTTTGTTACTTCAGGCTTGGGTTCATCAAAAGACGGGAGACTGGACATCAAAAGCGACATGAGAGTGAGGTTAACTGACGAAGCTGTAATCTACCTGACATTTATCAATTTCAAGGAGTTGCGGCAGGGTGTATGCTGGCGCTTTCAACTTGCTGGAGAGACCATCATGTACGACAAAATTCTTCTGGCCACAGACGGCTCGACCTTGTCCAAGAAAGCGGTCACCAGTGCCATATCGCTCGCGGCCCTCACCGGTGCGAGCCTGGTTGCGCTGAAAGTGGTTCCCCGTTATCCCCAGAGTTATTTTGAAGGGGGTCTGGCATTGCAGGCGGCAGAAGTTGGCCGCATTGAAAAACAATGGTCCGAAGAGGGCCAGGTCGTGGTGGACGAGGTCAAGAAAACAGCAGAATCACAAGGTGTCAAGACACGCGCCCTGACCATCAAGTCCGATGTGGTGTCAGATGCCATCATTGCCACGGCGCGCAAGCACAAATGCGATTTGATCGTGATGGCGTCCCACGGTCGCAAAGGCGTCAAGCGCTTGCTGCTGGGCAGCGAGACCCAGCAGGTCCTGACCCATTCGCATATTCCTGTGCTGGTGTTGCGATAAGCCGGCCCGATCCATGCCATTCTGTTTGCCGGATGGCATGGCGGCTTCAACTGTATTGGGTGCGTAACAGATTCTTCTGCACCTTGCCCATGGCGTTGCGCGGCAAATCCGCCACCACATGGCATTGCTTGGGCACCTTGTAATTGGCCAGGCGCGCCTTGAGCGCGGCCAGAATCTGCCCCGCATCCAACTGCACACCGGGTCTGGCCACCACCACGGCCACACCCACCTCGCCAAAATCAGCATGCGGCACGCCCACCACCGCACTCTCGGCGACACCGGGCAGGTCATTGATAAAACTCTCCAGCTCTGCCGGATAGACGTTGTAGCCGCCGCTGATGATCAGGTCCTTGCTGCGCCCCACAATGGTCATATAACCCTTGGCATCGACCCGGCCCACATCCCCGGTCTTGAAAAACCCGTCGGTCGTGAACTCTTCGGCCGTTTTTTCAGGCATGCGCCAGTAACCGGCAAACACATTGGGGCCTTTCACCTGGATGTCGCCGATCTCACCGCTTGCCAGCACGGCATCCTGCCCGTCCACCACCCGCAAACTCACCCCCGGCAGCGGCAGGCCGACGGTGCCACCGCGGCGCTCGCCCTGGTAGGGGTTGGAGGTCAGCATGATGGTCTCACTCATGCCGTAGCGCTCCAGGATGGTGTGACCGGTGCGATCCTGCCAGGTCTTGAAAGTATCCAGCAGCAAGGGGGCAGAGCCCGAAATGAACAGCCGCATGTGCCGCGCTGCACTTTTATTCAACCCCGGTTCAGCCAGCAGGCGCGCATACAAAGTCGGCACGCCCATGAACACGGTGGCATGCGGCAAGTGCCGCAACACCACTTTGGGGTCGAATTTGGCCAGCCAGATCATCTTGCTGCCGTTGATGAGCGCGCCATGGATCGCCACAAACAAGCCGTGCACATGAAAAATGGGCAGGGCATGAATCAGCACATCGCCGCCTTGCTGCGGGCTGCGCCAGCCCCAACAATCTTTCAACACCAGCGCGTTGCTCAGCATATTGCAGTGCGTCAACATGGCGCCCTTGGAGCGCCCCGTGGTGCCACTGGTGTAAATGATGACCGCCAGGTCATCGGACTGTTTGGATACCACGGCATGTTGATCTGAGGCATGGGCAGCGCGCTCCAGCAGGGAGCCGGTGCGGTCGTCGTTCAGGGTGAAGACCCAGCGCGTGCCCGCCTTGAACGCCAGCGTGCTGACCCAGCCGAAGTTACGGGCATCACATACCACCACGGCAGGCTCGGCGTTGCCAAGAAAATAGTCAATTTCTGCGCTTTGGTAAGCGGTATTGAGCGGTAGAAAAACATAACCGGCGCGCAGCGTGGCCAGGTACAGCATCAACGCTTCCACCGACTTTTCAACCTGCACTGCAATGCGTGCGCCTTCCGGCAAGCCCAGTGACTGCAAAAAATTGGCCAGCATGGCGGTGCCGCGGTCAAGATCCCGCCAGCTGTAGTACTGCCCCGCATCGGTTTCGATGGCGGTTGCATCCAGATCAGCTGGAAAAGCCTGGCGCAAGTGCGCATAAAGATTGGCAGAAGCTTCAGGCACGGTGATTTCCTCTTGGATACCGGTAAATCGGGATGGGTTGCACGGGTGATCCGTCAAAACCTTGGCGGTCTTTTTTCCAGAAAAGCACTGATGCCCTCGCGTTGTTCGGCGCTGTCAGCATAGTCATAGGCCGTGGCCAGCAGGCTTGATGACGGATCAGAAACATAGGCACGAAGGGTCTGCTTGTTCAGGCGCGCGGCCTGCGGTGCCAACTCGCAAATACGCCGCACTGTCGCTTGCGCGACTGCGCTGACATCAACATCGGCCACGACACGATTCAAGAAACCGCGCTGCAGCATGTCTGTTGCACTGAAAACCGACGCTTCGAGGAGCATCTGGCGGGCCGTTGCCAGACCCGTTTCACGGGCGACCAAGGCCGCTTCACGCGGTGCCATCGGAAAGCCCAACCTGGCAATGGGCGCACCAAAGCGGGCTGATTGCGCCGCCAGACGGATATCGCAACAACTGGCGATCTCGACCCCGGCACCCATGCAGTTGCCTTCAATTTGCGCCACCATCGGAACATCACAAGTCAGCATGGCGCTCAGGGCGCCCCACACCTCCACCTCGTGGAACTCTCGCAAAGAGGCTTCATGAAATCTGAAACTGGCGTATTCCGAAATGTCGCCACCGGCACAAAAATGCGCGCCTGCCCCTGACACCAGCACACAGCGCACGTCGGTCATGCCCTGAATGCGCTCAAACACCGTTCTCAAGTCCCGCCACATGGCGCGTGACATGGCATTAAAGCGCTTGGGGTAGCTGAGCGTGACGTGCACCACGCCATCGAACTGTTCAAACCTGATTTTTGCCGGCATGTTGATGTGGAGTCAAACGCTACTCGTCGCTCAGTGTGACAAGCTGTTTCTGCCTTATTGACGAGACTGTGCGCCAGCCCACCACCACAAACCCAGACCGCCCACGATCATTGGCACACACAGCCACTGTCCCATGCTCATCCCGAGTGACAACAGCCCCAGGTGGGCATCGGGCTCACGGAAAAATTCGGCAATAAACCGGAATACGCCATACCCCAGCAGGAACATGGCTGCCACCTGGCCCTGGGCACGTTCTTTACGGGCATACAACCACAGCAAGACAAACAGCAGCAGGCCTTCCAGCAAAAACTGGTACACCTGCGACGGGTGGCGCGGCAAATCACCAGCGCCCCTGAAAACCATGCCCCAAGGCAAATCCGGGTCGGCCACCCTGCCCCACAATTCACCATTGATGAAGTTGCCCACGCGCCCGGCGGCCAGACCCGTGGGGACACAGGGGGCCACAAAATCAGCCACCTGCAACCAAGGCCGCCGGCGGGAATGCGCGAACCAGAGCATGGCCACAACCACACCCAGCATGCCGCCATGAAAACTCATGCCCCCCTGCCATACCGCAAAGATTTCCAGCGGATGGGCGGCGTAATACAGCGGCTTGTAAAAAAGGCAATAACCCAGGCGACCGCCCAGCACCACGCCAACCACGCCAAGAAACAGTATGTCTTCCACATCCTGAGTTTTCCAGGCGTGTGCGCCCCTTATGGACGCAAATGGCGCATGGTGCAGCCGCAGCCGCCCCAGCCACACGAACAAACCAAAGGCGGCCAGGTAGGTCAGGCCATACCAATGAACGGCCAGCGGGCCGAGTTGCAGGGCAACAGGATTTATTTCAGGATGAATCAGCATGGGTTGCAGTGGCGCAAGCTGTTGCTGCGAATCAGTCTTCGAGCAGCGACAGGTCGCGCACGGCACCCTTGTCGGCGGACATCACCAGCTTGGCGTAGGCCTTGAGCGCGGCCGACACCTTGCGCGGGCGCGGCAGGGCGGGCTTCCAGCCCTTGGCGTCCTGCTCAAGGCGGCGTTGGGCCAGCTCTTCGTCGGACAACAGCACGTTGATGCTGCGGTTCGGAATGTCAATGCGGATCCGGTCGCCATTGCGCACCAGGCCGATGGCGCCGCCGGCAGCCGCTTCCGGCGAGGCGTGGCCAATCGACAGGCCCGAGGTGCCGCCGGAAAAGCGGCCATCGGTCAGCAGCGCGCAGGCTTTGCCCAGGCCCTTGGACTTGATGTAGCTTGTGGGGTAGAGCATTTCCTGCATGCCCGGGCCGCCCTTGGGGCCCTCGTAGCGCACGATCACCACGTCGCCGGCCTTGACCTTGTCCGCCAAAATCTGTGCCACCGCTTCGTCCTGCGACTCGGTCACAAAGGCCGAGCCCTCGAACACCAGAATCGATTCGTCCACGCCAGCGGTTTTGACCACGCAGCCGTCCACCGCGATGTTGCCGTGCAGCACGGCCAGGCCACCTTCCTGCGAGAAGGCATGGGTGCCGGAGCGGATGCAGCCCTCGGCGCGGTCCAGGTCCAGGCTCGGCCAGCGACTGGCCTGGCTGAACGCCACCTGGGTGGGGATGCCCCCCGGGCCGGCCATGTAGAAGGTCTTGACGGCGTCCGACGGGTTGCGCGCGATATCCCAGGCGTCGAGCGCGTCTTTCATGCTCTTGGCATGCACCGTGGGCACATCGGTGTGCAGCTTGCCGGCGCGGTCCAGCTCACCCAGGATGGCCATGATGCCGCCGGCGCGGTGCACGTCTTCAATGTGGTATTTGTTGGTGTTGGGGGCCACCTTGCACAGCTGCGGCACGTGGCGCGACAGGCGGTCGATGTCGGCCATGGTGAAGTTGATTTCGGCTTCCTGCGCGATGGCCAGGATGTGCAGGATGGTGTTGGTGGAGCCGCCCATGGCAATGTCGAGCGTGATGGCGTTCTCGAAGGCCTTGAAGCCCATGGAACGCGGTAGCACCGACGCGTCGTCTTGCTCGTAGTAGCGCTGGCACAGTTCCACCACCAGGCGACCGGCACGCTTGAACAATTGCTCGCGGTCGGCATGCGTGGCCACCACGGTGCCGTTGCCGGGCAGGGACAGGCCCAGCGCTTCGGTCAGGCAGTTCATCGAGTTGGCTGTGAACATGCCCGAACAGGAACCGCAGGTGGGGCAGGCCGAGCGCTCCACCTCGGCCAGATCGGCGTCGCTCACCTTGTCGTCCACCGCCATCACCATGGCGTCCACCAAATCGAGTTTCTTGAACTCCATCACTTGGGTTTGCGGGTTGGCCAGCTTGACCTTGCCGGCCTCCATCGGGCCGCCGGAAACAAACACCACCGGGATGTTCAGCCGCATGGCCGCCATCAGCATGCCGGGGGTGATCTTGTCGCAATTCGAGATGCACACCATGGCGTCGGCGCAATGCGCATTCACCATGTACTCGACCGAGTCGGCAATGATGTCGCGGCTCGGCAGCGAATACAGCATGCCGTCGTGGCCCATGGCAATACCATCGTCAACAGCGATGGTATTGAACTCCTTGGCAACGCCGCCAGCAGCCTCGATCTCGCGCGCCACCAGCTGCCCCAAATCCTTCAGGTGCACATGACCCGGGACAAACTGCGTGAACGAGTTGACCACGGCGATGATGGGTTTGCTGAAATCATCGTCCTTCATGCCAGTGGCGCGCCAGAGCGAGCGTGCTCCAGCCATGTTGCGACCAGCGGTGGATGTTTTGGAGAGGTATGCGGGCATGGTGTTCTGTGTCAGTGAATGAATGGAGGCAATGCGATAACAGGCTGGGAATTATCTACCACCGTTACGCTAGGCATCAAGCAAGGTCTGTATTCCCGCAATAGCTGAAATGTCGCGATCAAGTCGCGAGGTCACGTTATATCAGCGGTGTCTTTTTTGCGTAGAGGAGTTCAGTGCGTCCTTGGTCCGCTGACGGCGCTCAGCGACTCTTTTTTCTTCTAGCTCCATCGCCTTGCGTTTGGTGTAGCCCGAGGCATCGGCCCAGGCCCACCAGACGACGGCCAATACAAACGGCGACAGCACCCACCACCAGGACCAATCGGCAACCGGCCCGATGGCCAGATATTTCAGCAGCATTAAAACGATACCCAAACCCAGCAAATACATAGTCGCCTTTCATACCGTGAGATTGAACCCATTGCAACACGGTCTAACCATGCTAACTACAATGGCACGAAACAGACTCTAACCCATCTTTTCAAAGGACTCCTGCATGAAGCGTACTCTTTTTGCCGTGCTCGCCACTGTTTTTGTGGCGGTACCCGCAATGGCAGACCAGGCCTTGGCACAAAAGAAGAACTGCATGGCTTGCCACGCCGTTGAAAAAAAGGTCGTCGGTCCGGCCTACAAGGATGTCGCCAAAAAATACGCCGGGCAAAACGTGGAAGCCAAACTGGTGGCCAAGATCAAACAGGGCGGCTCGGGCGTTTGGGGTGCCATTCCCATGCCGGCCAATCCTCAGGTCAGTGACGCCGAGGCCAAGCAATTGGCTTCCTGGGTGTTGTCGCTCAAATAAGCCATTTCGCCCACCATTGAAAAAGCCCGCCATGGCGGGCTTTTTCATGCAAGCCTGACTGGCTCAGTAAGCTTGGCCCAACTGACCCAGAATGGCCGGATTTTCCAGCGTCGACGTATCCTGGGTGATGTCTTCTCCCTTGGCCAGCGAACGCAGCAGACGGCGCATGATTTTGCCGGAACGGGTTTTGGGCAGGTTTTCACCAAAACGGATGTCCTTGGGCTTGGCAATCGGGCCAATTTCCTTGGCCACCCAGTCACGCAATTCCTTGGCGATTTGCTTGGCTTCATCACCTGTCGGCACACCGCGCTTCAACACCACAAAGGCGCAAATCGCTTCACCCGTCAGGTCGTCCGGCCGGCCCACCACGGCGGCTTCAGCCACCAGGTCGGTCTTGGCCACCAGCGCGGATTCAATCTCCATGGTGCCCATGCGGTGACCCGACACGTTCAGCACGTCATCAATGCGGCCGGTGATGCGGAAGTAACCGCGGTCGATACTGCGTACCGCGCCGTCGCCCGCGAGGTAATAGGTGCCGCCCATTTCTGCCGGGAAATAGCTGTTTTTGAAGCGTTCAGGGTCATTCCAGATGGTGCGGATCATCGACGGCCAGGGGCGTTTGACCACCAGCATGCCGCCCGAACCGTTGGGCACATCATGTCCGGCTTCGTCGACGATGGCGGCCATGATGCCGGGCAGTGGCAGGGTGCAGCTACCGGGCACCAGCGGCGTCGCGCCTGGCAGCGGTGTGATCATGTGGCCGCCGGTTTCGGTCTGCCAGAAGGTGTCCACGATCGGGCACTTTTCGTGACCGATGTTTTTGTAGTACCACATCCAGGCTTCCGGGTTGATCGGCTCACCCACGGTGCCAAGAATGCGCAGGCTCGACAGATCCGAGCGGTCGGGATGCACTTTTTCATCACTCTCGGCTGACTTGATCAGCGAGCGGATGGCGGTGGGCGCAGTGTAGAAAATGCTGCACTTGTGGCGCTCGATCATTTGCCAGAAACGGCCGGCGTTCGGGAAGGTCGGGATGCCCTCAAAAATGATCTGGGTGGCACCCGCCGCCAGCGGTCCATAAGCCACATAGGCGTGGCCGGTGATCCAGCCGATGTCTGCCGTGCACCAGAAAATGTCATCGGCACGCAAGTCAAAGGTCCAGTCCATGGTCAGCTTGGACCACAGCACAAAGCCGCCGGTAGAGTGCTGCACGCCCTTGGGCTTGCCAGTGGAACCCGAAGTAAAGAGGATGAACAAGGGGTGCTCGGCACCCACCATGACCGGTGCGCACTCGGTGCTTTGCCCGGCCAGCGCCTCGGTGAAGCTGATGTCACGGCCCGCCACCATGTTGCAGGGGCTGGTGGTGCGCTCAAACACAAACACGGTCTTGATCGACTCGCAGCCACCCAGGCCCAGGCCTTCGTCCACAATGCCCTTGAGCGGCAACTGCTTGCCGCCACGCATCTGGAAGTTGGCGGTCACCACGGCCACGGCGCCGGCGTCAATAATGCGCTCCTGCAAGGCCTTGGCGGAAAAGCCGCCGAACACCACGCTGTGGGTGGCGCCAATACGGGCACAGGCCTGCATGGCAATCACGCCTTCCAGGGTCATGGGCATGTAGATCAAAACGCGGTCACCCTTCTGGATGCCCTTGGCCTTGAGCGCATTGGCAAACTGGGAGACTTTGGCCAGCAATTCTTTGTAGGTGGTTTTGGTGACTGCACCGTCGTCGGCCTCAAAAATCACGGCAACCTTGTTTTCGTTGGGCGTCCCCATGTGTTTGTCAAGGCAGTTGGCCGAGGCATTGAGCTCACCATCATCAAACCACTTGTAGAAAGGCGCATTGGACTCGTCCAGCGTTTTTGTAAAAGGCTTGTTCCAGACCACGTTTTCACGTGCCAGACGGGCCCAGAAGCCCTCAAAGTCATTTTCAGCTTCAGCGCACAAGGCGTTGTAGGCGTCCATGCCCGAAATACGGGCCGCCTTGACGGTGGCCTCGCTGGGCGGAAAAACACGGTTTTCAACCAACATGGATTCAACAGCAGTTGTGGGTGTAGTCACGGATAAGTCTCCTCTAGTTAAACAAAGTTCGCCCGATAATGTCACGGCTGGCACTTACAGGCCACTGACTGTCACGGGCCTGACAAGCCGCCCTCCTAAAATCAATCCGACCAAACTTTAATCCAATCAAAATGAACCTGCCTGTCACACCGCCAAGCCGCCCGCTGCGCCCTATTCCCCGTCTCATTTTTGCCAGCCGCTGGCTGCAATTGCCGCTGTACTTGGGCCTGATCCTGGCGCAAGCGGTGTACGTTTTTCACTTCTGGGTGGAGCTGGTGCATTTGCTCGAAGCGGCTTTTGGCAGCCAGACGGCGTTGCAGGCACTGATCAACGGCATTGGCTACAAGACCGACGTGCCCATCACGCAGCTCAACGAAACCGTCATCATGCTGGTGGTGTTGGCGCTGATTGATGTGGTCATGATCTCCAACCTGTTGATCATGGTGATTGTGGGTGGTTATGAAACCTTTGTCAGCCGTCTGAACCTGGAAGGCCACCAAGACCAACCCGAGTGGCTGGACCATGTGAATGCCTCGGTGCTCAAGGTCAAGCTGGCCACCGCCATCATCGGCATCAGCTCGATCCACCTGCTCAAGACCTTCATCAATGCCGCCAATTACACCGACAAGGTGCTGATCGCGCAAACGGTCATCCACATCGCATTCCTGTTCTCGGCCATGGCCATCGCCTACACCGACCGGCTGATGTCGCACCCGCCGGCAGCGCCGCACTGAGGGTTTTTCTCAGGCTGCTGGCTGGTGCGCCAGCGCCATCACCTGCTCAGGCGGCAGTGCCTTGAGTTTGTGATCGCTCCAAACCTGACGCCAACGCCGCGCACCCGGCAAACCATGGCGCAAGCCCAACATGTGCCGGGCAATGGTTTGCCAGGGCGTGCCGAACCGGGCGGCCTGCTGGTTCATGTAGGCCACCATCTGCAACTCGATGGCTTCGCGCGTCTGGCTGGCCTGACCGGCATCGGTAAAAAACTGCTGGTCCCATTCGCTGAGCCACCACGGGTTGTGGTACGCCTCACGGCCCAGCATGACGCCGTCCACTTGCTGCAGGTGCTGCGCCACCTGGGCCGTCTGTGTGATGCCGCCATTGATGACAAATTCAAGCGCCGGAAAATCCTGTTTGAGCCGGTACACCGCCTCATAGCGCAGCGGCGGTATCTCGCGGTTGTCCTTGGGGCTCAGCCCCTGCAGCCAGGCGTTGCGCGCATGCACAATGAAAGTGCGGCAACCGGCCAGGCTCAGCGTGCCGACAAAGTCGCGCACAAAGTCATAACTCTCGGTTTTGTCGATGCCAATGCGGTGCTTCACCGTGACCGGGATCGACACCGCGTCCAGCATGGCTTTCACGCCGTCAGCCACCAAAACCGGCTCGCGCATCAGGCAGGCACCGAAGGCGCCGCGCTGCACCCGCTCGCTGGGGCAGCCGCAATTCAGGTTCACTTCGCTGTAACCCCAGTCTTCGGCCATGCGCGCACACTGGGCCAGCTCAAAGGGCTCGCTGCCACCCAGTTGCAGCGCCAGTGGCAGCTCTGCCGCATTGAAATCCAGATGGCGCGCCCGGTCGCCGTGAATGAGGGCACCGGTGGTCACCATTTCACTGTAAAGCAGGGCCTGGCGCGACAGCAGGCGATGAAAGTAACGACAGTGCCTGTCGGTCCAGTCCAACATGGGCGCAACGCAGATTTTGTGGCTGATCACAGAAGTTTCAAGGCTTGGGTTCAAAGGGTCCGATTTTCCCCTGCTTCCGGCCAGCCAAGCGCGGCATCGGCCTGAAACACTTATAAAAAACGGTTCTTGTTCGCAATGGGATAATTTGCAGCATGACGATCACCTACAAAGACTCCGAAGGCATTGCCGGCATGCGCGTCGCCGGCCGCCTGACCGCCGAACTGCTGGACTATCTGGCCCCATTTGTGAAGCCCGGTGTCACCACCAACGAACTCGACCGCCTGGCCGAAGACTACACCACGCAAGTGCTGGGAGCGATCTCGGCACCCCTGAACTATGCGCCAGGCGGCCACAACCCCTACCCCAAATCCATTTGCACCTCGATCAACCACCAGGTCTGCCACGGCATTCCCAACGACAAGCCGCTCAAAAAAGGCGACATCGTCAATATCGATGTGACCGTCATCAAGGACGGCTGGCACGGCGACTCCAGCCGCATGTACATGGTGGGCGACGTCTCGGTGGCCGCCCGGCGACTGTGCAAACTTACCTATGAAGCCATGTGGAAAGGCATCATGAAGGTGCGCGACGGCGCCTACCTGGGTGACATCGGCCATGCCATCCAGACCTTTGCCGAGGGTCACGGCCTGAGTGTCGTGCGCGAGTATTGCGGCCACGGCATTGGTCGGAACTTTCATGAAGATCCGCAGATCCTGCACTACGGCAAGCCCGGCACCCTGGAGCAGCTCAAGGCCGGCATGACCATCACCATCGAGCCGATGCTCAATGTCGGGCGCAAGGAGATCAAGGCGCTCGGTGACGGCTGGACCATCGTCACCAAAGACCACTCCCTGTCGGCGCAGTGGGAACACACCGTGCTGGTCACTCCAACCGGTTATGAGGTCCTGACCCTGTCCGCCAACAGTCCGGCGATCCCTGACTTTGTCAAACCCGCAACGCCCGCAGTCACCCTGTCAGTGCCCTGATTTGTAATTTTTTAATGGCGTGTGACCCATGACAGAAATAAAAGCGCTGCGCAAAGAATTCCGTGCCAAAAAAGCGGCGCTGTTGCAATCGCTGGCAGAAGGCAGCCGTAGCGCGCGCAGCGTGGGCAGCACACTGGGCAAGCTGGCAAAGCTGGCCGATCAAACCCTGGTAAGCCTTTGGCAGCACGCGGCCTTTCCGCCGTCGCTGGCCCTGGCCGCCGTGGGCGGTTATGGTCGCGGCGAATTGTTTCCGTATTCGGATGTGGATGTGCTGGTCCTGCTGCCTGATGCCGTTCAGCTGGAGCATGACGCTGACCTCAAAACCCGCCTTGAGGGTTTTATTGGCAGTTGTTGGGACACGGGCCTTGAAATCGGCTCCAGTGTGCGCTCGGTGGCCGACTGCCTCAACGAGGCGCGCCAGGATGTCACCGTGCAAACTTCCCTGCTGGAGTCGCGCCTGATCACCGGCAATGCAGCCGTTTATGACCAGTTCAGGCAGCAATTTGTCGCTGCCATCGACCCCCATGCTTTTTTTGTCGCCAAAACCCTGGAGCTGCACCAGCGCCACAACAAGTTTGACAACACCCCTTATGCGCTGGAGCCCAACTGCAAGGAATCACCCGGCGGCCTGCGTGACCTGCAGGTGATCCTGTGGGTGGCCAAGGCGGCGGGCCTGGGCAGCAACTGGAACGAACTCGCCAAAAACGGCCTGGCCACGGCCTTTGAAGTCCAGCAAATCAAACGCAATGAAGCCCTGCTCTGGCTCATTCGAACCCGCTTGCACCTGATTGCCAAACGGCGCGAAGACCGGCTGATTTTTGACATGCAAAACGCGGTGGCGCAGGCCTTTGGCTTTGAAGCCCCGCCCGCTTCGGCGGACAAGCGTTCATTCGTTCGCCCCAGCGAGGCGCTCATGAAACGTTACTACTGGGCCGCCAAGGCCGTGACCCAGCTCAGCCAGATTTTGTTGCTCAACATCGAAGAGCGCCTGAGCCCCAGCACCCATGAACCGCGCCCCATCAATGCCCGTTTTTCCGACAAGGCGGGCATGGTCGAAGTGGTCAGTGACGACCTTTACCGGCGTGAGCCCCATGCCATCCTCGAAACTTTCCTGGTGTTCCAGACCGCCGGCATGAATGGTTTGTCGGCGCGCACGCTGCGGGCGCTGTACAACGCCCGTGACCTGATGAACGGCGCGTTCCGCAATGACCCGGTCAACCGCGCCACCTTCATGCAGATTCTGCAGCAACGCAGCGGCATTACCCATGCCATGCGGTTGATGAACCAGACCTCGGTCCTGGGGCGCTACCTGTGGGCGTTTCGCAAAATCGTCGGGCAAATGCAGCATGACCTGTTCCATGTCTATACCGTGGACCAGCATGTGCTGATGGTGCTGCGCAACGTGCGGCGTTTTTTCATTGTCGAACACGCGCACGAGTACCCGTTTTGCTCGCAACTGGCGAGCGGCTGGGACCGGCCCTGGGTGCTGTATGTGGCGGCCCTGTTCCACGACATCGCCAAGGGCCGCGGCGGCGACCACTCCCAACTGGGCGAAATCGAAGCACGGCGCTTTTGCAAGCAGCACGACGTGACCCGGGAAAGCACTGAACTCATCGCCTTTATCGTGCGCGAGCACCTGACCATGAGCCGCGTGGCCCAGAAAACCGACCTCAGCGACCCCGATGTGATTGCGGCCTTTGCCAAACGGGTCGGCAACGAGCGCTACCTGACCGCGCTCTACCTGTTCACCGTGGCCGACATTCGTGGCACCTCGCCGAAGGTCTGGAACGCCTGGAAAGGCAAGCTGCTCGAAGACCTCTACCGCCTGACGCTGCGCGTGCTTGGCGGCCACACGGCCGACCCGCATGTCGAAGTCGAAACCCGCAAGCGCGAGGCCCTGATCCAGCTGGCCTTGCACGCCCAACC
>NZ_JAMPXE010000069.1 GCF_023701345.1 Rhodoferax sp. | reverse complement strand
TGGCTGAGGGCGGCGGGGGATGTGGTCATGGCATCAACTCGTTTGAAACAGGGTGTCGAGGGGGCTGGGCAAACCCGCCATTTTAAGGAATGGTCCGTGTCGGTTCGGCGGGGCGCAGGCCGAGCCGGCGGCGGCACCAGGCGGCCAGATCGTCCATGTAGCAGTACACCACCGGCACCACCACCAGCGTCAGCAGCGACGAAGTGATGACGCCGCCGATCACCGCCTGGCCCATGGGCGCGCGCATCTCGGAGCCCTCGGACAGGGCAAAGGCGAGCGGCACCATGCCGAAAATCATGGCCAGCGTGGTCATCAGGATGGGGCGCAGGCGCACTTTGGCCGCCATCAGCAGAGCGTCGTGCCGGTTCATGCCGTCTTCGCGTGCGCGGATGGCAAAGTCCACCAGCAAAATGGCGTTTTTGGTGACCAGGCCCATCAGCATGACCACGCCAATCACCGAAAACATTGACAGCGTCGAGTTGAACAGCATCAGCGCCAGCACCACGCCGATCAGCGTCAGCGGCAAGGACGTCATCAGCGCCAGCGGCTGGAAAAAGCTCTTGAACTGGCTGGCCAGAATCATGTAAATAAAAATCACGGCCAGTGCCAGCGCAGACAGCGCGTAACCAAACGCCTCGGCCATGTCCTTCACCGAACCGCTGAACTTGTAGCTGTAACCGGGCGGCATGGCAATGCTGTCCATCGCTGTCTTGATACCGGCGGAGACTTCGCCGGCCGAACGGCCCGACACGTTGCCGGTGATGGCCACCTCGCGTGTCAGGTCGCGCCGGTTGATCTGGTTGCTGCCGGTGGATTCGACCACTTTGGCAACTTGGTCAAGCCGCACCACGCGGGCGCTGCCGTCCGCTTGTGTGCCCACAGTGAAGGGCAGGGCGTTTAAGTCATCGGCCTGCTTGCGCGACTCGGGTGACAGGCGCACGTTGACGTCATAGGTCTGGTCGTCCGGGGCGCGCCAGTTGCCCACGGTCTGGCCGGCCACCAGCGTGCGCAGGGATGAACCAATTTGCGCCACGTTCAGGCCCAGGTCGGAGGCCACGTCGCGGCGCACCTGCACGTCGAGTGTGGGCTTGTCGGGTTTGAGGGTCGAGTCCACATCGACCAGCCCCGGCACGCTGCGGATTTTGTCCAGCGCCAGCGTGTTCAGCCGTGACAGTTCGCCCATGTCGGCACCCTGGATGGAAAAGGCGATCTGCTTTTGGCCACCCACCGGATCGAGCAGCCCGACATGGGTCACGCTGATGCCCGGCACCTCGCGCAGGCGCTGGCGCAGCACGGTGGACATGTCATCGACACTGCGCGTGCGCTGGTTGCGATCGACCAGCCGGATGTAGATGCTGGCGTACATCTTGCCCTGGGCGTTGCCGGTGTTGATGGTGGTCAGCGTGTAGTTGACCTCGGGGAACGAGCGGATGATGCCTTCCACCTGGCGTGCCCGCGCTTCGGTGACGTCGAGCGATGAGCCCACCGGCGTGTTGAAAGTGAGGTTGGTCTCGGAGAAGTCGGACTTGGGCACGAACTCGGTGCCCAACAACGGCACCATGAAAATGCTGCTGACAAAGATGGCAACGGCCAGCGCCACCGTGCTGAGCTTGTGCGCCAGTGCCCAGCGCAGAATGCCCTGGTAAACATCGACCAGCGCGTCGGTGCCGTGGTCAAACAAGGCAGTGATGCGGCCAATGGTTTTGTCGTACAGCGTGCGCGGGGCGTGGTGCTTGCCGTGCGCCTCGATGCTGGGGTCGTGCCAGATGGAGGACAACATGGGGTCGAGCGTGAAGCTGACAAACATCGAGATCAGCACCGCCGCCACGATGGTCAGACCGAACTCGTGGAAGAACTTGCCGATGATGCCGCCCATGAAGCCAATCGGCAAAAATACCGCCACGATCGACAGGGTGGTGGCCAGCACCGCCAGGCCGATTTCCCGCGTGCCGTCCATCGACGCGTCAAACGCGCCCTTGCCCATTTGCACGTGGCGCACAATGTTTTCGCGCACCACAATGGCGTCATCAATCAGCAGGCCAACGCACAGGCTCAGCGCCATCATGGTGATCATGTTGATGGTGAAGCCGAGCAGGTTCATGAAGAAAAAAGTGCCGATCAGGGCGATCGGCAGCGTCAGGCCGGTGATGACGGTGGAGCGCCACGAGTTCAAGAATAAAAACACGATCAGCACGGTGAGCAGCGCGCCTTCAAACAAGGTCTGCCGCACGTTGGAGACCGAGACCCGGATCTGGCGCGAGCCATCGGTGATCTGCGTCAGCTTGACGCCGGGCGGCAATTGTTTTTGCAGTTCTGCCAGTGTTTTGTTCAGGCCGTCGACCACGGCGATGGTGTTTTCATCCTGCGCCTTTTGCACGTTCAGCAGCAGGGTGCGCTGGCCGTTGTAGAGCGCCAGGCTCTCGACTTCCTGGGCGCCGTCCTTCACCTCGGCCAGTTGCTCAACCCGCACCGGGTCGCCATTTTTGCGCACGACGATGATGCGGCCAAAGTCTTCGGGGCGCTGCACGCGCGCGGCGATCTGGATCACCCGGTCTTGCGCGCTGGAGCGGATGCTGCCCACCGGATAGTCCTGGTTTTCATTGCGCACGGCATTGGCCACCTGCTCGGGTGTGATGCCATAGGTGGCAAGGGCCTGCGGGTTCAGATAAATATTGATCTCGCGCATGCTGGCGCCGACCAGGGCCACCGAGCCCACGCCGCGCACGTTTTCCAGCCGTTTTTTCAGTGTTTGCTCGGCCCAGCTGGTGAGTTCCACCGCGTTGAGTGGTGCGCCTGCGCCGACATCGGGCAACACTGCCACCGACCAGATGGCACGGCTGGCCGGGTCAAAACGCAGCACCCGCGGCTCTTTGACCTCATCACGCAAGGTGGCGCGAATGGCCGCCACTTTTTCACGCACATCGTCAGCGGCTTTGCGGCCATCCATGTGCAGGCCGAATTCGATGACGACGACCGACTGGCTTTCATACGAGCGCGACGTGAGTGCGTTGATGCCGGCAATCGAATTGACGCCTTCCTCGATTTTCTTGGTGACTTCGCTTTCCACAATCTCGGGCGAGGCGCCGGGGTAGTCGGTGCTGATCACCACCACCGGAAAATCCACGTTGGGGAACTGGTCCACCTGCAGGCGCTGCATGGAAAAGAGCCCCAGCACCACCAGGGCCAGCATGACCATGGTGGCAAATACCGGGTTGTTGAGGCTGACGCGGGTGAACCACATTTATTGGGGTCCTTGGGCTGCTGTGTTCACCAGCGTGCCGACACGCAGACTGCCGACCGAGCCGTCTATCAGCAGGCTGCCCTCCGCAACGCCCGTCACGGCCACCATGGCCACGCCCGCCAGGTCACCGCGAACGCCCGGTGTCACATTCACATGTTGCACCTGGTTCTGACTGACCAGTTGCACATAGGGCTGCGGCTTGTCGGTGCGCACGGCGCTCAGGGGCAGGGCCAGGGTTTTGACGACACCCACGCTCAGGCTGCCTTGTGCAAACAGGCCGTGGCGCAAACTGGCATCGGCCGCCAGCGCCAGATAAACCAGCACGGCGCGGCTGCCCACGGCGGCGCTCGGGTTGATGCGGACCACTTTGGCGTGGATGACCTGGTTGGTACCGTCCAGTGTCAGTTGGGCGCTTTGTCCCGTTTTGACCTGCAGCGAATCGGCCGCATTCAGGCTGGCTTCCAGCTCCAGTTGCCGGTTGTCAACGATCTCGACGATGCGCGCGTCCACCGGAACGCGTTCACCCGGCTGCACCAGGCGCTGGGAAATTTGCCCGGCAATGGGAGCCCGCAACACCGTGTCGTCGAGCGCCTTGGCGGCCAGATCCGCCCCCGATTGCGCCGCCTGGTAGCTGGCCTGGGCCGCGTCCAGGCTGGCTTGTGATGAAGCCAGCGCGGTGCTGGAGATAAAGCCTTGCGCCACCAGTGCCTGGTTGTTGTCAAAATTGCGCTGGGCTATGGCCACCTGGGCTTTGGCGGCGGCCGCTTGCTGGCGGGCCTGGCGCAAGCGGGCGTCGGACTCGGTGGGGTCGATGCGGGCCAGTACCTGACCGGCGCGCACGCTGTCGCCTTCGCGTACCGTCAAATCCCGCAGTTCACCGGGCACGCGCGCCTTGACCAGTGCCGTATTAACGGCTTTGATCGGGCCCGAGATCAATACGCTTTGTTGTAGTTCGAGGGGCTTGACCTGCACCAGGTCGTTCGCTGCCAGGGCAACGCTGACTTGCGATTTCTGCGCTGCCTGTTGTGCTTCGAGGGCTGTCTGGCGGGCTTGACGCGCCGACAAGGTGCGCAACGCGCCGGCCACCAGCAAGGCCACAACGAGGCCGGCAAGCGCCCATTTCATCCAGGGTTTCATGGCAGGGGGTGCTCCAGGGAAGGGTTCATGGGGGTCTTGGGCTGACTGAAGCCGTGCATCAGCATGTCGAGTTGGGCCGCCAGATAGTGATGGGGTTCAAGTTGCGCATGTTCGCTGCAACAGGGGCCCAATGAATGCTTCCAAAGCGCCAAAAACAACATGGGGGCCAGCACCAGGTACACCCCGTAAGTGAAGTCCATCGGGCGAAGTTCACCGCGCGCCACACCACGCCGCAAAATGCGCTCAATCAGGGTTTTGCCGGGTTGCATGACTTCCTGTTGGTAGAAACTGGCCAATTCCGGAAAATTTTGCGCCTCGCTCATGATCAGCTTGAGGATGCCGCTGGCCCGGGTGGAACCAAGGCGCTCCCACCAGTTAAACAAACAGTAGCGCAGCATGTCGTGGGTGCTGCCCTCAAAACGTTCAAACTCGTCATTCCATACGGCAAAGCGGCCGGAAATGTTCTCGCGCACCACGGCCTTGAACAGTTCAACCTTGCTTGGAAAATACAAAAACAGCGTGCCTTTGGAAACCCCGGCGCGTTGCGCCACTTCTTCCACGCGGGTGGCAGCAAAACCTTTTTCGACGAATAAATCCAGCGCGGCAGCCAGCAGTTCGCCGGGGCGTGCCTCCTTGCGGCGCGAGCGGCGGGTCTGGCTGTCCGGCAAGGCTGTGTCGGGATGTGCTGGCACTGGCATGAAGTTAATGACTAATGGGTTATTAGTGTAACTTGGGGTCATGCGCTTGTCAATTCAGGCAAAGACCCGGCTGCACCAGGTTTGTCGCTTTGCGGCTAGCATGAACGGGCAGCTTATTCTTCAGCTCGCATTTTTCAAGGGGCAATGCATGGGTCAGACAAATCAAACCATCACACTGGGCGGGGGCTGTTTCTGGTGCACCGAGGCGGTTTATGTGCAGGTGACGGGCGTGCTCGATGTGGAGTCGGGGTATTGCAATGGCCAGACGCAACACCCCACGTATGAGCAGGTATGCAGCGGCAGCACGGGACACAACGAGGTGGTCAAGCTGGTCTACGACCCTGAACAGATCAGCGTGCGTGAGATCCTGGAGATTTTCTTTGTGATTCACGACCCCACCACGCGCAACGCCCAGGGCCATGACCATGGCACGCAGTACCGCAGCGGCATTTATTTCACCACGCCGGAGCAGCAGCAGGAAGCCCTGGCGCTGATCGATGAGCTCACCCGCAGCGGGGTTTACCCGCGTGCCATCGTGACCGAAGTGCTGCCGCAAACCAATTACTGGCCGGCGGAAGCGTACCACCAGGATTTTTTTGAAAACCACCCCGAGCAGGCTTATTGCCTGGCGGTGGCGGCGCCCAAGGTGGCCAAGTTTCGCAAGACCTTTGCGCGCTTGCAGAAATCAGGCCGATAAAATCGACCCATGGCCACCAAAATCCCCAAAATTGTTCCTGTCCAGCCGAATGAAACTGTTGAAAACGACGGTACCGTGGTTCTGGAGCGCCGCACGCAGCGCACCAAACCGCCCCAGATGTACCAGGTAGTGATGCTCAACGACGACTACACCCCGATGGAATTCGTGGTGATGGTGTTGCAGGAGTTCTTTAGCAAAGACCTCGAAACCTCAACCCGGATCATGCTCAAGATCCATCTGGAAGGCAAAGCCGTGTGCGGCGTCTATACCCGTGATGTCGCCGCGACCAAGGTTGATCAGGTGCTGGACGCGGCCAACAAGGCGGGACATCCGCTCAAGTGCTTTTGTGAACCAGTTGCCTAACAAATGATTGAAACCTGACACGCGCACATGAATTAGAAATCAGATTACAGTTGAAACCTGAAACAAAAGCTATCAAAGGAACTTTATGATTGCCCAAGAACTGGAAGTCAGTCTCCACATGGCGTTTGTTGAGGCGCGTCAACAGCGCCACGAATTCATCACCGTGGAACATTTGCTGCTGGCCTTGCTGGACAACCCCAGCGCCGCCGAAGTGTTGCGTGCCTGCTCGGCCAATATCGATGATTTGCGCAAGTCCCTGATCACCTTCATCAAGGACAACACGCCGCAAGTTGCTGGTACCGAAGACGTCGATACCCAGCCCACGCTGGGTTTTCAGCGCGTCATTCAGCGCGCCATCATGCATGTACAGTCCACCGGCAGTGGCAAGAAAGAGGTGACCGGTGCCAACGTGCTGGTGGCCATTTTTGGCGAGAAGGACTCGCATGCGGTCTATTACCTGCACCAGCAGGGCGTGACGCGCCTTGATGTGGTCAATTTCATTGCCCATGGCATCAAGAAGAGCGACCCGCCCGAGCCGGCGCGCTCGGCGGACAATCCGGCCGAGGCCGAGGAAGGCGCCAGCGAGAAGAACGAAAAGTCTTCTCCGTTGGAGCAGTTCACGCAAAACCTCAATCAACTGGCCAAAGAAGGCAAGATTGACCCGCTGATCGGGCGCGAGTATGAGGTCGAGCGCGTTATCCAGATCCTGTGCCGCCGGCGCAAGAACAACCCGCTGCTGGTCGGCGAGGCCGGTGTTGGCAAGACGGCCATCGCCGAGGGCCTGGCCTGGCGCATCACGCAAAAGGATGTCCCCGAGATCCTGGCCGATTCGATTGTTTATTCACTCGACATGGGCGCCCTGCTGGCCGGTACCAAATACCGGGGTGATTTTGAACAACGCCTCAAAGGCGTGTTGAAGGCGCTCAAGGACAAGCCCAATACGGTCCTGTTCATTGACGAGATTCACACCCTGATCGGCGCTGGCGCCGCCTCGGGCGGCACGCTAGATGCCTCCAATCTGCTCAAGCCCGCCCTGAGTTCCGGTGCGCTCAAGTGCATTGGGGCCACCACTTTTACCGAGTACCGCGGTATCTTCGAGAAAGATGCGGCGCTGTCGCGTCGCTTCCAGAAAGTCGATGTGGTCGAGCCCACGGTGGAGCAGACGGTTGAAATTCTCAAGGGCCTCAAGTCGCGTTTTGAGGAGCACCACAATGTCAAGTACGCCGTGGCGGCATTGCAGGCGGCGGCCGAGCTGAGCGCCAAGTACATCAACGACCGGCATTTGCCCGACAAGGCGATCGATGTGATCGACGAGGCCGGTGCCGCCCAGCGCATCCTGCCGCCGTCCAAGCGCAAGAAAATCATCACCAAGGCCGAGGTCGAGGACATCGTGGCCAAGATTGCCCGCATTCCGCCCGCCAACGTGTCCAACGACGACCGCGGCAAGCTCAAGACGTTGGAGCGCGACCTGCGCAACGTGGTGTTTGGCCAGGACAAGGCGCTCGACATGCTGGCCTCGGCCGTCAAGATGTCGCGCTCGGGCCTGGGCAAGGGCGACAAGCCGATCGGCACCTTTTTGTTCAGCGGCCCAACCGGCGTCGGCAAAACCGAGTCGGCCAAGCAATTGGCCTACATCATGGGCATCGAGCTGATTCGTTTTGACATGAGCGAGTACATGGAGCAGCATGCCGTGAGCCGCCTGATTGGTGCACCCCCGGGCTATGTCGGTTTTGACCAGGGTGGCTTGCTGACCGAGGCCATCACCAAGAAGCCGCACTGTGTGCTTTTACTTGATGAAATCGAGAAGGCGCACCCGGCCATTTTTAATGTGCTGTTGCAGGTGATGGACCATGGCACGCTGACCGACAACAACGGGCGCAAGGCCGATTTCCGCAACGTCATCATCGTCATGACCACCAATGCCGGTGCCGAGACCATGAACAAGGCCGCCATCGGCTTTACCAACCCGCGCGAAGCCGGCGATGAGATGGCCGACATCAAGCGCATGTTCACGCCCGAGTTCCGCAACCGGCTCGACGCCATCGTCAGCTTCAAGGCGCTCGATGAAAACGTCATCTTGCGGGTGGTGGACAAGTTCCTGCTGCAGCTTGAAGCCCAGTTGGCCGACAAGAAGGTCGAGGTCACTTTCACCGACAAGTTGCGCAAGCACCTGGCCAAGAAAGGCTTTGATCCGTTGATGGGTGCCCGGCCCATGCAACGCCTGATTCAGGACACCATTCGCCGCGCTCTGGCTGACGAATTGCTGTTTGGCCGGCTGGTCGATGGTGGCCGCTTGACCGTGGAGCTTGACGACACGGACGAAAGCAAAACCGAAGTCCTGCTTGACATCCAGCCTCTGCCAAAAAAAGAGGGTAAATCCAAGCCAGAAGTTCCGGAAGCAGCGACCTCCTGAACCTGATCAAATAAAAAACCCCGTTCAAGGTGCCGTGGCATCCTGAACGGGGTTTTTTATGGTGCGTGGTTGCCAATCAGCCAGACCCTCGCCTGGCCAGGCTTGGCAGGCTTACTCAACGCCCAGCAAATTCGCCAAAGCTGTCGTCTCCATGGCGCCGTTGAAGCTCACAATGTCACCGGTTTTCCTGTGTTTGCCCAGCAAAAACGGCACCGAATCGACACCCAGCTGATTCAGCAACTGGGTGTTGCTGTTGATGGCCTGCTTGAGCTCTTCGGGCACGTCGGCGCTGGCAGCCATGCCGCCGGTGCCAGCCAGCAGTGACTGTTCGTGCGCGGTCATGGTTTCCACCGGATTGACTGCACCCAGCAGGGCGGCACCTTGTGGCAGGCTTTTGGCCGGGTTGAACGAGATCGGAATCCAGACAAATTTCACCTTGCTGAGCAGCGGCAAAGATGCCTGCCACAAGCGACCGCAGTGCGGGCATTGCGGATCAAACAGGACATAGACAGGTTGTGCGCTCATCAGGGCACCAACGGTAAAGCCCTTGCCCTTGGTCGCTACCAGGTCGTAGGAAGATCCGGCATTGGCAACAGGCGCCGCTGAAGCGGTGGCCGCCGCGCTGCCATCCGGCGTTGCGCCGGGACTGGTGGTGTCTGTTTTGGAGCAGCCAGCTACCGTAAGAACAAGCGCTGCGGTGAGAGTGAGGGTGGTGATGTTCATGGTTGTCATTCATTAAGCAGGCCATAGGCCAAGGTCACAAGAACTCAGATTGTCAGGGAAAATTCAATGGATGTCGGAGGGTGTGGCTTAAAGCCGTGGGGTTGGCGTCGTGCCCCCGCCCAGGGTCTTGAACAGTGCAATCTGATTTTGCAAACTGACCAGCCGGGTTTGCACCAGGGCCTGCTGGGCGGCAAACAAACTGCGTTGGGCGTCGAGCCAATCGAGCTGGTTGGCCACGCCGTGTTGCAGGCGCAGTTGCGTCAAGTGGTTGCGGGCAGTTTCTGCTGCGAGCAGGGCTTGCTGGGCCTGCAATTGCTCTGCCAGTGTGGCGCGGCTGGCCAGGGCATCGGCCACCTCGCGAAAAGCACTTTGAATGGCTTTTTCGTACTGGGCGACAGCAATCTCTCGCCCGGTTTTGGCGGCGTTCAGATTGGCCTGGTTGCGACCGGCATCAAAGATCGGCAGCACCAGTTGAGGCGCCAGGGTCCAGCCCCAGGAGCCGTCCTTGAACAGGCCGGAGAGCGCGGAGCTGGCAGAACCGGCACCGGCGGTCAGGCTGATGCGTGGAAAAAAGGCAGCCCGGGCGGCCCCGATATTGGCGTTGCTGGCCATCAGCAATTGCTCGGCCTGGCGAATATCAGGGCGGCGCGCGAGCAGGTCGGAGGGTAGTCCGGCGGGCAGCTCGGCAAACACCAGTTGTTCCATCTTGTGCGGTTTCCACTGTGCCCGATCGGCTTCGCTGATGGCTTGTCCGAGCAGCAAGGCGAGGGCGTTTTCGTCCAGCGCGCGCTGGCGCAACTGCTGGGCCAGCGTGACGCGGGTTGACTCCAGCAGAGTTTGCGCGTTGCGCAGCTCAAAATCGGAGGCCGCCCCATGTTGACGCTTGAGCTCGACCAGCTTGAGGGATTCAGCGCGGGAGTCAAGCGTCTGGCGCGAAACAGCCAGCAACTCTTCGTCAGCCAGCAGGTTCAGCCAGCTCTGTGCCACGGTGGCGATCAGGCTGATCTGTACCGTCTGTGCCGCTTCTGCACTGGCCAGGTACTGACCCAGGGCTTGCTCCTTGAGGCTGGCGACACGACCAAAAAAGTCAAGTTCATAAGCAGTCACCAGCAACCCGGCGTTGTAGTTGCTGTTGATGGCACCGTTGCTGTCGGGGGTGCGTGAGCCCGTGGCGGCAGCGTTCAGGGTGGGCAACTGGTCGGCCCGGCGAATGCCGAGCTGGGCGCGGGCTTGTTCGATGTTGAGCAGCGCCACCCGCAGGTCCCGGTTATTGGCCAGCGCGGTATCAATCAACTGGCGCAGCGCGGGCTGCGTAAAGTAATCCTGCCAGCTCGGCGCCGCGGTATTGGCACTGCCGACGCCGGTTTGCGCGGATTCCGGCCACTGGGCCGCCACTGGCGCGCTGGGCCGCTCATAGGTCGGCATGAGTGAGCAGCCCGCTAAAAAAGTGATGGCTGCCAGTGCCACGGCGCGCGCTGGCGCCGGAAGTGATTTTTTTGGTTTGTTACTCATGCGAATGCACTCCCATGTGCTGGGCTTGCGCCGCATGCACTTGCTGCTGGCGCGCGCTGTCCTTGAACAGGTTGCGCACCACGACAAAAAAGATCGGTACAAACACCACGGCCAGCGCGGTGCCCGTCAGAATGCCGCCAATCACGCCTGTGCCAATGGCGCGCTGGCTGGCGGATCCGGCGCCGCTGGCCAGGGCCAGTGGCAGTACGCCCAGCGTGAAGGCCATGGAGGTCATCACAATCGGGCGAAAGCGAAGGTGGGCGGCTTCGAGGGCCGCTGCGACCACGCTTTTGCCCTGGGCCTGCAGGTCCTTGGCAAACTCGATGATCAGGATGGCGTTTTTGGCCGACAAGCCGATGATGGTGATCAGGCCGACCTGAAAGTAGACGTCGTTGGCGTAGGCGCGCAGCAGCGTGGCCACAATCACGCCCAGCACACCCAGTGGCACCACCAGAATGACGGCCAGCGGAATGGTCCAGCTCTCATACAGGGCCGCCAGGCATAAAAACACCGACAAAATGGCAAAGCCATAGAGGATCATGGCCTGCGCGCCCGCCAGTTTTTCCTCGCGTGAGGTGCCGGTCCACTCAAAGCCGAAGCCGGGCGGCAGTTGGCTGGCTAATTTTTCCATTTCGTTGATCGCGTCACCGGTACTCAGACCGGCTGCGGCACTGCCGCTGATGCGCATGGCCGGGTAGCCGTTGTAGCGCACCGTCTGCATGGCGCCGGTGACCCAGCGCGTGCTGGCAAAGGCTGACAAGGGCACTGTTTGCCCCTTGTTGTTGACCATGTTGAGTTTGAGCAAATCGTCGGGTTGCATGCGCGCGGGTGCGTCGGCTTGCACGATCACGCGTTGCAGTCGGCCGGCGTTGGGAAAGTCGTTGGCATAACTTGAACCCAGCGCCGTGGAGATGGTGGCGTTGATGGCGTCAAAACCCACGCCCAGGGCACTGGCTTTGTCGCGGTCAATGTCCAATTGCAATTGCGGCGCGTCTTCCAGCCCGTCCGGTCGCACCTGGGTCAGTACCTTGCTTTGCGCGGCCATGCCCAGCAACTGGTTGCGCGCACCCAGCAGCGCTTCATGGCCCAGACCGGCACGGTCCTGCAGGCGGAAGCTGAAGCCGCTTGACGCGCCCAGCTCAGGGATCGGCGGCGGACTCAAAGGGAAAATGAACGCATCACGAATGCCTGACAGTGCGCCAAAGGCCCGCCCGGCCAGCGCCTGCGCCGAGCTGCTTTCATCCGGACGCTCGGACCAGTCCTTGAGCGTGACAAACGCCAGCGCAGCGTTTTGCCCCTGGCCGGAGAAGCTGAAACCCAACACGCTCACCATGCTTTTGACTTCAGGCTGCTTGAGCATGAAGCCTTCCACCTGCTGCATCACGTCCAGGGTGCGCCCCTGTGTGGCACCCGGCGGCAGTTGCACATTCACTAGCATCGTGCCCTGGTCTTCATTGGGTAAAAACGAAGCTGGCAGGCGCTGGTACATCAGCGCCGCACCGGCCAGGATGGCCAGGTAAATGACCAGGTAACGGGCTGCACGCGGCAGCAGTTTGGCGACACCGCCTTCATACGCTTTGGCCGTTTTGGCAAAGCCGCGGTTGAACCAGCCAAAAAAACCACGCTTGGCATGGTGGTGGCCCGCCTCAACTGGTTTCAGCAGGGTGGCACATAAAGCCGGGGTAAGTGACAGTGCCAGAAACGCCGAAAACGCAATCGAGACGCCCATCACCGCCGAGAACTGGCGGTAAATATTGCCGATGGAGCCGCTGAAAAACGCCAGCGGCACAAACACCGAGATCAGCACCACGGTGACGCCGATGATGGCGCCAGAGATCTGGCCCATGGCCTTGCGCGTGGCTTCCAGCGGCGCCAGCCCTTCCTCGCTCATGATGCGCTCGACGTTTTCCACCACCACGATCGCGTCGTCGACCACGATGCCGATCACCAGCACCATGGCGAACATGGTTAGCACGTTGATCGAGAAACCCATCGCCAGCAGCGTGGCAAAGGTGCCCAGCAGCGCAATCGGCACCACCAGCGTGGGGATCAGCGTGTAGCGCCAGTCCTGCAAAAACAGGTACATCACCAAAAACACCAGCAGCACGGCTTCCAGCAGCGTGGTGGCTACTTGCGTCAGCGAAGTTTCAATGAACTGTGAGCTGTCGTAGGGAATGTTCCAGGTCACCCCCTTGGGGAAGAATTTTTCGAGCTCGTGCATGCGGGCGCGTACCGCCTTGGCCGTGGCCAGTGCGTTGCCACTGGGTGACAACTGCACGCCAATGCCGGTGGATGGTTTGCCGTTGAGCCGCGCCGAAGTGGCGTAGGACTGGGCGCCGAGTTCGATGCGCGCCACGTCTTTCAAGCGCACGGCAGAGCCGTCGGTGTTGGCGCGCAACATGACATTGCCAAACTGCTCGACGCTGCCGAGCTGGCCATTGACCACCACGGTAGCGGCAATGCCTTGGCCGGCCACGTTGGGCAGGCTGCCAATTTCACCGGCAGACACCTGGGCGTTTTGCGCCCGGATGGCGGCGGTGACTTCGGCGGCAGTCAGGTTCAGGCTCATGAGTTTTGCGGGGTCAATCCAGACGCGCATGGCGCGTTCGGTGCCAAACAATTGCACCTGGCCGACACCCGGCAAACGCTGTATTTCAGGCACGATGGCGCGCGAGGCGTAATCACCCAGCGCGACCGGATTCAAAGCCGGGTCGTCAGACGACAAAATGGCAAACAGCAGGAAGTTGTTGCGCGCCTTGTCCACGCGCACGCCTTGCTGCGTTACCGCAGAGGGCAGACGCGGCGTGGCGCGTGACAGCCGGTTCTGCACGTCCACCTGGGCCAGATCGGCATTGGTGCCGGGCTCGAAACTCAGGGTAATGCTGCCGGTGCCGCTGGCCTGTGCCACGGATTCCATGTAGATCAGGCCGGGCGAGCCGTTCATTTCCTGCTCGACGATCGACAGCACACTTTCTTCCAGTGTTTTCGCGGAAGCACCCGGGTAAGTGGCCGAGATCACGATCGAAGGCGGCGCTACCGGCGGGTACTGGGCAATCGGCAATTGGGTGATGGCCACCGAGCCCAGCACGATGATGAACAGCGCAATGACCCACGCAAAGATGGGCCGGTCAATAAAAAATTTAGCCATGGCAACGGCTCCTTAGCGCGCAGCGCTGGCGGTTGCGCTGGCAGAGGCGGGTGCCATCGCAGCCGATGCCGCACTGGCGGCAACGGGCGCACTGCCAGGGGCCAGCCATGGCACTGGCTTCACCGGGGCATCCCCGCGCAGTTTCTGGAAACCATCAACCATCACCTGGTCACCGCTTTGCAGTCCATCCAGAATGACCCACTGACCGTTTTGTTGCGCACCCACCTTGACCGGGCGCGGTGCCACTTTGCCGTCGGGGGCAACCACCATGACCGAATCACCCTGCGCGGAACGCGTCACCGCCTGCTGGGGCAGGGTGATGGCGCTGCTCACTTGCGCCTGCTCCAGGCGGACACGCACAAACAGGCCTGGCAGCAGGGCGCCGGTCGGGTTGGGCACTTCAGCGCGCAGGGTGATCTGGCCGCTGGTGCTGTCGACCGTCAGGTCTGAAAACAGCAACTTGCCGGATTTGGCATATTCGCTGCCGTCTTCCAGCAGCACACGCACGCTGGCCGCCTGGCTGCCGGCGCGCTTGAGCTGGCCAGCTTCCATGGCCTTGCGAAGGCGCATGACTTCGGCGGCGGATTGGGTGAAGTTGATGTACATCGGGTCTGTCTGCTGAATCACGGCCATGGGTGTGGCCTCGCCTTGGCCGACCAAGGCACCTTCGGTGACAAGGGCGCGGCCAATGCGGCCACTGATCGGCGCCGTGATGGCCGCGTAGCCCAGGTTGATGCGCGCCGTTTGCACCGTAGCACGGGCCACGGCGACGTCTGCTTCAGCCAGTTTCTGCGCGGCCTGGGCATTGACAAATTCCTGCTGGCTGATGGCCTTGGCTTCGATCAGCGGTTTGAAGCGCTCGGCTTGTGCCGAGGCTTGCATCAGGTTGGCTTCGGCTTTGGCCACCGAGGCCTGGGCACTGGCCAAAGTGGCTTGGTAGGGGCTGGCGTCTATCTGAAACAGTGCCTGACCGGCGCGCACCTGGCTGCCCTCGACAAACAGGCGCTTTTGCACAATACCGGCTGCGCGTGCGCGTACCTGTGCCACGCGCGAGGCCTCCAGCCGCCCTGGCAGTTCGGTGACCAAACCCACATCGGTCAGATTCACTGTGATCACGCCCACTTCGGCCGGTGGTGGCATGCCACCCGGCGCGCCGGGGCCGGCTGCGGGCGTACTGCTCTGGCCACAGGCTGCCAGCAACAGGGTCAAGCCCAATGCGGTGCTTGTCCAGATGCGCTGGTGTGATGGGGGTCGGCTGGGGTATGGGCGAGCAAGGTGCGTGCGGTTGTGCAACATGGTGGGATTCCTGGAAAAATGAACGCTCAGGACAAGGCAAAAGCAGGGTGGAATAGCGGGCTTGATTTTTTCAGAATTATACATACAATCATGTATGTAAGTTAATAACCCTGCCAAGAAAATACACCCATGGTCCGCCGTACCAAAGAAGACGCCGAAGAAACCCGTCACCAGTTGCTGGAAGCGGCGCAGCGCGTTTTTGTTGAAAAAGGGGTGTCGCGCACCTCGTTGCAAGACATTGCACAAGCTGCTGGCGTGACACGGGGGGCAATTTACTGGCACTTTAAAAACAAGGCCGAGTTGTTCAATGCCATGATGGACAGCGCCGTCCTGCCCATGGAGCAAGCCATGCAGCAGATTGGCCATGATGCGGGGCAAGATCCACTTGCCGAACTGGAGCGCGCCATGTTGTGGACCATGCACAGCATCGAATCGGATGCGCGCACCCGCGCCATTTTTGAAGTGGCCACCTTGAAAGTGGAATACGTTGACGAGCTGCTGGCCGTCAAACAACGGCACGTCAAGTGCTATTTGGACGGCACCCAGCAGATGCAGCGCAGTTTGCAGGACGCTGCCGCCCGGCGCACGGTGGCGCTGGCCGTGCCGGCCGCCGTGGCAGCGCATGGCCTGCATGCGCTGATGGTCGGCCTGATTCATACCTGGATGCTGGATCCCTCTGCGTTCAAGTTGGTGGCGGTGTCCCAAACGGCCATTCGCACCTATCTGGCCGGCCTGGGTTTGAAATTGTGATCCCCTAAACTTGCCAACTATGGCAAAAGATTACTGTGTGTTGGGAATTGAGTCCTCGTGTGACGAAACCGGCGTGGCGCTGGTGCGTGTGCAGGGTCAGGACTTGCCGGTGTTGTTGGCGCATGCGCTTTACAGCCAGATCGAGATGCATCAGGCCTATGGGGGCGTGGTGCCCGAGCTGGCCAGCCGCGACCATATTCGCCGTGTCCTGCCGCTGACCCAGGAGGTGTTGCAGGCCTCCGGTAAAACCTTGCAGGACGTGGACGTGGTGGCTTTTACCCGTGGCCCGGGCTTGGCCGGTGCGCTGCTGGTGGGGGCGGGCGTGGCCTGCGCCCTGGGTGCCTCGCTGGCGAAACCGGTGTTGGGCGTGCACCATCTGGAAGGGCATTTGCTGTCGCCGTTTTTGAGTGTCGATCCGCCCGAGTTTCCGTTTGTGGCTTTGCTGGTGTCGGGTGGACACACCCAATTGATGCAGGTGGATGGGGTGGGGCGCTACCAGATTCTGGGTGAAACCATTGATGACGCCGCCGGCGAGGCGTTTGACAAGTCGGCCAAGTTGCTGGGCCTGGGCTACCCTGGTGGCCCGGCGTTGTCGAGACTGGCAGAAATGGGTGATCCTGTTGCGTTCAAGCTGCCGCGTCCGCTGCTGCACAGTGACAATCTGGATTTTTCTTTTGCCGGGTTGAAGACGGCAGTGATGGTGCAGGCCAAAAAGCTGGCATCGGCGCAGGGTTGTGCCGTCGAGGGGCTGCATGGTCAGGTTCTGGCCGATTTGGCCGCTTCCACCCAAGCTGCGATTGTGGAGGTGCTGGTCAAAAAATCACTGGCTGCGCTCAAGGCAACCGGTTTGCGGCGGCTGGTGGTGGCCGGTGGTGTCGGCGCGAATCACAGCTTGCGTGAACAGCTCAATCTGGCGTGCGCCAGGCGCGGTGTGCGTGTGCATTACCCGGAGTTGCACTTGTGCACTGACAACGGCGCCATGATCGCCATGGCAGCCGCCATGCGACTGCAGTCCGGGATTCAATTGGCCAGCGAGGTCTATGCGTTTGATGTCAAGCCGCGCTGGCCACTCGACGAAATCATGGCCTGACGGCGCATTACACTGCGCAGCGTTCTGACCGAACCAGCCGCCTGCCTCCAGTCTGGCGAGTGACACGGCTGTCATTGAGAAATTTTTTTGATGTTAAAAATAATGCGACGAGCCGTGTTGGGGCTCGCTTTGT